>CAYSEQ010000005.1:0-61853 GCA_964430475.1 uncultured Gammaproteobacteria bacterium
ACACTCCAGGAGTGGAATAGATAGACACACTTAGTTTGCGCTTCTGAGTTAATTCAAGAGAAAATAAATTTTTAAAAGTTAAGTATTAAACAAGGAATTTTTTGTTTAAAATAAAATTTATTCAATCAAAGCTTTCAAAACTGTAAAAATGTTTTGAAAGAAGTATTACAGTTGTAATTTCTACATGTATCGATGATTCGAATCATCAATACAAAGGTGAGCTTTGAATTCTTCAAAAGGAAATAAGATTAGCTCTTGAGCGCCTACCAACTCTTACTTGACAAATTATAACATATAGGTTATAAATTTGACTAATTATTAATAAAAACTTATAAAGATAAACGACTAATCTAAATATGAAAAGCCGGAAAGTGCTTAAAAAAGAATTAATGAAGGATAAAGCTGTGGCAAGAGAGTATAAAAGGCTTGCTCTTCGTTATGAGTTTATTTCTAGTCTAATTGAGGCAAGAAAGAAAATGGGATTGACACAGGAAGAACTTGCTAAAAAGATTGGAACAAAACAAGCCTCAATTGCAAGACTTGAGTCAGGCAGGGCAAACCCCACCATTGGTTTTCTAGAAAAACTAGCAAAAGCTCTAGACTCGAAATTAACAGTCAAATTGGAATAATAAATATAATTACCTGTGGAAGTTGATATATATCCGAAGAATTTTCAAAAATATGTCTTTGGCTAAAGACAGGAAGGTTGTGAAGTTTGTATATTCAGCTTCTTACGAAGAGGTTTTGATAAAGCTTTCTGGCGGGGAACCGAGTTTAAAGTTTTTCAGGGAAGGTGTAGAATCTGTTGTTGTTTTTTGTATTAACCTTAATAAACCTTCCTTAATAAACCTTTTAGAATAGGCGTGGGCTTCTGTGATACTATTAAAATATAAAATAAAAATAGATGACCACTTCACCTAGTAGTATAAACAGCTTACTGTTTTATTGTTCAAGGAGTGACATACAGAGTTGTTTTTCTCTTTTGAAAAGTGGGATTCACGGTCTTAGCTCTTCTCAAGTTTTAAAAATTCAAAAGAAACTTGGTAAAAATGTACTCTATACACAAAAGAAAAAACATATTTTATTTGAATTATTGAGAAATTTTTCTAACCCTCTTATTTTGATACTTCTTGTTGTTTCTGTCATCAATCTTTTCTTAGGGGAGGTTGTCAACGCCTCGATAATTATAGCTATGGTAATTTTGAGTGTGGTTCTTAACTTTTTTCAAGAGCACAAAGCTAATAAAGCTGCGGAAGAACTTAAGGCTAAAGTTGCCTTGGTATCCTGTGTTTTACGTGATGGAAAAGAAATAGAAGTGAGGGCAAGTGAAATAGTTCCTGGAGATATATTGATTTTGAATGCGGGCGATTTGATTGCAGCTGACGCTAGAGTCGTCGAAGCTAAAGATTTTTTTGTCAATCAATCTGTTTTAACCGGAGAATCTTTCCCGGTAGAAAAAGATTCAAAGAAAGTCGAAGACGATAAGATTAATACTCTGGATTTGACCAACATCGTCTTTGCTGGAACGAGTGTTGTAACCGGCTGGGCTAAGGCTTTGGTTTTTGCAACAGGGGGAAATACTCAATTTGGTAGTATTGCTGAACAGCTGCAGGAAAGAGAGTTTGAAAATAGCTTTACCTTGGGGATAAAAAATTTTAGTTATTTTATTTTGAGGGTTGTCTTAATTTTTGTTGTTTTTATATTTTTGGTTAATGCTTTTATAAGGCATGATTTTTTGGAATCTCTTACCTTTGCCATAGCCATTGCTGTAGGGCTTACCCCCGAATTTTTACCCATGATAATGTCGGTTACTATGGCCAAGGGGGCTATTGCCATGTCTAAAAAGGGTGTCATTGTTAAGAAATTAAACGCAATTCCGACTTTTGGTAGTATGAATATTCTTTGTACGGACAAAACAGGTACCCTTACTCAGGATAAGATTAAGCTGGTTAAGTATCTTAATTCTTCCGGTCAGTCGGATGAAGAAGTACTAAAGTTGGCGTATTTAAATAGTTTTTTCCAAACAGGTATCAGCAATCCTTTAGACGAAGCCGTAAAAGACTTCAGGAATCTAAATATAAGTGGGTATGTAAAAGTCGACGAAATACCTTTTGATTTTGAAAGGAAAAGGATAAGTGTGGTTGTGAAAAAAAAGGGCGAAACACTGATGATTACTAAGGGTGCACCTGAGGAGATATTTGAGATTGCAAATCAATATTGGGACGGAAGGAAGCTATTAACTCTGGATGAAGTTACAAAGGAAAAACTTTTGAATATGTATGAAAAATTAAGTTGTGAGGGTTACCGTATACTTTCTGTTGCGACAAAGAGAATTTTCAAGGAAAAAGAGCGTTTTTCCAAAAAAGACGAAACAGAGCTTGATTTTGTGGGTTTTGCGGCGTTTTTGGACCCCATAAAAGAAAATGTTCGAGAGGCGATTGACAGGCTTGAGGAGATGGGTATAGAGATAAAAGTTATTACTGGGGACAATGAGTTTGTTGCGAAAAAAGCATGTATAGATGCTGGGATTAATATAAAGGGAATAATGTTAGGCCGAGAAATAGACCATCTTACCGATCAAGAATTAAGTTTAAAAGCCATGAAAACTACGATTTTTGCCAGATTTTCTCCTGCCCAAAAAAATCGTGTTATTGCGGCTCTTAGGAGCGAAAAAAATGTTGTTGGTTATATGGGAGACGGGGTTAACGATGCTCCGTCGCTAGAGAGTGCCGATGTAGGAATTTCGGTTAACAACGCTGTCGATATTGCCAAGGAAACGGCAGATTTTATATTGACTAGAAAAAGCCTTATGGTGCTTGCAGACGGCGTCAAAGAGGGTCGAAAGATATTTGGCAACACGATGAAGTATATAATGATGGGATTGAGTTCTAATTTTGGCAATATGTTTTCTGTTCTTGGTGCAATCTTGTTTTTGCCCTTCTTGCCAATGCTGCCAATACAGATTTTGCTTAATAACTTCCTATACGATATTTCGCAACTGACTATTCCTTCAGACAATGTGGATGAAGAGTATCTTTTAAAACCACAAAGATGGAATATTTCATTCATTCGCAAGTTTATGCTTTTTTTTGGACCGATAAGTTCGATTTTTGACTTTGCTACATTTGGCTTGATGTATTATTTTTTTAGTCATAGCGCAAGTAGTTTCCAGACCGGTTGGTTTATGGAATCTTTAGCGACGCAGACTTTGGTCATCCATATTATTCGTACTAGAAAGATACCTTTTTTACAAAGTGTTCCGAGTATTGCTCTTTTAGTTTCTACTACCTTAGTTGTTTTAATCGGATTCATTATCCCTTTTAGTCCTTTGGGATACTTTTTTAAATTTGTTCATCTTCCTTGGTATATACTTGTTATGATATGTTTATTGGTTGTTGGCTATCTGCTTATGGTTGAAATTTTTAAAAATATATTTTACAAGAAATTACTCGTTTCCCAACAAGTTTAAGAGAAAAATATAAAGATAGGAAATTCTTTAAACTCAATTCCGATAACTTGATGCTTGAGATCAGCCTGAAAGTACTCAATTTTTCTTTGTCTGACCTAGAAAAACTTAGTCCTCATCCAATGTTCCATACCCGCTATGTGATATAGTTTCACAGAATTCGGATATAGCCCCGGACTTCGGTTGATAAGAATTAGCTTTAAACCTTTTTTATACTTCAGTTCTGGAATATGCATCTTTTGGGTTAAGTTGTCTTAAAACATTTGCAGCCCTTTGCAAATCGTCATTGACTACGAAAGCAATATTTTCTCCCTGTAAGAGTAAATCTATTATATCCTTAAATTCGGAGATGTTTCATTCACCTAAAGTACCTTCTATTCCTTCTTCAAAGTTTCCCCCTTCCTCTAAAATTCTTTTTGCATATCGCAGTGTAAGGTGGGCAAATACTGGCTCATCCGGTATTACATATATGACTACCCATCCAACATCAGGATTTTGTATGCAGTCCCTTTTTCTAAAGCTTTATCAATATTTTCCTTTCTAAATCCATATCTTCCGCGACCTGGTTTATAATCTGTCCTAAAAAATAAGCCTTCATCTTCAAATTCTTCTTCGCTTAAGGATTCATAATCTACAGCGTCTTTTTCACCCGGCCTGGGATTGCGTGTTGTTGTTTGTAATACTCTTTTTGGCAATCCTGCTTCTTTTGCCAAAGTGTCTTTACCGGAACCAGCCGCTCCCACAATTCCTATTATCATTTTTGAGTTAGTACGTTTTATATTTTCTTTTGTTATTTCTTCAAGTGCATAGGGAATTGATCGGGAGGAGGTATCTAAATTAAACTTTCCCTTTGCCTTTTGAAGTTGCTCTTTCCATTTTTTCCAGAGAGGAAGAAGTTTTTCAAGATGCGATTTTATTAAGTCTTTAGCCTTTTCAGGATATGGGAAGACTTTTAACGCCGCATCTATATCCTTCTGAAATAAGGTTTTATCGTCATCCATATTATTTTCCTTCTCAGTCATAGACATTGGTAATTATATATTAGAAATTTCTTAAATTTAAAGAGTTTAAACATTAGAAGTTTGAACCCGTCGAATTGATTAGGTTTTACTATCACAAGTTTGCCAGTAGAAGAGAAGTTAACCTTTAATTTTTGGAGGGAGAAGATTTTTCCTCTCCCGACTCTAAAGCTTCTGTTTGAGAAAGTAAAGCCTCCTGAACAGTTATCCTCCTAGCCGGCGGGGGTCCTGCATCTTCTTGGGCTTCCCAAAGCGCATTTAGGTCAGCATCACAAGCTAATTCGACGCTAGTCTGGCTAGGGACAATTCTTGGCTCTCCTTCTTTACCTCCTGCCATAGTTTTAAGTTTATCAAAAATATTGATGAAAATAAACTCCAGATCCTTTGAGGAATCTTTATCTTCATCAGGATGTAGTTTGGCTTATTGTCTTTTAGTAAGATTAATTCCACCGCAAGTTAGTTCTTCTAACAAGTTGAACAAGTCTCTGGCTTTTTGCACTGGTTTAAATTGATAAATTTTTAATACCTTTTCTTTTAGGTCGCTGGGTAACGAATCTAAAGTTTCTCGCCACGCATATTGTAATTTTCTAAGTGGAGACTGTTTCCACCTGTCCTTACCGAACTGGTGAAAAGGTAGGTAAGGTGAGTGATCATAAGAGAAATTATTTTTTCGCATCCACCTTGCAAAAATAATCGCGTTAGCCCAGTCTTTTTTGCGGAATGGACCGCCAGTAAAAGTGAAAGTGTGAAGAAGAGTTGGAGCTGGAAGAGTGTTGAAATGGGTTCCTTTTATGCTGAGTTCTACGGGCTGAAATAGTTCTGGTTTAAGTGGGTATTTAATGTTTCCATGCTCTTTAGGAAGTATTCTCCATTTTCCTCTATTAGAATGTTAGATAAGCTCGTATCAAAATTTATTTGAGAGTGTTTTTCTTGTAGTTCTGCAATTATTTTTTTTATAATTCTGATTGTTCCTTATTGGGAATTAGAAGATCTATTTCTGGGGATATGTCTGTCACTTCCTCTTGCATATAGGATTTTCTTGCTATTGAACCGATAATAAAGTAATCAATTCCAGCACTTTTAAAGGTTTTGTCGAGGCCATCTATCGCTTTTACAATTTCTGATCGAATTTCTTCACTTAAAGGTAGGGTCTCGGGTGAGGTTTCCATAATTGATAATCCTATCAGAAAATGCCTAAATATGGCTTTTTGCTTGTTTTTTAATCTAAGTGAGTAATAACCCTCGTGTTTATTTAAATTATAATTTTTTAGACAGGTTTACCTATCTCCCTCCAAAGGCTATCAAAAAGGTTCCAGCTAGCATCAAGGCAACTCCAAAGGCAATTGGGAGGTTAATTTTTTCATGAAGGAAAATAACAGCTAATATTACAGTCAGGGCAAGGCTCAATTTGTCTATAGGTGCAACTTGTGAAGCCTGTCCAAGTTGTAAGGCTCTAAAATAAAAAAGCCAGGAAAGACCCGTTGCGATACCTGAAAGTATCAAAAAAATTAGAGAAAATCTTGATATCGTACTTATTTCTTTAAGGGTTCCTTGCCAGATAACAATCAGCCAAGCAAAAATAAGGATAACAAGTGTCCTTATGGCTGTTGCTAAATTAGAATTGACATCCTTGATTCCAACCTTGGCAAGAATGGAAGTTAGCGCGGCAAAAAATGCAGAAAGAAGTGCAAAGAAAAACCAGTTCATATAGAATAGATCTTAGCACAATTTTTGTAATACTAACATTCTGATTAAGTTTTGTAATGTTTGAACAATTTATGGATAAAAAGATTTTGAACTTCTTGACTAAAATGATTTGTATAAGAAGCAGTAGTATGTTAAAAAATATGATAGTGCAAGAAGGTGAGAATTTAAAACAAAACCCTAATTTACAAAATATTCAAAATCAAGGTTTAAAAGATACACCTATGATATCTAGACCGAAAGTAGTAAATACTAAAAAGTTAGTAATCTCTTTCCTAATAGCTTTTCTTCTTATGGTAGTTATTATTTTTGGTGTTTTTCTTCTTTATCAAAGTCAAAAACCTAAGAAAGTTTCAAAAATTATCAGTTTTGAAGATTGTATAAGTTTAGGTGGAATAGTTATAGAGGAATTTGAGGAGTTAAATAATTCTCGTATATGTAGACTTAAAGACGGTAGGGAGTTGGGGGTCGTTACAATCCCTGAGGCAACTAAGCTACCTGAGACACCATCTCCTACTGGAGCTGAAGTAACTTCTTCTCGACAGTCAATTACAATCCAGTACTTACCCAAAGGCGATTGGGAAACATATACAGACAATATTGCCAAATTTAGTATACAATATGACACCAGACCTAAACCTCCTTCTACTTCGTATTTGGCTCTTGGTAAACACAAAGAAGGCGAAGAAGTGACAATTTTAAGTTGCCTTGTCCCTCAAGGAGGTCCGCAAGCGGGTAAAGAGGTTTGTCAGGATGTACTTAATATTACGATTCATAACTTTGACAATAGTGATCTTGCAAATTGGTTTAGACGAAACTTTAGCTATTATCCTAGCTGCAGATATTATTATACCGATATCACTTTAGCTGGGAAGAAAGGACTAGTTTCTACTAATAATTGTAGTTCGTGGGGAGGGACCTTTATACTTATACCAAATCAAGGTAAGGTGGTAGTTACTTTTGAAAAGAGTTTTAGCCGTGAAGAAGAAAGCGGAGAAATAATTCTTTCGGACTGGCTTAAAGAGATTCTTTCGACATTCAGATTCAACAGTTAATTTAGGAGAAAGTTTGAAATATTAGCTTAATTAGGTCCAAATTCTCTATTTACTCGATATTCTTTAAAACCTACTGTTTTATACAAGAAGGGGCAAGTAGGATCGAGCAATTTATGGATACAAAAATCTATAATCTTTCTCCTTCAACAATTTCCCTTTTGATTGAATGTCCAAGGTGTTTTTGGCTTCATATCAAGAAGGGTCACAAAAGACCAAGTGGAGCTTTCCCTTCACTTCCGGGTGGGATGGATCTAAAAATTAAGGAGTATTTCGACAAGTATAGGGGAAGTCTTCCTCCTGAGATTCAGGGAAAGGTTAGGGGAGTATTGTTTGAGGATTTGGAAATTCTTAATAAATGGAGATACTGGAAGACATCGCTTTCTTTTAAAAAAGAAAATGTTAAAGTGTATGGCGCCTTTGACGATCTTTTGGTAGATGGTGACGTATTTATCCCGCTTGATTACAAAACAAGAGGAAGTTCCCCAAAAGGCGAGACTTTAGATTATTACCTTCACCAGCTTGATATCTATACCCTCCTTCTTAACCGAAACGGCTTTAAAACTGAGAATGAAGCCTACCTTATTTACTTTTATCCCAAAAAGATTTTTGAAGGAGGAATAGTAGAGTTTAGTGTTGAACCCAAGAAGGTTGTATCTTCTATTAAAAGGGCCATGGATTTAATAGATGAAGCAATCGGGATTTTAAATTCAGATGAACCTCCCTCGAGCCATAATGAGTGCGTATTTTGCAACTATGTAAATTCTTTCTCGGATTTTGATTAATGAAATTGGGTTTAAGTTTTTAGAAGTGAGCGAGTGTAGTAAAATTTAAGGAAAGAGGTGGAGATCTATCTGAAAAACAAGAAAAGAAGGGTTTAGGGTACTTCTATGTTTGTAGAAAGAGTAGTACCTTCAGTTGAATCCGAGCGAAGAGATGAGAGAAGTCCTCGCTATTTCGGCTCAATTGATTCTTTTTTGAAAGAAACTTTAATAACCTCGGAACCTCTTTGTCTTTCAGAATTGGAATTTCGGAATTTGAGAGAGATTACCTTAAGAATTGTTTCGTTTATTGATAGATTTTCTTTAAAGGAAAATTGTATTGCTATTGGTGCAAATCCCAACATTGTAATTAGGAGTCTGATGATAGATAGCTATGGAGATTCTTCTATGCGCTACGGTGGACTTGATATATACCAGGATCCAAATTTGGGCTTTAAGGTTCTTGAAATTAACCCCAGGGTCCAGGCTCTAGGATTACAAGACTTTAGACAAAAGGAGTTAGGAATTGTCAATCAACCGAATCTTTTTTCAGATTTACTGTCTTGGTTAAAGGGTAGAGGATTTGAGGAAATATTAGTTTTAGGTAGTAGAAAAAATCCTTTCTGGAGGGCTTATGAAGAGTTAACTCTAAACTTAAATCGTGAGGGATTTAATGCCCATTTTTGGGATGCTCAGAAATTTTTAATTGAGAATAAGATGTCTGGTTATAATCCTGATTTAATTTTGAAATTCTGTAGTAATAAAATCTTTTTGGATAGCGATTATTCAGAAGAACTTACAACTATTGTTGCCAAATACAGTATACCGATAATTAACCCTTTGCATTCTTCTTATTTTGGTTATAGAGGTTTTTTGGAAAAGTTAAGAGAGTTTATGCCTGATATAGTGCCTGGACAAAAGATTTTGAAATGCGATGCCTCAGATCAAAAGTTATTAGAGTTTCCATGGGTTAAGCTTGAAGCATCAGGCTATGAGTATGTTGTTAATTACCGAGGTTTGAAACGCTGGGGTAAGGAAGCCCTCTTGGGTTTGATTCGGGGTGATATATTGTTTTCTAAGACTGTATTGCGAGATAGGAGCGGATCAGATGCATCTAAACTGAGGGAGGTTGCCTATGTTTTGGAGAATGTTCCTCCCGAAGAAATTGTTTGGCTGGCTCAGTCTAATGTTAGACCTTTAACCAGGGAACTGAGAACTAAAGAGGGTTTAGTGAAAATGGATATTTTGCACAGAGTGTATTGGTTCAAAGACGATGAGGGAAATGTTAATATTAGTTTGGAAGCTTTTGGGTGTACTGACTCTCAGTTGAAGCAATCTAAGGGAAAAATCAATGCAGGAACTGGTTATGCTATACCCGTAGTGATTGGATGAAAGATATTAAAAACGAATCCATACTTTTAGCAGAAATAGAAGGTAATAGATACAAGGTTATCTTTGAGAAAGAAAGTTTTCTTACATTTTGTTCTGCTAGTCTTTCAAAAGTTTTTTTGGCGGTTGAATTTTTAAGGCTTCTTGACGAAAAGAAAATAGTTAACAGGGTAATAACCATCTCTAAAGAAGACTTGGAGGGTTATGGTACTGATGTTTTGTATGATTTATATAAGGAAGGAAATTTGATAAAAATCGATGGACTTACCCTAATGGGATTGATGATAAAGTATAGCTGTAATTCCTCTGCCCTTATTTTGTCTAGATATTTTCTACCCAGAAGAAAAGTTTTACAAAGGAATGCGCACAGAATTTGGGGTTTAAAAGATGTTACTTTGACTAGTAAGAGGGGTGAGATTTTAACTTATTTTTCGTTAATGGATTTTCTGATTTTATTTAAGTATATCTTTTCAAAAGAGGGTGAGAATTGGGATTTTTTGAGGGAAAAGTTGAAAACATCTCGTAATATTTATTATCTTTTTGATCAATTGGAGATTGACATCTTGGGTAGTAAGTCCGGCACGCAACATCTAAACGGTGTTTATTGGATTAGTAATTGTGGGTTATTTCGCTTGAAAGATAAGGTTTATTTCGCAGGCGCAAGTGTAAGTAGTGATAAAATATCCTCAGCTGTTAATAGGATAAGAGAAATAGGTAAGGTGCTGATTGCTGTCGCGGCTGGAGGTTAATGGAGATTATTTCTGTCCCTAGTTTAATTTTTAAGTCAATTGAAGTAATTAAAGCCAGTGTAATTTGGTTTTGCTCACCTGCGGAGTAATGCTTAGGTATGTTGTTAAATTCATTTTCCGATCTTGAGGCTTTATATACAGTTATGAGATACATTCAAAATAAATTTATTTTTTTCTTGATTTTTAAAAGATAGTTGAATAAAGGCGTCTAATGTTTTTATACTGTTTTAGTGGCCCTGTCAAGAAAATTTTAGGATATTAGAAGTCAAGATATTCGAGGTAAGAATAAATAGCGGTTATAAAAATTATTAGATATATATAAAAAAATTAAAAGATAAATATCTTAGTGAAAAATTTTAAAATTTTATTTTTCAATAAAAATTCTTTTTGGATTAGCATTCTTCTTTTTCTTTTAACCTCTTTAGGAGCATATTATTCTTCTAACAGTCTTTTAGGGAAGAAAGAGCAATTAACTGAAACTCTGCAGCTGGAAGGACAAGGCCAAGTACAGTTCAAGCAAGGCAATCAGGAAGTCCAAGGAACAGTGTCAGGATATTTGAGGCCTCAGATCACATTTTTGGAGGGGACAAATGTTTT
The DNA here is from genome assembly GCA_964430475.1 of uncultured Gammaproteobacteria bacterium. GTDB lineage: Bacteria > Patescibacteriota > Microgenomatia > UBA8517 > UBA8517 > CAYSEQ01. Next base: position 10,738 of record CAYSEQ010000005.1, read on the forward strand.
AATAGTGGAGGGTTGATACCGCTTGCTTCCACCGACGAGCCAGTTATAACTATAAGTGGGTATGATCTAAAAGGTGATGCAGAAATCGAGATGTACGAAGCTGACGAGGGTTCGGTGATCAGGTATCTTGTCCACGATAAAGATGGAAATCAGATAAATAAGAACCCAGATGTTAGCCAATTTCGATACATAACTTCGTTGAAGCAGAACCTGGGGACAGAAGGCTACACAAATACCAAAATTTCGCTTCCTTTTACAGAGACAGGAATATTTTATCTAAAAGTCAAAATTGGTTCTATTAGCGCAGAATCCTTTGTTATAAGATCGAATTTTGGTGTTTTGGTAAGGGAGGGAGATAATCAGTTTATATTTTGGGGGCAAGATTTCAAGACCAAAAGAAGCGTTTCGGATGGAGTGATAAGGATAATGGATTTGCAGGATATTCCTAAGGAACTCCAGATAGTTTCCTTCGACACAGAGGGAATTGCTCGAGCAGATATTAATGCTATGGCAGATATAGCATTGGTTCAAAGGGGAGCTGATCGAGCAATTGTGCCTTTGAATTTGAAATACATGAATCGTGAGAGTTATTATAAAGATTTTATACCGAAAGGAAGACCACTGAGGTATTTTATTTTTACTGATAGACCTCTTTATAAACCCGGAGACACCGTTTATTTTAAAGCAATTTTAAGAAATGATGACGATGCAAGATATTCGATTCCATCTGGAGAAGCCCTAGTGAGGATTTATAGATCCTCAATTGATGCAAAGGTGGTCTTTGAGAAGAAAATTTCAATTTCAGAGAGAGGAACGATAGAAGGTCAATACCAAATTCCAGAAGATTCTAAAGTTGGTAATTATCAATTGAGTGTAAATATTGATTCTCAAGTTGGGGAAGCTGATTATTGGAGTCATGAATTTTCATCTGGTTCAACTTCATTCGGCATTGAATACTTTAGAAAACCTGAGTTTTTTATTGATATCACAGCCCCTGTAACAGAATTGATAGCAGGCGATCGACTTACCTTCAAAATTAGTGGAACTTATTTTTCGGGTCAACCCTTAATTGGTCAAAAAGTAAAATATGTAGTTTATTCGTCTGACTACTACCAGTACGATTATCTAACCAATCGACAAAAACCGATATTAAGTGATAACTATAGATATGGCTATTGGACTGGTGGAATAGTTACAGAAGGAAATACAATACTGAATAAAGACGGGGAGGCAGAGGTAAATCTTGATACTAAGGTTAATTTTAGCGTGGGTTTAAATAAAATTTTTTCTATAGAGGTTACTACTGAAGGTGAAGTACAAAGCCCCGCTTTTAGTAGGAAAAACATCTTAATCTATTCTGGGGAGTATGCAATATTCAGGAAGGATGTAGGGCGAAATGAAAAAGTAAATACAACTGTTGACTTACCCATTATATTAATTCCGTACAATAACAACTTTAGTGTTTCAGAAGTGGAATTGAAGGCAAAGATTCAACGTAGTGATTGGATCAAGTATGATGACCCAAACCAAAAGTATCCAGTCTATAAAGAAGTAAGAGAAAGTTTACCCGATATCTTTACAAAAACGGACAGTCAAGGTGAGGCCAATTTTAGGTTTACTCCCTCCAAGACTGGATTATATACGTTGACAGTTGAAGGTAAAGACTCTCGAGGGAATTTAATATCTCATGAGTTTTTCATTTATGTCACTGAGGAAGGACAGCCAGTATATGAAAAGGACAAAGTCTTTAAAGATATATCCATATCGGCTGATAAACGGAAATACTTTCCTAATGAATCCGTAAGGTTTTACATTTATTCTGAGATTCCTGATAGAGATATCTTCTTGTCATTAGAAAGGGGTAGGCTTGATAGATTTCGAGTTGTCCACCTTGATGGTAAAAATACTTATGTTGATATCCCCCTTGTCAACACTGATATACCTAATATATATGCTAATGTTTCAAGCTTCTCCGATAAAAGCTTAAATTTTGACGAAATTAACTTGAGTGTCTCGTCAGATAGCAAAAAAGTTGTTATAAATATAACTCCTAATAGTAAAAGATTCGGTCCTGGGGAGACTGTGACTGTTGATATCCTTACTACAGATGTAGAGGGTAAACCTGTCTCAGGGGATCTTGCTTTATGGGCAGTTGATAAAGCTATATTTGAACTTTCGTATAGTAGACTTGGGAATATATTTGATACTTTTTGGAAGGAGAGGTTTAATTCAACAAGCAGAGCCCATTCATTAGAAGGTATTTTTTTCTATGTTCCTGCGGAAATGGGTGGTTGTTTTGTTGGGGGAACTAAGGTTTTGATGGCTGATGGTAAGCTGAAGAACATAGAAGATGTTAAGATAGGGGATTATGTTTTGACGAGAAAGAGTGGTTACGATTCCACATTGGTCAAAGCGAGAGTTCTTAAAACTTACAAAGCTGAGGAGTCAGGTTATTTGATAATCAACGGAAATCTTAAAGTTACAGCTGACCACATAGTTTGGTCAAACGACGCCTGGAAGGAGGCTGGGAGTATTCAGATCGGGGACACCCTACTTGACGATAAAGGAAGGAAACTGAAGGTAAATTCTATCGAATGGCAGACGGAGAAGGTTAGTGTCTATAACCTTTTGGTTGAAAATTACCATAGCTATTTTGCAAATGGCATTTGGGTTCACAATGATAAAGTTTCTGCAAGAACTGTCTATAAAGATACAGCTTATTGGAACCCCTCGATTAGTACTGATTCGTCAGGCAGGGCACAAGTGAGGTTTAAATTACCCGATAATCTAACAACTTGGGTGATAGCTGCGGTTGCAGCAACAGCTGATACACAAGTTGGGCAGAGTACAACTGAAATTGTTGTTACAAAAGATGTAATAATTCGCCCAATACTACCTAATATATTTCGTAAAGGAGATGAGGTTGTAGTTTCAGCGTTAGTTCAAAACTTTACCCAGCAGGATCACACTTTTGAAGTAGGCCTTGAATTTGATTCGGGGGAAGTGGAGCAAGAAGAACAAAATTCTGCGCTGATAAAATCTAACACAATGCAGAAGTTTCACTGGAAGATAAAGCCAACGAAGGAAAATGAGAGATCAAAGCTTGTTTTTTCAGCAAAGGTTAAGGATAACCCTAGCTTGTCTGATATTGTTAGACAAGAAATTCCTATAAGAGCTTTCGGTTTTGAAGAGGAAAGAGGGGAATCGGGAGAGGGAACGAAAAGTTATAACATTAAGCTTGCAGTTGATATCGACAAAGATAAATCAAAAATTACTTTGTACTTAACGCCTAATATCCTAAGTTCTCTTCAACCAACTATGAAATATTTAATCAATTATCCTTATGGATGTGTAGAACAAACCACCAGTAGATTTGTACCAGCGATTATAGCAAAGACCAACCCTGATTTATTTTCGGATGTTCCCGAAGATAAGAACTTGGATAAAATAATACAAAAAAGTATCGAACTTCTCACAAGCCAGCAACAGAAGGATGGAGGTTGGACTTGGTGGTTTAGGGGCAGATCGGACCCCTTTATAGTTTCTTATGTTATAGAATATCTTTTACAAGCAAAGAAGTTAGGTTTCAAGGTTGAGGATGAGGTACTAGCTAGAGCCAAGAGATATTTAGAGGAAGAATTTACCTTTGACCCAAATACTGGCCAAAAAATACCATACAATAAAGAGGAGTCAATCGCAAAGAATTACGGTCTAATTTTGCTTGGTGAAAAAGAAAAGGTTAAGCGATTGACTGACCTTAATAATATAAGCCCCGATTTTCTATCCATTGCGGTAATGGCTAATTATCTAAATGGTGATAAAAACCCACAGAGTAATGGTTTGATTCAACTTTCCTCGTTAGCAAAAACTCAAGGGGATGTTGTTTTCTGGGAAGCAGGGAATAAATTAAATTTTGGTTCAAAAGAAGCATCGACTGCTTTAGCTATAAGAGCTCTTCTTCTTGCCGGAGGAGATAGAGATTTAGTGATTAAAGGAGCAAAATATCTAATTCGACACAAAAACCTATATTGGTCAAATACTTTTGCAGCATCCCAGGCAGTAAGAGCTTTGGCTGAGTTTTCGAATACATTTAAACAGCTAGAGCCAAATTATAGTTACATTGTTACCTTGGATGGGAAGCAAATTTCCCAAGGAAAAGTTACTGATGCAAAACAAGTCATAAAAGAGATTGATGTACCAATTTCAAAAATAAGACCAGATGGTTCGACACTTTCTGTGGTTAAAGAAGGTGAAGGACAAATTTATTCGACTCTATTAGTGAGAGAGTTTCATACAGATAAAAATGCTAAGGCTGTAAATCGCGGTTTTTCGATCAAAAAAGAATTTGTTAATGAAAGAGGATTGGGTTTTAGCTTTGGAGTTGGAGATATCGTTATTGTAAAAATTACAGTAAAAGGTTTACAAGCAGAAGAAAATTATGGTGTTATCAAGGACGATTTGCCTGCGGGTTTGGTTCCTATAAACCAATCATTTAAAAATGAGAGATTCAACCAACCGGATTATTATGGGTATGGGGGTTTGGTAGGTGGAGAAGTAACAGAGAATGGGATTATTTTGTCGCTTTATAAAATAAATGCTGGTGAAAACATTTACACTTATAGGGCAAGGGTAGTTAATGCAGGAAAGTTTATCGTTCCTCCAGTTTCTATTTCACTGATGTATTCTCCTGAGATCTCTGGAGTATCGGAGGTAGGGTCAATTGAGGTAGTTGAAGAATCTAAATATATCGGAATTGAGTCAATTGTTGAAAAGAGTAGAGAAAGCGTGAGGAGTACCCTGAATCAAAAAGAAAATCTTATTAGTTTATTTCTGATAGTCATTTTAACATTGACAGTTCTATCTTATTTATTCCTTAGGAATGGAGGAATTGTAAAAATAAAGGTTTTCAAAAGTCGATTGGCTAACTTAGTTAAGGATAAGGTTAAAAAACTTTTTAGAGTAGGAGAGCATTATCGATCAGAAGCAATTACAAGAAGGGTAAAAAGTGATAATTTTCCAGGCTCTTCTAATGATGACAAAAATAGTGGTGATAGTTAAAGTATTTTTCATTGTCTTCTTATTGGTAGTAACAGGGTCTGTCTTTTATAGTAAATCTTCTTACCCCGTTTATAAAAGTAGTGTCCCGACTACATCGGAAACTACTTATAATTTAAAAATTAACCCTGTGCACTGGATTAAATTTTTTGATGAACAAACGTTTTTTTGGCGATAAATAGAAGTAAGAATAAACTATCATTTTCGACTCGCGTAAGGGGTGGAATAATTCCCCACCATTTGCTGGTTTCGGATGTAATAGCGGATTTTTTTAGTAGGCTTTCAACTCAAAAACCTACAACAATTATTTTAGTTGGACCAAATCATTACGAAAGAGGTAATTTTGAGGCATTGACGAGTCTTTACGATTGGGAAACCCCATTAGGTATTGTTCATGCTGATGAATCTATAATTGGCGCACTTATTGGAAGTCAGTTAGTAGTGGTTGACGAAAAGACTCTACCAGATGATCATTCCTTATCGGCTATTATGCCTTTTATTAAATATTATTTACCTGATGCGAAAGTAGTACCTATTTTAGTAAGTAGAAGTTTATCGAAAGAAGAATCGGAGATCCTAGCTACCAAGTTGAGTAGTTTGTTTAATGATAATACTGTAGTAGTTGCTTCAGTTGACTTTTCGCATTATTTATCAAGTACCGAGGCGAGAGATAAAGACGAAATTACTCTTCAGATATTAAAAGAATTTGATTACCAAAGATTGTATTTGCTAGATAACGACTATTTAGATAGTCCAGCATCTGTTGGGATTTTGCTTATGACAATGCAGAAATTAGGTAGTACAAATATGGAGATTTTATTCCACACAAATTCCGGAGAAATACTTAACAACAAGTTCATTCCCACTACCAGTTACTTTGAAATTGTTTATTATTAGTTTTTACCCCCTTAGCTGTTTGCACGCTTTTGGATAGCGTTCATCTTTGAGAATTGGTAAATACTATTAGAAATTTGTTAAATTTAGGGTGTTAAAATTTAATAAACTAGCGAAGAAATTTATATTCAACAAGTTATTTTGGCTTTGTCAAAAATAATAAAATAATGTTAATATGGATAAAGCGCTGAGACAAATTGAAAAATGCCTATTAAATGCGTTGAATTCGGAAGTGGGGGATTTCCTTTTAATCCAAGCGAGGATATTGAGGATCAAATAACCGCTGCCTTGTCGGATGTTAAAAATTATACTGAAAAAACTTTTGAACCTGGAATATATGACCTTACACCGAAAGAATGGGAGGATCCGAATTTTAGATATTGGTTGAAGGTAGAAAATGACGGGACAGGGAGGATCTTGATGATTCCATTTGTTGAAGGTGCAAGATCTAAGTTTGTTGAAAATCGGGAATGGCAAGCAGGATATCGGGAATTTTGGTTGCGTCCGGATAGCGAGAAAGTGGTTATTGCTGGGGGTAGTAGAGAAAGTAGTACAGGGTTGGCTTTATATAAATTGATCTTTTATGTGGAATCTTCAGGTAGCGTTTAAAAAATTGGAGATTTGCTTTATAAAAAATATAAAAAGTAGGACATTTAGCAAACGAGTCTAATAGTTCTTAGTCTTTGATAAATTCTTTAATCTTTAGTGTATTTCTTTTATTATTAAGTACAGCTAAAACCTTAGGATAGTTTTTCATAAGCCTATTTTTAATTTTAACCGCTTTGATAATTTTTTCAGCCAAGTCCTCGGAATCTTCTTTTTCAAAGATTAATCCAAATCCGGTTTTTTTGACTAAAAATCTTGCTCCTGGAATATTTGCAACGATTGAGGGGTTTTTATGAAGCACTGCTTCGGCTTGAACCAGAGGGAAGCAATCGCTTCGTGAAGGGACAATGATAAAGTCAATCGTTTGGTAAAATTTCGCAAGTTGTTTGCTATCCAAAAGGCCAAGAAAGGTCAAGTGTTTTTTAAGTTTTTGGACTTCTTTTTTTAAAGATTCAAAGGTTTTTTCGTATTGAATATTGGTTTCTCCTGCAAAAACAAAATGCACCTGGGGAATTTTTTCAATAACTTGGGGTATCGCTTTAAATAATACATCAAATCCCTTTTCTTCGACAAATCTTCCCGCAAAACCGAAAAGTATCCCTTTTTTTCTTTTTAGTGTTTTTATTTTCGCTAAAGACCTATTTGGTTTGGAAGTTGAAAGAAATTTTTCATTAAGATCTATTGGCGGAATAATGGGGATAAATTTTTTAAGAAAATATTTTAGAATTCTTGAATTTTTTGCATAATCTTGAGTGTATGTAGAGACTTTATTAGATAAAAGACAGGCAGTTAGGGTAGAAACATCAAAGATTCTTTCAATAAACCAATTTGTTACTCCTTTAGGCAAGATGAGGTCTCCTTGGTGAAAGATAAGAATCTTTTTCCTTGAGATTTTGGCGATGATGCTAATCGGTAGTATTAGAGAAAGTGGGCTATTAAGAAAGACGACATCGTGTTGGGGAAGTATCCTTATAAACTTAGTGATTAAAGAAAGTGATATCTTAGCTCGACTTAAGGAAAATAGATAATCTTCTCGGATTATTTTGATTTTTTCGATAAAATCCTGTTTTTTTAGGTTTTGTTGATGGCGGACGGTTAGGACGCAAAACTCAAATTCTTTTTGAAGACTTTTTGCGATGTTAAAAACCGATTTAACAATTCCTGTCCAGTGGGGATAAAAGTAATCGCTAACGATAAGAACTCTTTGTTTATTTGACGACATTTTTAATATTTTATTCTTGAGTTAGTGCTAAAGTTTGATCTAAATTTAACGATTCAAAAACGCAAATTATATAAGGTATTTTATCTTTTAATTCCATTGAATGTACAGTGTTAAAGACTTTTCCATTTAAAGTTTTTTATTCTAGTTTTTTGGGAAGTTGTAGTAAAGAGGATTTATAAAAGTATCTATATTTTGTAGGGTTTGGTGTTAATTAATAGTTTATAATTTAAAGAGAGGTTAACAAATTCCCAAGTTTTTTAAAGACTTGGTTTATGAATATAAGAAAGAAAAAAATTTTAGTAATAGGAGGAGGAACAGGAACTTATACCGTACTTTCAGGGCTAAGAGAATTTCCAGTAGATCTTGGGGTTATCGTCTCAATGATGGATGATGGCGGAAGCAATCGCGTGATTCGAGATGAATTTGGTTTACTTCCAACCTCAGATATTAGACAGTGCATAGTAGCGTTATCTAAACAAAGACCAAACGACCTTATCAGGAAGCTGTTTACTTATCGTTTCAATTCGGGTGTGGGTATAAGTGGTATGACATTTGGAAATTTGTTCATGGCCGCACTTACTGACATCTATGGCTCCCAGAAAAAAGCGATTGAAAAAACTTGTGAATTTCTCAAGGTTAAAGGAAAAATTATACCTGTTACATACGAGAAAACGAATTTAGTTGCTCTTTATAGCAATGGAAGTCAAGTTTTAGGAGAGCATGAAATAGATGAACCACCAGAACACTTAGCGGGATATAGGATAGTAGAAATAGGTGTTTTTCCAAAAGTAAAGGCTAATCCAAAAGCAATTCAGGCAATAAATGAGGCAGACTTAGTAGTTCTTGGTCCTGGAGATTTATATACTAGTGTACTTCCAAATTTGGTTATAGAAGGAGTTGCGCAGGCGTTGAGGAAAGCCAAAGCTAAGGTTATCTTTGTTATGAATCTTATGACTCGTTGGGGACAGACAAATAACTATACTGCTTATGATTTCTTTAGCGAGGTTGAAAAGTATTTAGTTAAGGGTAGGCTGGACTATGTTTTAGTAAACAAGGGGAAAATTCCGAAAAAGGCGCTAGAATGGTATAAGAGGGTTAAATCTGTCCCTGTAAAGGATGATCTTGAGGGTAAGGTTAAGGCGAAAGTAATAAGGGGAGATTTTGTTTCCAATAAAATTTACACGAAAACTCCAAGTGATACTTTGACAAGGAGTTTGGTACGCCACGATTCAGCTCAACTTGCAAAAGCGATAATTTCACTAATCTAAAATGGAAATAACCACCAAATTAGTAAATCCAGAACATATCTACGATAACTTTCGACAAAAGGTTGCCACTTCTTACATCAAACACGAGTTTAGAAACCTTCTAAGAAGGGTGCCGAAAGAAAGCTGGAAGGCTATAGACAGAGATATTTCAGATTGGGTTAAATCTCCAGAATTAGCAAAACCGCGGGATTTTTGGAATGGATTTCATGGAATTTGTATGGGGTTTAAATTAAAAATCGGTCTTATCTATTTTGTGACTGCTGAAAATGTTTCTTGGCAGAAGAAAAGTATGAATATTTCAGACTTATGGTTTGGTGTTGAACTTCAACAGACTAAAGTAGTGGGGGATGGGAAATTGCCAGCTTATGAGGTAATGAAATTTTATCGTGTCCCAAAGAATGCCCAGGAAAGAAGAAAACAACTTAATTTTACCCTAAACCTTACTCGGAAAACTTTAGCTAGAGATAAACATCCGATTATTGTTGTCCAAAAGAAAAAAGATAATAAACTTATTTATTCTGTTTACGATGGTAATAGAAGATTAGCAAAGGCAATCCTGCAAGGAAAAGATAAAATTACTGCCTTTGTCGGTAGTTTTACAAAAGGCGATCAACCAGTAAACTACTGGATTCCAACAACCATATTGACGGAGAATTTATATTTTGCCAGAAATGCATTCGAAAGGGGAGATAAAAAAATATTTTCAGATTATTTATCAATATTAGAAGATATGATTAGTAAATCAGAAAGCGCAAAGTATGAATTAAGAGAGCGGGCATTAATTGGCGATCAGGCATTTAAGGATGAGGTTTTGAAGTATTTAAAATTTATTTAGTATTTGGAGATTGAGTAATAAAAATAGTAACTTCTTTCTAGGTGGAATATTATTAAAATTATTCTGTTAAATCTCCACATTGAAATATTGGATTGGGAGAAGAGGCATAAATTTCAGATATACCCTTTTCTGCGTCAGAAAATTGGAAAAAGACATAATCATTAATCTCTTCAGCAGGTATCTTGATAAATTCAGAAAATTCCTGTGTTTTTGCTTTACAGGCGCCAATTTTATCTGTCCAGTAAGTCACTTTACTAATGCTAATTTCTTTATTGAGGTTGGTGATTTGGAAGGTAGCAATCATTCTTCCTTGCTCATTATCAAGTCTATAAGGATCTATCTTTATGGAGATTCCTTGGGAAGTATTCTGTTGTTGGTTGGCCAAGGGGGTAATTGAGGGGTTAATTGAAGTTTTACATTCTGTAACAGATTTAGCTAACTTATTACTTAACTCGTTATTATTTTTTACAAAGTAAGCTAATAATCCTAGTGCCAGAAATAGCGTTATTAAAGACATAACAAATCCTGTCTTCCAATAATTTGGGCGTTGGACCGAGTTAAAAGGTTGGTCTGGTTGATTTTTAGAAAAAGTAGAAGGGTGTAAGTAATTTTCTTGCATTGCTTCAAGGTATATCATTTTAATATATCATTTTTAAGTTAAGTATTAAAATACGATCCGATACCTAAAATTGCAAGGTTAAAATATCCTGTTACCCTTTTTATTTTTTGCGATTTCTGACAAGTACTCTTATCTGTTCCTAGAAATAGTGCCATAATATAGCTTTGACTGTAAGAGAACTAGGTATTCTTGGAAATACTGTTTAGCGCTGAATTGAAAGAGGAAGAACTACCTATGATTATCTGAAATGGAAGGGAATAGAAAGAAAATCTACTAAACCAAAAACTATCCATCGAATTTTAAAACCTCAAGAAGAAGATGTGGTTAACCCAAAGAAAGGACTGGATTTAATACTCCTTAGGTTAGCTTGGTGATTAAGAATAAAAAAGATTGGTATTTCTACCTCTAACTCTACTTACCGGATTAATAAGAAAATAAAAACCAAGAAAACTCGAAAAACCTACATGTGCCAACGTAAAACACCTGACAGGTGGTTTTAATTCTTCAGGCCTTAAGTCCTTCTCGGTCAACTCTAAAACATACATTGAATCTTCAACAATTCCAACTAAGACGCTAACTCCCAAAGCCTGTAGTGCCATTTGTTCCCTCCCTCTTTTGTGAATCGCAACATGTTTTCAACCGCGAGAATATCAAATATCCTATAATACCAAAAGAGCCCATGAGTCTTTAGGTTTTAAATCACCCTTAGACTATCTTTTAGAGAAAGGAGGAATGTCTAAAAAGTACCGAGATTGTACAAGAACTTGATCTTAATAGAATGTTTTCATATAATACTCATCCATATGCAGATTGAGAGAAGACTAGATAAGTCAAGCTGTTGAGGCAGCGGAGTTTGCCAGAAAGAACGGTCGGGTCATTATGGCGGCCGAACTAGCAGCAATAGGATTGGGCCTTACAAGCTTGCCCTTAACCGATGAAGAAGTGTCTCAACTAGCTCACGACCCGGAACAAAGAGCTATTTTAGCTTGTTTGGCTAGAATCCATGTTGATGCTCTTAAAACAGTGGCCAATCAAGCCAAATTGCCCTCCCGAGCCTTGCCCCCTTTAGAGGAAGCTACTAAAACAATTGTGACTGTTTACAGAAGTAAGACATTAAGAGAAGAGTTAAGGGGAGTTGTCCAAGACCATAAGGGACGAAGGCATGATTTTCTTCCGGAAATGGCTCGTGATGAGGCCAAAACACTATTTGCAGCTTCTGTGTTGTATTATGGCACAGGAGGGGCCAAAAGCCTTATTCTACAAGGAGAGAGGATCTTATCTTCCACTTATGATTCTTTACCCAACGATCACCCCACTAAGCCTTTGATAGGAGTTGAGTTGCAACTCAGTAGAGCTGGTCGTGGTGAACGCCTTGACAAAGCTTCTTCGTTAGGTAATTTTAATAGTTTGGTTGATTCAGATATAGAGACAAATCCTCATAGAGTAGCAACAGTTGCCTCTTGGTTGGTGGCTTGGGGAGAAAGAATCGGCGACGAAGATGTTCGTGGAAGAGGCCTAGAAGTTTTCTCTAGAATCATTCAACAGCATAGGGAATGGCAATTTATGATTGATAGCGAGAGACGAAAAATAGGCCGACAAAAAGAAAGAGAATTATTTTTTAGATTATTAACGCCAATAACAACAAACCCCGCGAGAAGAGAGAAACTTAAGAACAGACTTATAGGTAAATAAGGAACAAAGGTTTAGAACTTGATATACCTTAAATAAAGGTAATTGGTGAAGAAAATTGCCCTTAGATTTCTTACCTAATCTGTACGAAAGCCTAATCTTAATGCACCATAATTCGATAGTAATTCAGGATTATAAGTATAATATTCCCTTATCTTTTGTAGAGCGGTTTCAAATTGTTTATCTAAAAGATTTTGAATGAGTTCCCTTCTAATTTTTACCCTTTCACTCTCACTTAAATTAGACCACCTGATGAAAATAATAGTGCCGATTATTTTATCTACATTTTCTTCGTTCCCTGGGTACTCTTTTTCCAAGATTTTTTGTTCTTCCCTTCGCAGTTTCATCAATGCTCCTGTAAAATGGGATATCTTTCCGACTATTTTTGCAAAATAAGAATCTGCAGGAAAAACTCTTGTTTCTAATTGATAAGAAAATTGGGTTATAAAGTCAGAAATAAACATTGTTAATCTTTTTCCCAAAACATGCCTGGCTAGTTTTAAGGTTATAAGTGAGAATTCAGGTGAGTTTGGGTCTAAACCCACCTCTTTTAAGACATCCTTCAATAGGATTCTGGTTATCGTAATCTCAATAGTGTCAATTTTGTTCCTACGGTTTCCGACATTTGAAGCAAACCTGCCTATGATAATGCTTAAGTCATAAGGGCGAGAGTGAGAAATTGCCGCATCTCGGAAACTTTCTATGAATTTTTCAGCTTTTCGCCATCCTCTAAAAAAATGGCTTTGTATGGCGGGCTCAAATCTTTGATCTGAAAAAACATTCCAGACAGAATTCTCTGATAGAAACTTCCAATAATCTTCTTTTGCTAGTTTTGATAGTTCCCTAGTTTTATGAGGATTACTCTCAGAACGGGAGTTTTGATAAATATCTGCTATTTTCTCTTTTAATGATTGAAGTCCTTGCTGAGCAATTGGTCGATCAAGATGTTGAGCAATAAGAGTTAGAAATTGTCTTTCTCTTTCGGCTAGAGGCAGGGTAGGTAATTTTCTAATAAATTCTTTTGTCCTTTGGTTAAGTGTGTGGAAGTTTGAATAGTCTTGTGGTAGTTCTCGCATCCTTTCCATATAGTCTAAGACTAAGATTGTACTACAGGAAGTCAATTTTTTGCACTGGCAGGGGTCATCGGTAACACTTGAGAGTAGTACTGGCAAGCATACTCGATTGGTGTTTGGTAATCAAGAGAGTGGTGGGGTCTTCTGAAATTGTATTCGATCAGCCAGCCAGTCAGATCTTGATTAGCCTCTGAGATTTCGTCTAGGCCAAATTCAGACAGTTCTAACCACTCATCCTGTAGAGTCCGGTTAAATCTTTCTAAAGCAGGATTGTTTTTAGGTGTTTTGACCCGATTGTAGACTTGTTTAATGCCCAGCTGTAAACATGCCTTTTCGAACTCTCCGGCAAACTCAGAGCCATTATCCGAGTGGATAATTCTAATCTGGCTTTGGGAAAGATAAACCAGTCTTTGTAAGAAGTCTTTGACTTGTCGGGAGGAGGCTGATTGATAAACCCTGGCGTACCCCAACTTGGTTCTGTTTTCAGTGGCAGTAAAGATGATTCTTCTTTGCCCGTACCACCAGAGGATAATGCTATCGGTATGCCAGAGCTTGCCAGACTGTGGATTAAAGCCGGCTTTCTTTAACTGCTGGATTCTAATTTTAGGTTTGGTTTGTTTCCACCTCCTTCTCCTCCTGAGCTTCTCTTACTGCTCTTCTGGATTAGGATAGAGATGGTGCTTTCTGATGACTTTCTCGATCTTCCAAGTTGAAATTGACTCTTGATACTCTTTTCATTCTGCCAGTCCACTGAGACGGAGATATCCTCGCTATCCATCGAGATTGAGGTAACTGGAGTTACGGAAAGAGCCTGAGACACTGGTTGTTGCGATGACTGAGTACGAAGTGGAAGAAGTTGATATTGGGTAAATAGAGTTCTAAGAACAAGCACAAAGGCTACCAGTAACATAACGCCAGACAGGGAAATTACAAAGCGGATAATACTTTTTGGACTTGGATGAGCTTTCTTAGTCATGGTGTTGTCTTTTTTATTATGAGTTAATCCTTCGTGTTGGTCTATACCTCCAAAATGCTACAAACCTTTTAGAATGTTCTCTATGGAAGGTGTAAAGAAATACCCTGAAGATGGTAGGAGGAGGTAGAGTATATTTTAAGGTTTATTGATAAATTAAGCCTTGTGAGAGTTTCAAGAAAGTTAAGGATTGACATTAACAAACCTAAAATTTGAAAGAATTAAGTCGAGATTAGATTTTGCTAGATTTTTATCAGCTAAAGGATAATCATAGCTTATATGTATCTGCGTTTTGATAGGGTAAATATCTTCATTCTCGATGGGAATTAAGACAAAGGTATTGCCAAGGTTAGCGTATTTCTCGGGCTCATCGCAGGCTTCCGACCCTCCAACACCATCTGCTGTCTCAGCCTTTCTACCTGCTACATTGATCTCTTTTCTCTCCCCGTATTTGTAACAGTAACCAAAACCAGTCACACGCCAAACTGAAATAGTAATATTATGCCCATTTGCTATATTGGAAAAAGACACTGTGTCATCTTGTCCTTGGGTTTTATTTATTTGCCAATTCTTGGGATATTTAAAGCTAAACTGATATTTTTCATTACTATATGTGTTAAAACCTTCGGCCTGAGTTGTTGAAGGTAGTGGTATTTCTTCAGGCTGGTGAGGAAGATTTTTAATTTGCAGAGTATCAATCTGTTTCTTCAATCCATAATACTTATAGGCGAATACGCTTGTAGTCCCAATTAGAAGGATAATCAAAAATACTAATAACCACGTGATGATGGACTTAGTTGCGTCCAATTTTTGAGAATTTGATACTTCGGTTGAGTTTGGAATATTAATTTGCTGGGAAGAAGATTCTAACCTATGTTCCGGGTAAGAAGATTGATCTGTGTTCATTTTGTCGTATAACACCATCGCAATATTAAGCCTTTCTAGGCTTTAGCGATTAAAAGTTAATGTCTATCTGGTTCGGATATATTTAAGTTGAGTCCTTTTTTCGGCGTGGTGTAAGTAAATGGTGTTTTAAGATTGCTTTCAACCTTTTCTTCTTTTACTACTACTTCTTCCTGGTCTATACCGTTTATTTCTTCAACTGTTTTCAAAGTACTTTCGGATTCAGCCAAGGTCTTTTCGTAATTTTTATTATTTGTTGAAATAAGATATACGCCAACAACAATTCCCAAAGTTAAAGTAGCAGTCATAAACCCCACTAAGAACATTTTTAGATTATCAAGGTTAGTATTAAACATTTTTAGTTAGGTATAGTTACCCCATTTCCATTATATGTTTTTTGTACAGCATTTCCAGGGAATTGTATATATCTTGCAGCTGAGCTTATATATTGTTCTAAACATTTATTTTGATAAGTTTTGCCATCTTTTCCTATAGTGGTTGCAGAGGGTTGGCATCTGGGATCACTCGGCCCTGAGACTATTTCGCCAAATTGTGTTGCCCAAAAAACTCTGTCTTTAGGAGGATTTCCTCGGTTGGGATCCACAGATCCCGGGGCGCTATACCAAGCAAGTTCAAGTCTTCTTGTTAAACCTAAATCGCCTGTTTTTTGCCAAGTAGACTGGTCAAAAACGCCTGTTAAACTATTCGGATCACCTGAAAGCTCTCTTTCTCTATTATAAAATGTTGTTGAACCACAAATTGTAATGCCAAAGTCAATAGACCAAGGGGCAGTATCTGCATACCATTGCTCGCAGGTTATACCTTGGTCAAAAGAGGTTTGATCGGTAACCAGAATAATAGGCCTTGTACTTTCGCAAGGAAGAGGTGGATTTCTTCTTAGACACCTGTCGTTTTCGCTTAAGGGATTTCCCGAATAGCTCCAACCTTGAAGGTGAGATACATGTGTTGGATCGTTATCGTTGGATGGTCTCATCCAAAGTTGATATGAGTGATAACTTCCAAATCGTTCTTGAGGATTTGAAGCAAAATGGTAAATAAGATAAATATCCATTCCGTTGAAGGTCACGGAATAACCTTTCATTGATGTATGTTTTATCATATTTTCAATACCTGATGTACTGTGCATTCCTGAAAACATAGGATTGTATCCTGCGGCGTATATCCAGGATGGGGGAGGATCTCCATGTTCATGACCTGTTGCGCAACCATTGACGACCGGAGGGTGCCATTCGTCCATTGATTCGCCACACTTACCAACCATTTGTTCATTAGGATTGGGGGTTGGATTTGGAGAGGAGGTTGGTGTGACTGAAATTCCAGGTATAGTAGTTGGATTGGTTGTAGGGATGATTGGAGTTGGTGTGGATCTTGTCTTGGCGGTACAGTAGACATTAAGGATGCCTGTAAAAAGATTTCTGCTTGTACTTATTTTTCCTCCCGAGCACTGAATTCTTAAAATATCGCCAACCTGCATGGAGATGCTATTACTTGCAGCTCTAACTAAGCTAAATCCAGAAAGTACAAGAAGTGAAGTCAGAAAAATTCCAACTAAAAATTTTTTTTCCCTTATTAAATTTAACATTTATTAAGTATTTCAGAAGTTTTTATTCTTGTCAAGGGCTTTATGTCCGGTGTTCAGGACATACTATACACTTTTTAAGGTTTGATTATTCTGTATATGCCTCCAAGATACTAGAACTTCTTGACATTGATCCTCAAAAGATAGATTTTAGTAAGTATGAAAAGTACCACCCATATGAAGATTGACTACAAAGCTTTAAGAAAGATTAATCCTGAAGCAGCCAGAATGGTTGTTTTAGAGTATCTAAAAGCCTATGGAGGTAATATAGCTGATTGTGCCAGGGTCCTTTGGTATCCAAAGAGTGGTTGTCTATGATATCTTAAGGAAAGAAAAAGAGGGAGATCTAAAGGACAGGTCTAAAGCTCCCAAAAGATCTCCTAACAAAACACCAGATGAGGTTGAGGACAAGGCCATTGAGATGAAAAACAAAACCAGGTATGGTCCTCAAAGGTTATCAATCCACCTTAAAAGAGATATTACTTTCTTCATGTTGCTCCAGGAACAATCAGGCATATCCTAAGGAGAAACAAGCATAGATTAACTTACAAACTCAAGACAAGGGATGGGAAGATTACTAAAAGAGAATTTGTGGACTGGTACTCATCAAAACCGTTTGAGATAGTCCAGATTGATATTAAATTCATCAGAGATCAGAAAGCCTTAACTCTATCTCAAATACTACATCTGGACAAATATGCCATACCCAACTACCAGTGGAGCGCAGAAGATGTTAACTCCAGATTCAAGCTGATTGCCTATGCTAGAGAAAAAACCTGAACTAATGGACTGTGTTTTTATCTATGGGTAATCTCCTACCTAAGAAGTCATGGAGTAAAATCAGAGATAATCTTCACAGTTGACCATGGAGAAGAACTAGGAGGAAAATCCTGGATGAAGCTAACTGAGCTTAGAAAGCTAATATCAGGCTTTGGTTGTAGGCTAATCCAGAATCACAAAGGTCATCCTGAGGAGAATGCTCATTTAGAAAGATCCCACAGAACAGATGATGATGAGTTTTACATATTCCGAGTATTCAAGATTAAATCAGAGGAAGATTTACTCAGTGAAGCTTTAAAATACCTCTACTACTACAACTTTTTAAGAGAACATTCATCCCTTAATTACAAAACTCCCTACCAACACCTAAAAGAAACAATGCCTGATATTGATGACTCCATCAGATTTGTTATTCCATTTATCTTAGATGATGTATCTACTACCTTAGGTTCTTGGGGTGGATATCATCTCCTGGCTCAGAACCAAAGATTGGATTAGTTAATATCTACACGGTAGAAAAATATTTAACAGGCGAGGAATATCATTTTATGAGTAAAATTCTTTATTTGGAATTTTTCCTTACAGGCAACCATTAAATCAAGATGAAGTTTTTCAAGGCTCAGGAACTCTACCCAACTTTATTTATGCAGGAAAAGCGTGTATTGCTTTAGACGAAGGCTGTATGGCTGAATATATAGGTGATGCTGGAATTGTAACAAATAATGATCCTAGGGAACTTGGAGGAGCAATAAATCAGCTATTGTTAGATGAAATAAGAATTAAATTTGAAAACAAAGTGGTAGAAAGAGTAAATTTATTTTCTATTGAACACCACGCGAAAGAATGTTTGAACTATTTTAACTTATTGCTTGGGAGTAAATGAATCCACTATTCTCCAGTTATTATCTCCTTGTTTGTAGTCATATCTAATTATTTGTGTTTCTCCATAACTATTAAAATAATTCTTTGCTTCATCAAAGGTTATGTTTAAAAATGATTGGAGGATACTTTTGTTAATGCTTGAATGCGCAACAATCATTACAGTGTCGTATAAATCATAAAATGAAAAAATTTTAGGCATGACTCTTGTAATTCCCATTGTTGTGCTTTCTGCATCTGTTTTATCTGTTCTTGTGTAATATTCGTTAAATGAAGCAGAGGGTATTATCTTACTAGCGTTCGGATTAGCTCTTTCAGCAGTTTGTATAGTTCTTTTGTAAAGACTTGTAAAAATTATTTCTGGTAAGATACTTTTACTTTTTAGAAATTCCTTAATTTCACCAGCTTGAGTTTTACCATTTTCTGTAATCTTTCCATCTGGCTGCTCTTTAAAGTTTTCGGTATGTCTAACAAGAATCAATGTTTTCATAAACTTTTCAATGATACCACCGTTTTACTTATTCCAGAAGGACTAAAGCCACCTTGCAATTCAAAGAATTGAACGCCATCCTGGATAAGTAAATTAAATAATATTTCTGAACCACATTCATAATTAGGAGTGTCAGCATCCCTTCCTAATAGTTGATCTTGTTCTAATAGGCCAATTGGTGTTTTGGACATTTGTCTCATTCTTCGATAAAAAAACAGACTGCCTAAACATTTTTAGTGCCTCCTCGTCTTCTAATTTTCTCACCGAATTTCCTTTTGTAGTAGATTCCATATTTAAGAATACCCATTTACTCACTCTTCTTGGAGTACCAGCTATAATGCCAGCTCTATATAGCCCCACAGGCGATGTGGTTCGGGTTACTGAGCCAGTCTCATTGTTTGTTTCAGTCCATTCTTCGAATCCAAGTTTTTTATCTCTAAAGATGGTATCTAAAGTAATTTGTCTGATTAAAACTTCGTTTGGAAAGGGAAGTATGATAACTTTTCCGTCTTTTATGCCCAATATAATTTCATCATTAGAATAAAAGTTAAAATTTGGATTTTGATATAATTTCTTCATGTGTCTTTCTGTAGGGATAGAAAAGCTATTTCACAACCTTAGACTTCAAATTTAGCTTCATACTTCCAAACAAATGGAAGGTAGACTTTATTTTGTAACTATTTTGTTCAAAAGGTTGTACAATTGTGGTGATATAAGCTGAAGTGTAGAGGTATGGTAAGGACAGGGATTAGAGCATCGGCAATAATTATTAAGGATAATAAAATTCTTTTGATTCACAGAAAGAAAGAGGGGAGAGGGTTAGCTTTAAACCCGTCGGGTTGAATAGATTTAAACCTTTCGGATTTCGTTTTTAAGATTTCGTACTTGAGCTTGAGCTTCTGAAACTTAAACAAAATAACTTCATTTTTGCTAAAATTAGTTGTTAACTAATTATCTAAACCAATGTCAAGTCTATCTGTAGGAATTGTCGGACTTCCAAACGCCGGAAAAAGTACCCTTTTTAATGCTTTGGCAAGCAGGCGTTTGGCAGAAACTGCTCCGAGGCCTTTTACCACGATTAAGCCCCACGAGGCAGTGGTTCCTGTTCCAGATGACAATCTAGAGAAGCTGGCGAGAATTATTAAGAGTGATCAATCTAATCCTCCTGAGATTGTTCCCGCATCAATTACTTTTATTGATATAGCAGGACTTGTAAGGGGAGCACACAAAGGTGAAGGGCTTGGAAATCAATTCTTAGCGAAAATCCGTGAGGTAGATGCAATTGTGCATGTGGCGAGAGCTTTTTTTGACCCTTTTGTTACTCATCAACACCAAACACACGAGCCGGGAACTTTAGAGCAAATTTTGGAGGACATCGAGATTGTTTCTTTAGAACTTCAGATCGCAAACATCGTCAAACCCCAAATTTATGTTCTTAATTTTGATGAAAAAAGATTATTTAGTGATGAAGCCAAAAGATACGAAGCAGTAGTTTCACAACATTTTAATGGCCTAACTGTTTCCATATGTGCAAAGCTTGAGGAAGAGCTTATTGATTTTGAAAGTGTAGAAAGGGAAAAATATTTAAATCAAATTGGAGTTTCTGAGTCGGGTATTGAAAAACTCGTGATTCTTGCGTATAAGATTTTGGGGCTTATTACCTTCTATACAATAAAGGGTGGAAAGGAAATTCATGCATGGAATCTTAAGGAAGGAGAAAGCGTTTTGAAGGCAGCTGAAAAGGTGCATTCCGATTTTGCCAAGAACTTTATCAAAGCAGAAGTTATCTCAGTTGAAGATTTATTAAGTCTAGCTATTACGAAGGAAAGCCATGAAGACTTGTGGAAATTAGCGAAAGAAAATGGACTTATTAGACTTGAAGGTAAGGACTACATTGTTAAAAATAAAGATGTGATTGAGTTTAAAATCTCAGCCTAGGCTTTTTAGATAAAGTTTTATCTTTATCATCTTTTATTTTTTTTTGCTTTTTAGTATACTTTTGCCTTGTATGGAAACTTACGAATTAACTTGTATTTTACCTGGCGAGGTTACTTCGCAAAAGAAAAACTCATTTATTCAAAAGTTGGAAAAGACCTTAAACGAGGTAAAGGGTGAAATTTTAAATACTCAAGAATGGGGGAAGATAGATCTGCAGTATCCTATTAAAAAGAACAGCGTTGGATTTTTCTTGCATTTTACTCTAAAATTAGAAAAATCATTGCTTAAGAAGTTAAATGAAAAGTTAAGGATTGATGATGATATTATTAGGTATCTTTTGGTGAAAAGCGAAAGGAAGTAAAAAAACAATAAATGGCAAGAAGTCTTAATAGGGTTCAATTAATAGGGAATCTAACGCGGGATCCGGAATTAAGATATACTCCTCAGGGGACTGCGGTGTGTACATTTGGACTTGCGACTAATAGGCAGTGGGTGACAGATGCCGGTGAGAAGAAAGAAGAAGTTGAGTATCATAGGATTGTTGCCTGGAATAAGTTAGCCGAGCTTTGTGCTCAGCTTCTTTCCAAAGGGAGGAAGGTTTTTGTCGAAGGTAGACTCCAGACGAGGCGTTGGACAGGTCAAGATGGGCAAGAAAGAATTGCGACAGAAATTGTTATTAGCGATATGATTGTTTTAGATTCTAAACCCCAAGCAATAGGTGAAGATTTAGATGTGCCTATTGAGCCGTCCGAGGAGATAGGAAGTATTGATGAGGAAATTGAAGCTAAAGAATCCACAGGAATAGACGCAACACAAGATACAGCTTTGGCGAAAGCTCAAGGCGATAGTAAGACTAAGAAAAAAGTGCAAAAAAAGGATGAAAAAGAAGAAAATAAGGATGAAGATGAAGATATACCCTTCTAAATAATATTATTCTTATGATGCCATCAAAGACTTTACCACTTATTAAAAAAAGTGAAAAAACCAATGAGCTGTGCCCGTTTTGTAAAGAGGGATCTTCCCCACCGGATTATAAAAATTATAAAGAGTTGCTCCCTTTTATTTCCGAAAGAGCGAGGATTTTGCCAAGATTGAGAACCGGAGTATGTGCGAAACACCAAAGACGTTTAGCTCGTGAGATTAAAAGGGCAAGACATTTGGGTCTTCTTCCCTTTGTCCCCAAGGTTGAGTGATGATTTCTTAAGTGGGGTTAAATTAAAACATCGTTTATGGCTAGTCTTCCAAACATAAAAGTAAAAACAGTGAGGAATGTAATTTTGTCGGTTTCAATTGTTGTTTTTTCATTTTTGAGCGGTTATTGGTTTGGCATTGAGGGTTTAGTTTTAAGAGTTAATGGTCTTACCAAGGTAAAAATTGATCGGACCTTGCCTTTGGAGAAGAAAGATCTTGATTTCAATCTTTTTTGGAAAGTCTGGGATGAGGTACACGCTAAATATTTTGATAAATCAAAACTTGTTGATTCCAACATGGTATATGGAGCGATCAAGGGTATGGTTTCGGCTATTGGAGATCCTTACACGGTTTATTTGCCACCCGAGGAGAACAAGCTAGTTCAGGAAGATTTGCAAGGAACTTTCGAAGGGGTTGGAATTCAAATCGGATTTAAAGGAAGTCAATTGGTGGTTATATCACCGCTTCCAGGCTCGCCAGCTGAGAAAAAAGGAATTAAGGCAGGCGATTTTATCGTTGAGATAAAAGATGCAGGACGCGGAATTGATATTAATACTTTTGGAATTACACTTCCGGAGGCTGTCCAAGCGATAAGGGGTAAAAGTGGTACAAAGGTAACACTTACTATTTTGAGAGAAGGGGTTAACGAGCCGTTTGAGGTGGAGATTGAAAGAAAG
Organism: uncultured Gammaproteobacteria bacterium; assembly: GCA_964430475.1. GTDB lineage: Bacteria > Patescibacteriota > Microgenomatia > UBA8517 > UBA8517 > CAYSEQ01. The sequence continues at coordinate 33,430 of CAYSEQ010000005.1, forward strand.
ACGATTGATGTTCCTAGCGTGACAGTTGAGTATTTAAATGGCGATAGGGTTGCACATATAAAGATTTTGAAGTTTTCCCGAGAGACTTTAGATGAATGGGAAGAAAAGGTGCGAGATATTCTCAAAAGAAGAGAACTCTCCGCCATTATCCTTGATTTGAGGAATAACCCTGGAGGATTTATGGAAGATTCAATAAATATAGCTTCTGATTTTTTGGATACAGGAAGCGTGGTTGTTGTAGAGGAAAGAGGAGATGGAACCAAAACCGAGCACAAAGTAAGCAAATTAGGAAGACTAAGAAACTACCAGGTTTTGGTTTTAATAAATAAAGGATCGGCCTCTGCATCAGAAATTTTAGCCGGTGCGTTAAGGGATAACAACAGGGCTCAATTGGTGGGCGAGGAAACATTTGGGAAGGGCACGATTCAAGATCCCATTCAAATTCCAGGAAATGGGGGATTGCATGTTACTGTAGCCCGCTGGCTTACACCAAGTGGTTTTTGGGTAAATGAGAAGGGTTTAAAGCCCGATTTTGAGGTTAAAGATAACGATGAAACGATCGAGGATGAACAGCTTAATAAGGCTTTAGAAGTTCTCCAAGCACGAAGTTTTTAAGCTTATTCTCAGAAATTTTGCTATACTTTATTGTTAAGCAATAGGTATCGTGTAAGTTTTATGAAGAAAGAAAGACTTAAAGGATTGATTATTGGTTTGGCCATAGGTCTAGTCTTATTAGCTTCCGCAATCGGAGGAGCCTTAGCAGATAGGCTTTTTGTTTTTAAACCTCTTGATTATCTTGTAAAAAGATCTTTAGACACTAAAAGTTTCAGAGTAGGGGAGGTTCAACAAAAGGTTTTGTCGGAAGAATCAGTGGTGATAGAGGTTGCTGAGAAGGTTTCTCCTTCTGTCGTGACTGTCTCAATACAAACTCCCAGAAGGAGGATTTTAGAGTTTAGTCCGTTTGGCGGTTTTAGTTCAAGGATTGAAGGTGGTGAGCCTCAGGATATTGGAAGTGGATTTATAGTTTCAAGTGACGGACTAGTGGTAACTAACAAGCATGTTGTAAATACTCAAGGTGCAACCTACAAGGTAATAACCAAAGATGGAAAGGAATATGAGGTTAAAAAGATAAGTAGGGATCCTGCCAACGATTTAGCTATCTTGAAAATAGATGCTCAAAATCTCACGCCGGTTGAATTGGGGGATTCGGAAAATCTGAAAGTTGGACAGTTTGTAATCGCGATAGGAACAGCCCTTGGGGAATTTCGTCATACTGTGACTACAGGAGTAATTTCTGGGTTGGGAAGAGGTATTACAGCAGGGAGTGTTTTTGAGGGGTATGTTGAAAGGTTGGATGATGTTATACAGACAGATGCTGCGATAAACCCAGGAAACTCTGGAGGACCACTGCTGAATTCTCTTGGGCAAGTAATAGGGATTAATGTTGCTGTGGCTCAGGGGGCGGAGAATATTGGTTTTGCGATACCAGTGAATGTTTTAAAGGAGGCACTTAATCAGTTTAAGTCAACTGGGAGTTTTGCTTCAAGACCCTTTTTGGGTGTCCAGTACCAAATGATTGATCGAGCAACAGCAATCTTAAATAAAGTTCCTCAGGGAGCGTATGTTGTCGAGGTAGTTGAGGGTTCTCCTGCCGAGAAAGCAGGTATAAAGGCAGGAGATATTATCACAAAATTGGATTCAGAGGAAATAAATGAGGAAAATGGAGGTTTGGCAAAGGTAATTTCGAAAAAAAGCGTTGGACAAACTGTATCGCTTGAGATTTGGAGAGATGGTGAAACACTAAATCTTTCCGCAACACTCAGCGAGGCAGGAGAATAAGATCGTTGAATTTTAAACCTACTCCCTTTTTATTTTTTCAGGGTCATTAAGCTCAGGAGACACTGGCTTGAGCTGTTTTTTGGCAATATCTCTCAATCTTTTCCATGGATCTTCCCTCTCTTCTCTTGTACCATCAGCATGAATTGCATGAATTAGTGTATCTCTTCTCTTTTCTTTTCCCATAGTTATTATCTATCAGGCATTATAACTTAAATTTCTTGTAGACTCAAGTATCTTGTCTAAATCGCCGTCAATCACTTCTTCCAAGTTTCCCCAAGATTTTCCGATTCTATGATCTGTTACACGATTTTGGGGAAAGTTGTAAGTTCGAATTTTTTCCGGCCTCATACCCCTACCAATTGGTGAGCGGTAGCCTGCGATTTCTTTTAATTTTCTTTCTTCTTCTTTTTCCCAAAGTTTGGAGCGTAAAAGTTCAAGAGCAATCTTTCTATTTTGTTCCTGAAATCGTTCTTCTTGTGCGGTTACCACGATTCCTGTTGGTTTGTGGATTAGTCTAACCGCGCTTGAAACTTTTTGGACATTTTGCCCGCCTTGGGAGGAGGCTCTAAAAAATTGCCACTCCAAGTCGTTAGGATTTATTTGGATTTGGGTTTCTTTGATTTCGGGCAGAACTGCGACAGTTGCCGTTGATGTGTGAATTCTTCCTCTTTTTTCAGTGATTGGAATTCTTTGGACCCTATGCACGCCAGCTTCATTTTTGAGAGTTTCAAAAGCAGATGGGCCGATAATTAAGATAGTCTGATCATCGATTGGATTCACTTTCCAACCCTTTTTAGTGGCAAATTTTATGTACATACGCATTAGATCAGTTGCCCAGATTTTTGCTTCATCTCCTCCGGTTGCGCCTCTTATTTCGATATAGACTTTTTGGATTTGGTTATTGTCGTTCATAAGAATCTTTGATTCTCGAAACAAAAATGTCAGGTAAAAACTGTTAAAAATACTCATAACTTATAAAAAATCTTATTGTTTGCCTGTATGGGGTTTTTGGGAACCGGAGTTTTTTGTTGACTTTGATTTTCTTATTTCCTCAAGGCTTTCAGGCAATTCTAGCTCAAGTTTTATCCTGCGCTCTCTCTTTAATCTTCTTTTTTCAGCCTTAGATAGAACTTTCCCTTTTGCTTTACTCCTTTTGGATTCAAATGCTTCCACCCTTCCTGCTGTGTCGACATACTTCATCTGCCCGGTATAAAAGGGGTGGCATTTTGAACACACCTCAACCTCAATTTTGGCAAGCGTCGACCCTGTGGTAAATGTGTTTCCACAGGCACAAGAAACCTGCGCATCTGAATACCATTGTGGATGAATTTTTGTTTTCATACGGCCTTGTTATTATAGCTTCTTTTTTTCGTTTCGGCAACGATAAGACCAATAAGAATTATTATGGCTCCAAGAAGAAAACTCATTGAAAGACTTTCCTTAAGCCAGAATATCGCAAGTGGGATAGAAAAGATAGGTTGGAGGTAGAAAAAAAGCACTGCCTCTGAAACCTCAATTGAGCGCGTTGCCCTTACATAAAGAAAGTATGCCAAAGTTCCGGATAGAAAAGACATATACCAGACTCCCAGATGGTATTCTAGGGGTAGAAGAAGTATTTGAAGAAGTAATCTATCTAATCCGTAAATAAGGATTGCGAGTGGGAAAACACTCAAAAACCCAACCATAAAGGTAAGGTTGGTAAGATTTGCACTCTTGACGCCTTTCCGGATCGCTTTCTTGGCAATCAGAATAGAGGAGCTGTCCGACAAAAGGTAAATTAAAAGAAAAATATTTCCACTAAGTGTTGGTTTATTACTAAATAAAGGAATAAAAGAATTTATTACTACACCCAAAAGAACGATTGCAATTCCAAGCTTTTCTTTGTTTGTTATGTGTTCATGGAAAAAGATTGCACCTCCAAGTGTCACCATCAGTGGACCGACTACTCCAATTAAGGTGAGATCAAGGACGGTTGAATTGTCAAGCCCAAGGAAAAGGGTTCCAAGCGCCAAAGGTACTGCCAAGAAACTATAAAGGAGTGCAAGACCAAAATTTGCTCTTAATTTTTTAAACTTTTTACCCCTTTTTATTTTTATTAAGAAGAAAAATAAGGAAAACATAGAAGAAAGGAAAAAGCGATAGGTTAAAAAGGGGAGGGGGTCAATGCCTTTGAGAGTGAATTTAATGATTGGTCCTGCAGCTCCCCATATTGCTGCGACCAAGACTAGCATAAGGTATGCTTTTAGCCTTTTTTTAGTTATAAAAATACTTAAGATTTTTATTGTTTTCTGCACAATTTTTAGATTAAATGAGGCTTTTAATTGAGTTTAGGAAATCCTTAAGTTAGAGTCTTTATCAAATCCTTCCTTTTAATCTCTAGTTGTCGACCTGTTTCTAAATCTTTGGCTATAACAGTATTTCTTTTAGCCTCATCAGGCCCAATGACGATGAACCATTTTATGCCCTTTTTGTCCGCGTATTTAAGTTGTTTTTCCAAATTTGTATCCTCATCGGGGTAGAGCTCCACTTTAAGATTTTCACTTCTGAGGTTTCCTACAAGTTCAGCTGTTGTGGATATTAATTCCTGGTTAAATACTGCCACTAATATGCCCATCCTTTTATTTACACTAGGAAAGAGTCCAAGCTGTTCCATTGCCTGAAGAGTCCTGTCAAAACCAACTGCAAAACCTACAGCAGGGATGTCTATACCGGAAAGTTCTCTAATTAGTGTGTCGTAGCGCCCACCCCCTAACACCGAGCCAGCTTTGTAATCTTTAATTTTTATTTCGAAAATACAACCTGTATAATAATCTAGACCTCTTGCTAGCCTTGCTTGGAAAAGGATCCTGCCTTCTTCAACTCCTAGGTATCTTGTATATTCAATTATCTTTTCTAGATTTTTGGTTGGTTTGCTTTCTTCTAGGTGATGAAAAAGATGCTCTATCGATCTTTCTTCTATTCCTTTGTTTTTTAATTCCTGACTTACTTCGTCTTTTGATTTCCGGTCAAGCTTATCTATTTCTGCAATAGTGCTAAGTCGTAAGTTTTCCGGGATAGAACAAACCTCCATTAAATCAAAAAGAATTTTTCTGTCGTTTAGATATATTTGGAAATCCTTAAAACCTAGTTTTTTGTAAAGATGATTTGCCAAAGAAATAACCTCAGCATCGGCAAGAGGGGAGTTTGACCCGTAAATATCAGCATCGCATTGTAAAAATTCTCTAAATCTTCCTGCTTGGGGATTTTCGGCTCGCCAGACATTTTGAATCTGATAGCGTTTGAAGGGGAAGGGAAGTTTTTGGTGGTACATTGCTAAGATTCTTGCTGTGGGAACTGTTTGGTCGTAACGCAGTGCAATGTCTCTACCTCCTTGATCAGTAAAAGAATAGATGAGTTTATTTGCCTCATCGCCATATTTTCCCATAAGGAGTTCTTTGTATTCCAAAGCTGGTGTTTCTAGAGGCTCAAAGCCCCAGTCTTCAAAGGCTTTTTTGATAATATCGATTGCGTACTGTCTTTTTCTGGCTTCGTCGGGTAAAAAATCTCTAAATCCCTTTAAGGGTTGAAGTTTTGTATTTTGCATTAGAAAAATAATAACACTACTCTTACCTAAAAACCAAGAAGAAAAAGTGATAATTTTTACCTGTTTGTGGATCAGGGTACAACATAGATTGTTCTTATAGTCATGGTATTATCCTTAGGTTCGCCGATTGCAATTAGTTTGTCTCCAACTTCTAATTCTTTTATTTCAGGTCCTTCCCAGCGTCTGGGAAAATGTAATTGCCATTCTACTTCATCTTCCTTTAAGGAAACAATTCTACCTGTTATTTTTAAGATTGTTCCGTGAATAACCTTTATTTTTAAATCTTCCGGAGGATCGGTGACTAAGATTCTTTTAGCTAAAAGGACATCTTTTTTATTTTCTGGTGGAAGAAACCCCATTGCTACAACAAAATCTCCAATCGCGATATCAGCGAAAGAAATTTTTTCGCTGGATTTGGAGAGTTTTACAAAAGAGGCATTATCTTCGATTGAAGCAAGTTTGATTTCGCCTAAAGTATTTTTAATTTGGAGGGAGTCCTGGCTTTTGTCCGTTATCACCCCAATGTATGCTGTGGGATTTTTCTTAACTATTCCAATCTTTTCCTTTACCTTGTTAATTATTGATTCTGCAGCTTCAGTTGCTACTTTTGTCTCAATTTCAGGTTCAATTTCCTTTGCGAATTCACTGGAGTATACAACAGTTCTTAAAATTTCTGATTTTTCGCCATCTTTACTGATCATTGTAAGAAGAATCTGATTTAAACCCGGTAAAAGTTCAATGTCTTGAGAAAATTCCCCATTTTCTTGGATTTGGGTTTGGAGAATGTAATCTTTATCTCTTGTTGATATGGCTATTAGTGAACCCTTTTTAGTTATTCCTGAAACTCTTGCGGGATTTTCTATTAATATCTCATTTTCCTCAGGTTTTACAAGAGCGGTTTTAATTTCTTGTTGAGGCTCATTTTTTGATGAGGGTGGAGCTGGGAAGCTAACGGATTCTTGGTTGTCTTTTGTTAATCTAAAGACTTTGTTAAATCGCCAGATACCAATTGAAAGGATGATTCCTATGGAAATTCCAAAAATAATAGCGACTGTCAACTCTTTACGCATAATAGAGTCTTGGACAATGGTTAATATATAATAATAGACATCATATTTTCAACTTTTTAAAAAATCTATCTTGCGAATATTTTCAGTGTTTGTTAGTATGTGATCGCTTTATGGATATAACTTTTTTGGGACATTCTGCTTTCAAGATTCGCGGTAAAGACGCAGTGGTTTTGACTGACCCCTTTGACCCAAAGGTGGTGGGTCTAAGATATCCCAAGGTTGAAGCTGATATTGTGACCATCTCCCATAAGCATTCTGACCATAATTTTTTGGAGAGAGTTGAGAAGGCAAAAATGGTTATTTCAGGTCCTGGTGAATATGAGATTTCATCTGTTTCAATTATGGGTGTTGCAAGTTTTCACGACGATAGAAAAGGAGAGCTGAGGGGAAAGAATACGATATTTGTTTTTGAGATTGATGGTTTGAGGATTGCTCATTTAGGGGATTTGGGTCATAGGCTTGGTGATAAAATTTTGGAAGATATCGGAAGTGTTGATATTTTGATGATACCTGTGGGGGGAATATATACAATTGGTTCTCGAATAGCTAATGAGATAGTAAGAGATATAGAACCCACAATAACCATTCCGATGCATTATAAGGTTGAGGGTATTAATGAGGAAATTTTTGGTAAGCTTGAGAAAGTTGATAATTTTCTTTCTGATATAGGATTGCCGGTTGAAAAAATTGATAAATTGAGTATAAAAAAAGTTGCATTATCTGAAGAGGACAAAAAGGTGGTGGTTCTTGAAGTTAAATCCTAAAAAAAGAAAGATCTAGGTTATTTTAAATTTCCTAAATTGAAGTTCTTATAATACCTTTAGAGTTTTAAAAGTTGTAGATTTGCTAGATAAAATGCCTGATCAATTACCTGTACGAATTCCTCCACACTCTCCAGAAGGAGAAGAATCTGTTCTAGGAGCTCTTTTTTTGGACAAAGATGCAGTGGTGGCAGTCGCGGAATTTCTAAAGCCAGACGACTTTTACGATGAAAGACATAAAGAGATTTATGAGACCTTTCTTGAGCTTTATGAAGAAAGAATCCCCATTGACATCCTAACGGTTTCTGAAAGGTTAAAAAAAAGAAAGAGTCTTAAGAAAGTTGGAGGAGTAAGTTATCTTGTTGAACTTGCCAATAAGGTTCCTACAGCCGCGCATGTAGAACATTATGGGAGGATTGTTAAGGAAGCTTCCACTAAAAGATCTTTAATGAAAGCTGCCAGCAAATTAATAGATCTTTCGATGGATGAGTCTTTGGCAGCTGACGAGCTTCTTGATAAGGCTGAGGCGGAAGTATTTTCCTTAACTCAAAAACATCTTGAGAAAACTTTTATAGCGGTAAGAGACGCTCTAGCGGAAAGCTTTGATAGACTTGATGAATTACATAAACAAGGAGAAGGTCTAAGGGGAGTACCGACCGGTTTTAAAGATTTAGACGATACCTTAGCGGGACTTCAAAAGTCTAATTTAATAATTTTGGCTGCAAGACCGGGAGTTGGCAAAACTACGCTGGCGTTAAACATCGCTCAGAATTTATCCGTTAAATATAAAAGACCCGTTGGATTTTTCTCTTTAGAAATGAGTAAGGAGGAGCTTGTAGATAGACTTTTGGTTGCCCAAGCAGATATTGATGCTTGGAAGTTGAAAACCGGAAAACTTTCAGAGGAAGACTTTACGAGACTTTCGAATGCTATGGGAGAATTGGCTGAAGCCCCACTTTTTATTGATGATACTCCAGCACAAACAATTCTGGAAATGCGCACGAAAGCAAGAAGACTGCAGGTTGAGAGTGGAATTGATCTTTTGGTTGTTGACTATTTACAGCTTGCTCGATCAAGACAGTTGGAGAATAGGGTACAAGAAGTTTCTGAAATTTCCCAAGGACTTAAGAATTTAGCACGCGAGCTAAAGATTCCCGTACTTGCAGTCTCTCAACTTTCTAGGGCAGTTGAGCAAAGAGGGGAGAAAAGACCTCAACTTGCGGATCTTAGAGAGTCAGGAAGTATTGAGCAAGATGCAGATGTTGTGATGTTTTTGTGGAGGGAAGAAGAGGAAAACCTTGAGAATATTAATCTTGATGTGGCAAAACACAGAAATGGACCCTTACGCTCAATTAAGCTTTTCTTTAGAGGTGATAGGATGAAGTTCTACGGAAGGGAGACGAAAAGGGAAGAGTGATAAAGTTAGTTAAAAGTTAAAAATTAAAGTTCAAAATTAAAAAATTCTAATTAAGAAGCTAGAATTTTGTATTTTGTATTTGTTTGGAATTTAGGATTTAGGATTTGGAATTTGTTTAGAATTTAGAGATCAGAATTTAGGATTTAAAAATTTTGTTATTTGTCATTTGTAATTTGTATTTTGAAATTGTTTAGAATTTAGCCTGTCTGCCGCCTAGGCAGGGATTTAGAATTTAAAAAATTAGGATTTAGGATTTTGAAGCAGAAATGCCAAAGCCTTTAGTAAGAATTAAAAGAATTTATAATGAACCTTCAAAAGAAGATGGTTTTCGGATACTTGTGGATAGACTTTGGCCGAGAGGGCTTTCTAAAAAGAAAGCGAAGGTGGATTTATGGTTAAAAGATGTTGCTCCTTCTGATAGTCTAAGAAAGTGGTTTAATCACGATCCTAAAAAATGGGAAGAATTTATTGAAAGGTACTCCAAAGAATTAAGTCAAAATAAAGCGCTTCAAGAATTAAAAAAAACATTTAAGGATAAAAAGGTTATCAGTTTACTTTTTGGAGCAAAAGACGAAACGCACAATAATGCTGTGGCTCTTAAAATAATTCTTAATAAATAAGGTAATAGTGTTTGTAGACAAGCTTAGAGGCTTGATTTAGATTTTATACAGATTTCTGAAGTGTTTATGAGTTTGGTAAAATCCTCTCAATATCAAATTAATCTTTAAGAAAAGTTCTATGTCAAAGAACCCTGAAAGTTTGTCCAAGCATGAAGATAATTTGGTAGTAGGATTTTCTAAAGAAGATGCTAGGAAGGTTAGAATACACTTAGAAAGACTTTTACCCTACCTTGTTCCTGATGAGTTTGTTTTTGTCGGAGGGATTGCTATTCGCTACCATCTCAATAAAGCAGGGATTAGTTATCCTCCTAGACCCTTTAATGATTTAGATATTATCGTTAAAAGTTCTGAAACTCTTCTTCCTTCGGTTAAGACGGATTTCCTTATCTACCATTATCATCCTAATAAGAATGGTTGGTTTTTTGTTGCTTTAGTAGATCCGGTTTCAAAAACCAAAGTTGATATCTTTCCCTATGATCCTGCTCCTGAGGAAACGATTCAGGTCAATTTTGGAGGGTATCAGGTAAGGTTGGTAAGCTCTGAGGACCAACTTATAAAAACTGCACTTGATATAAGAAGAGTTTCTCCCAAGATAAAAGTTGATCCAAAACAGTTTTCCGACGCTGACTATTTACTCAAGATCGTGGATTTGAATAAGGCGGAAAAGATTTGGCGTAGGAAATTTTACGCATTGTACGGAACAACGCTTTCTGAGACGATACAAACTGCCAAAAATATTGCTTTACTTCATCCCGAGTGGATTAAGGAAAAACCATTTAGAAAACCCAACCCTTATGTTTGTAAAGACTGCGAAAGTACTCCAGATTTCCCTCTGACTCCCATGGAGGAGGTTTATAAGGTCTTGGGATATATAGAATAATTTTATTAAAAAGATTGAAGTTAGGAAGTTGTGTCTTTTGCACCTTTTTCTTGGGGATTTTAAAGATAGCCTGAATATTTTTGCCACTCGCGACAGGCTTCTGATTGTTTATTTTTTCTTGCAGGTGCCCAGGGTGGGAGTCGAACCCACACGAGCTTTTAGGCTCATAGCTTTTTGAGAGCTACGTGTCTGCCAATTCCACCACCTGGGCGTATACTTTCTTTTTTTGACAACCTCTTATTCCTACTTCGTAGGAAAGCTTTTGTCGCTTCGTCGAGTTCAACTCGACTTCGCTTTTGCTAAAGCTTTTCTTCCTCGCTTTGCTCGGAATTCATTACGCTCGCACGAGAGCTTAAGTGTCTGCCAATTCCACCACCTGGGCTTATTTGAAGCATATTTTAACGCAGAACCGGCTTGTTAGTAAACCCCTATGGAGTATTCTGGATTCAAACAACCCCAAAACCTACAGGTGTCAACGTAAGACACCCGACGGGTGGACCATTAAAGAAGCAAGAAGTAAGAATCAAGAATCTAGAATTAAGAATCAAGAATTTTTAATCATTAACCATTTTTTAGAATTTTGGATTTTGAGAATTTGAAATTGTTTAGGATTTAGGATTTAGGATTTGGAATTTTTCTAGTATTTAGCTTGTCTGCCGCTAGGTGGAGATTTAGGATTTAGTATCTCTTAATCATTATTCATTAACCATTAACCATTAATCATTATCCATTTTTTTGAAAATTTGGATTTTGAGTTTTGAAATTGTTTAGGATTTAGAATTTAGAGATTAGAATTTAGAGATTAGAGATTCTTGACCACTAACTACTAACCACTAACAACCAACCACTAACTACTAACAACCGCTCTCCAACTTGTCTTTGTGCTGGGGGGAGGAGTAAAATAGCATCCAGTATGTCTTTGACTGATCCAAGAGTAGTAAAACAAGCCGAAATTTTAGTCAATTATTCAACCAAAGTTAAAAAGGGGGATAGGGTTTTGATTGTAAGCGATTTTCCTGCAAGGCCCTTGGCCTTGGAGGTCTATAAAAAGGCAATCGTTGCTGGTGCTTCCGAAGTTAGGGTGCATTTTGATGTCGATGAACAGGTAATCAGCCGTTCCTATAACGAATTCGCCGAAGCATTTTTTAAACTCGCCAAACCTTTTCAGATAAAAGCGTTTCCAAAACTTGCATTTGAAGAGATAAAAGGCGTTGATGTCTGGATTAGAATCTACGCGCAGGTGAATACCAGAGGGTTTTCGAATTTAGATGCGAAGCTTATTTCGGAGCGGGCAAAGACAGTCCGACCTCTGATTGATTATCGGGTTCAAAATACGCGTTGGGTGATAACAAAATTCCCAACCGAAGCCCAAGCCCAGGAAGCTGATATGTCTTTAAGCGACTATGAGGATTTTGTTTTTTCAGCTATTAACGAAGTTGATTGGGAGACCAAGAAAAGAGAGCAACAGAAACTAAAGAGGTTAGTAGATTCGGTAGATAAAGTAAAAATTATTGGTCCTGAAACCGATCTTTCTTTCTCGATAAAAGGTCGAAAAGCGGAAAATGGAGATGGGAGGTTTAATATGCCGGATGGTGAAGTATTTACCTCTGTTGTTGAAGATTCAACTCAAGGATATATCACTTTTACATATCCAGCAATTTATTTGGGTAAGGAGTTTACGAATGTTTATTTAGAATTTGCGAGGGGTAGGGTTATAAAAGCAAAAGCAGATAAGGGAGAAAAAGATTTGAATAAAATTTTAGATATGGATAAAGGAGCCCGAATTATTGGGGAATTTGGTATCGGTAATAACTTTAAAATTAAAAGATTTACCAAGGATATTTTGTTTGATGAAAAAATTGGTGGAAGCATACATCTTGCTTTAGGTAAAGGTTATAAGGAGACTTTGAGCAAAAACGAGTCTGCGCTCCACTGGGATATGATTAAGGATCTGCGAAGTGGGGGAGAGTTATGGTTTGACAAGCGTTTAGTTCAAAAAAGTGGCAAATGGGTTATATAAGAAGTTATGGTAGAAGTAACAGATCTTAAAAACGGTGTAACCTTTTTATCAAATGGGAAACCCTATAAAGTGCTTAAGTATTCCCATATTAAAATGGGAAGAGGTGGGGCAATTGTTAGGGTAGTTGTTAGAAATCTTGAAACCGGCGCAATTGAAGAGAAGACCTTTAGCTCGAATATTAAAGTTGAAGATATTTTAACCCAAAAAAGAAAATTACAATTTCTTTACCGGGATAATGTAAACGCAGTATTCATGGATGCCAAAACATTTGAGCAGGTGGAGGTACCTGTAAAAATTATAGAAGATGAATTAAAATACATAAAGGAGGGTCAAGAAGTAACCCTTCTTTTTTGGGAGGATAAAGCCTTATCCATTGAAATTCCTCCAAAAGTTGTTTTGAAGGTAATAGAGGCACCCCCTGGTGTTAAGGGAGATTCAGCTACAAATATTTATAAACTAGCCACATTAGAAAACAATCTTCAAATAAAAGTTCCACTTTTTGTCAATAGTGGTGAGAAGGTAGTGGTAGATACGAGAACCGGTGAATATGTTGAAAGAGCAAAATAGGACTTAAATCCTTAAGAGACTAAAAGTCTTACTTTAATATCCATAAAAATGAAGCTAAGACGGTTAAGACTTGAGTTAGAAGGCCCGGAAGGATTGAGGCATCTACCTGAATCGATTTTTGAAAGGCGACCCAACGCCTTATAAGTTTCCCACCTTTATTTAAGAAAAAATATGGTGCCTCGATAAGGTCGGGAAGTGCAGCGGCGAAGGATGCAACCAATATTATTAAAGCGCGTTTTAGGTCTGGTAGAGCAAGAGAAGCAATGCTAATTGCACAAAAAGCTGCCAAAAATGCATCAGCGAATACAATCCTTGTAGTTTGGGGAGTAATCTTGCCATACTTTGTCTTTTCTGTGTTAAGATGAGGATTCCAATGAGGCACTTTTTCAAGAACGAAATGACTTCCCAAAGCTAGTGGGATTGCAAGGACAGGGTTAGCCACTTTAAAAGCTATTGCGGCTCCCACAACTACATGTGGTGTTTCTAACACTTTCTAACTGGTATAATAGCTAAAATCTCTATATTAAGTCAACAAGGAGAACCTTTATGTCATTGTTTTTGAAATTAATTTTTATTGTTCTGGCCTCAACCTTCTTTTTGTATGTTTTTTGGAAAAGGCTAAAAGAGGATTATATGGACTACCAAATTTTTTCAACCGGATTTTATACACTTTTTGGAATAAGTTTGGGCAGCATTGTAGCTTCTTACTTTGCACCTATCTGGTGGTTTTGGTTAAGTCTTTTGGGAGGGTTGATTGGTATCTTTTTAGGAATTTTGCGATTTAGACTTAAATTTATAGAAGTGCTGGAGGCAGGAATTTTGGGAGGGTTGATAATTCTTAACTTGTTTTTATCTTATTCTCTGATGATAACAAGAAATCTTGTACTTTTTTTGACTTTTGTTTTTGGGTTATTACTTATCCTCCTTTTCTTACTTTTGGATAGACATTACAAAAAATTTACATGGTATAAATCTGGGAAGATCGGGTTCTCGGGTTTTACTACTGCGGGTATTTTTTTTCTTGTCAGATCTATAGTTGCCCTTTCTTTACCTAATATGCTATCCTTTGTAGGTAATTACGAAGTTTATATTTCAGCGATTGCTGCATTTGGAAGCTTTTTAACAGTTTTTAATCTTTCAAGGCTTGCAGAATGAGAAAGAAAAAAAATAAAAAAGAAAGTAAAAATTTAAAGAAAGGCAACACCAGTGTTATTAGGTTTCCGGTAAAACTACTTGAGCCAATTTCCGGATTCTTAAAACAACGGCTAGAAGAACTTAAAAAGCGAAAAGAAGAGATTGCTCGGGAGGATCCCTTTCGAAACCAAGAGAGACTTATTGACAATGCTTCACCTGACGCAGACGCTGCGGAACAATTTGGACATGCAAGAGCTTCCGCGATAAAAGAACAACTAGACAGAAGAATAATTCAAACAAGGAAGGCGCTAGCTCGGATAAAGATCGGAAAGTATGGGATTTGCGAGGATTGTGGACAGATGATAGATACTGATCGTCTAATGGTCTATCCTGAGGCTACTCTTTGCGCCAAATGTCAGGCAAAAAGGGAAAAATAAAAGGGGAGAAATTTTTGAAGGTATTATCAATTGTTTTTAAAATAATAACTGAATAAGAAAGTTTTAGAACTTTTTAATTTTAACTTCACTTTAGACATTCACCTTAAGAAGATATATAAATTTATGGAAATAATCTAATTTTTTCTAATTGGTTTATGGAATCTCCGAAAATTATTTTTCAAGACGAAAGTATTTTAGTATTGGATAAACCTGCGGGTTGGGTGGTTAATGAGGCGGAAACTGCGAAAAAAACGCCGGTTATTCAAACATGGCTGAAGAAAAATTTTAATTACGAGATAGTGAATAGCAGGGATTTAAGAAGTGGGGTTGTTCACCGACTTGATAAAGAAACAAGTGGTATTTTATTAGTCGCAAAAAATAGAAAAGTTTTTGAATCTTTACAGCTTCAATTTAAAGAAAGGAGGGTAAGAAAGACTTATCTAGCTTTGGTTCATGGAAAGGTTGTTCCCAAGATTGGTGAGATAAAAGCGCCAATTGGACGGCTTCCCTGGAATAGGGAGAGATTTGGGATTTTGCCTGGCGGAAGAGATGCATTGACAGAGTATAAGGTAATTTCTTATTTTTTTCTAGCAAGTGAACTAAAGAATAATTTCTTTTCTCTAGTTGAGATTTACCCTAAAACTGGAAGAACACATCAAATAAGAATTCATCTTAAATATCAAGGTTATCCAATAGTTTCTGATACCTTCTATTTAGGAAGGAAATTGGCAAGGAGGGATAGTACCTTATGTCCGAGACTTTTTCTTCACGCAAAGGAGATATCTTTTGAGCATCCCGAGAGTAAGAAAGACTTAACCTTGAAATCAGAAATTCCTTTAGAATTAAAGCTTGTGCTTAAAAAGTTGAAGAAGATTGAAACATAATTTTATTAAAGTATCTTATTGAAATACCTTCCCAAACTTCTTAAGCTAAAATTAATATATGGAGTTTTCTGCATTTGCCTTGTTGCTTCTTTTTGCTTCCCTTTTCGGGGTGATTTCGAAATTTTTAAAACAACCCTTGATTGTCGGATATATTCTTGCTGGTATCTTCCTGGCTTCAACAAATATTGTCCAAGATACAGCCCAAGTTAAAAACCTAGCCCAAATTGGAGTGACACTACTTCTTTTTACTTTAGGAATTGAGATGAATATTTCAGAAATTTTTAAGGTGGGGAGGGTGATTCTACTTACCGGGGTCGGTCAGATACTTTTTACTTCAATTCTAGGACTTTCCCTTTCGCTTTTTTTAGGCTTTAACCTTTTAACATCGGTTTATTTTGCTATTGGTCTAACATTTTCATCAACTATTATCATAGTTAAACTTTTGTCAGAGAAAAAAGATTTGCAAAGTCTTTACGGAAGGGTTGCAATTGGAGTTCTTCTTATGCAGGATTTTATGGCGCTGGTTATCTTAATGTTTTTGTCTGGGATTGGAGAGGGGATTGTATCGATTCAAGGGTTAATTTGGATTGGAATTAAGGCCGTGATCCTTTTGGCACTTGTTCTTTACACTTCTAAAAAGATCCCGTTGGTTTTCGAAAGGGTGGCGACCTTTGCCGGTAATGAACTTTTGTTTTTATTGAGTATTTCTTGGGTTTTAGGTTTTTCTAGCTTTGTAGAGAATACTCTTGGATTTACCCTTGAGATAGGCGGATTCCTTGCTGGTCTTGCTTTGTCGAATGTTCCTGAACATCTCCAAATAGTAGCTCGAACAAGGCCGTTACGGGATTTTTTTCTAACACTTTTCTTTCTCGTTTTGGGAATCCAACTAAATATCTTTGATCAAAATTTTCAAAGACTTCTCTTGCCATCATTCTTTTTTGTTATTTTTGTACTTTTTGCAAACCCCTTTATTGTCTTTATGATCTTGAGTCTTTTAGGCTATCGCAAAAGAACATCTTTTTTTACAGGGTTAACCTTTGGCCAAATTTCTGAGTTTTCTTTGATTCTTATTGCAACAGGCCTAAAACTTGGCCATGTTGAAGAAAACGATGTTTCGCTTCTTACCCTCGTTGGTATGGTGACTATGACAATCTCAACCTATTTTATTTTGTCCTCAGATAAGATTTATAAAAAACTCAAAAACTTTCTTAAGGTATTCGAGAAAGTACATACCAGAGAAATAACTTCTACAGTTTACCAATCCAAACTCAAAAACCATTTAATCCTTGTAGGTTGTGATAGAACAGGGATGAGCTTATTGCCATTTTTACTTAAAAAGAAGTTTAATTTTGTGGTGGTTGATTTTGATCCCGAGGTTTTTGTAAAACTTTCAAGTATGAAAATCCCCGTGGTATTTGGAGATATCTCTGATGAGGATGTGCAGGAGGAGGTAAATATGAGGGATGCGAAGATGATAATTTCAACAATTAACAATTTAAGTGATAATTTGAACATACTAGAAAGGATAAAGTTGGTTATTCCCAGACCTAAAACAATATTTACACAATCAACGCGTAAGGAAGCCATAAAACTTTACGAGGAAGGAGCAACCTATGTTATTGTTCCTGAGGCAGTTGCGGGAGATTATATTAGGAACCTTATAAAGGCGTTTGGTCTTGAAGGAGACGGCCTGGAGAAGTTGGGAGAGAATCATTTCAAAAAACTTTTGTATGCTTAAGATTTTTTAAAAAGAGAAAAGTTGTTACCATGCCTGCCCTGAGAACCACAAGGAGAAATTATCAAAGGTCAAAAAAAGTTAAATCTCGGATTTTAAAGTACCTTTTTTTATTTTTCTTCTTAGTATTTTTTATAGGTTTAATTTTTCTATTTGGAAAGGTGTTTGGTGAAGGTTTTGAAAAAACGATTCTGGTGGTTAAGGGTGCGGATGGGGGAGCGGATGTTGTGATTTTTGACCCTGAAACTGAGGAGCTTATTAGGATATTAATACCCGCTGAGACCCAGGTTGAAGTTGCAAGAAGTTTAGGGGTTTGGAGATTAAGGAGTCTTTGGGAATTAGGGAGATATGAAGGGGTTAATGGTGCGCTGGTTGCAAAGACAATTACTGGATTTTTTAATTTTCCTGTTTATTATTGGGCCGAATCTTCGCACAAAATTTTAGATTTAAACCCGATTAATATTTTTAAGGTTGTCTTTTTCTCTAAAACAAATTTAAGTTTAAAGGACAAGATTAAATTAACACTTTTCTCTTTAGGTGTAAAAAATGTCAAAAGGATAGATATTGATCTTTCGCAAACGCCTTATCTTAAAAAAGAGGTACTTATTGATGGGGAAGAGGGTTATATATTGACACAAGCGCCAAAAGATATTTTTGTGTTTTTTGCTGAACCCGTATTTGCAAAAAGAGGTTTAAGGATTATGCTTGTTGATTCAACAGGAACATTCCAGGTATCTGAAAAAATAAGCAAAATCTTGGAAGTTATGGGTGGCAAAGTAGTCTTATTGACAAAGGAGGAACCAAAAGAGCTTAATTGTGTTGTAGGAGGTAAAGACGAGCGTATTTTGAAAAAGTTGGTTTTGCTTTTTTCTTGCGATGTTGAAGACCAACCCCCCCCGGAAAACTTTGATTTAAAGCTTATTGTTGGAAAAGAGTTTCTGAAGAATAATTGAGTATTTCTAAAGACAAGACCTAAATAACCTCTTCACTTTCTTCTTCTACAATTTCTTTCACTATTTCTTCTTTTTTATGAACTAACTCCGGAGGGGTGAAGGACACATATTCGATTTTTTCCGGAGGAAAGGAGGGTGTGTGAGAAAGTCGGGGTGATCTTTTGACCTCACGAATGAATACTTTTACTGTCCTTCCACTAATGGATTTTATAAATACCTGATATGCGTTTCCCAAAGATATTAGTCTTTTAAGTTTTGCTGAAAGGTCGTCAGGTAATTTCCCAACTAGGTTTCCATCCATTGTCGTGACACAAATTCTGTGTGAATGTGTATTTAGCTTTACCTCATCGCCACTATCGAGTTTAGCAAGAATTTTGGGATTACCTACATGGATAAGAGTGACGACTTTAGTTTTCCCCGGTTCTTCCAAGAAGACATCGGGTTTTGTGGGTTTGGAATTGTAAATTTCGCCCTTTTTTAACTTTTTCCACTTTTCTAAAGATTTTGTTGCAATGGAATTAAAGGGGTCTATCTTTAAAACTTTTAATGCCGTTGCTTTTGCCTCTTTTATGCGTCCTAATTCAGCAAGACACCTAGCCAGGCGGTTAAGAGCGTCGATATTTTCAGAATCTTTAGAAAGGATCTCCTGGTTTATTTCAAGTGCTTTTTGCCAATTTCCCTTTAGGGCTTGGGAAATTGCTTCTTGGGCAAGCTCGTCCATAAACTGTTTAATTTTATACTTTAAGTAGTATAAGGACAATGTAGTGAAAGTCAATAAGTAGATAAGGTATAATAAAGGGCTTATAATTTATCCAGAAAGTTTTAGGAAAATAAAAGTTTATGTCAGGGCATTCGCATTACGCAACAATAAGAAGACAGAAAGAGGCAAGAGATGCAGCCAAGGGGCAAATCTTTTCTAAACTTGCCAGGGCAATTCAAATTGCCGTAAGAA
Organism: uncultured Gammaproteobacteria bacterium; assembly: GCA_964430475.1. Taxonomy (GTDB): domain Bacteria; phylum Patescibacteriota; class Microgenomatia; order UBA8517; family UBA8517; genus CAYSEQ01. Next base: position 52,282 of record CAYSEQ010000005.1, read on the forward strand.
GCGGAGGAAGTTCCGATCCCCAGACTAATTACAAGTTGAGGGTTGCTATTGAACAAGCCCGAGCGGCGAATATGCCTAAAGAGAATATTGATCGGGCAATCTCAAAGGGAGTCGGGACAAGCGAGGCGATAGAGGAGGTATCTTATGAGGGGTATGGGCCTGGTGGGGTTGCAGTTTTAGTAGAGGCTGCCACAGATAACAGAAATAGGACAGGTCAAGAAATTAAGAACTTGTTTGAAAAAAATGGTGGAAATCTTGCAGGACCGGGATCTGTTGCTTTCAATTTTGAGCCTATGGGTTTGATTGTAGTGAAAAAGGAGCAAAATGTTGAGGATCAAATGCTTAAAATCATAGATCAACAAGTGGAGGATTTACAGGAAGTGGACGATGCAATTGAGGTTTATGTAAGTCCGGACATGCTTTCTGATGTAAGGAATAAACTTAAAGATTTAGGGTTTACTATTTTATCCTTTGAATTAATTAAAAAGCCAAAGAGCTTGATTCAGGTTACGGAACCCAACCTTGCTCAAAAAATCCTTACCTTTTTAGATAAATTGGAAAGTCACAGTGATGTTCAAAAGGTTTATGCCAATTTAGATATTCCTAGTGATGTCCTCAAAACCCTTAAAATCTAATTTTTAAATTAATCATTTTTTATGTCCAGGATTTCTAAAAGAAAGCGTTTCTTGGCAAGTTCTTTTATTCTCTCTTTAGGTTTTATAGGAATAAATTTTTTGCCTGAAGCGCAAAGATTCATGGCAATAGGATTTCTGGGTTTTTTGGCATTTATCCTCTTTGTCTTTTCATTATGGGAAGGGCTAGGAATAAATCAAACGCTTCTGACATTAATTCTTCCGCCTTTATTTACTGTAGGAGTGGGACTTTTTTGGTTTTTGCTGCCTTCAAATTTTCTTGCCAAGGTTCCAGTTATTATCTTTTTTGGTCTAGGAATTTATGCGCTTTGCCTTACTTTAAACATTTATACTGTTTCTGCGATTAGAACAATAGCTTTATTAAGAGCGGCGAGGGGAGTAGGTTTTGTTATCACTCTTGTTACTTTATTCCTTATTTTCGATACAATAATCTCTTTAAGACTACCCTTTTATTTTTCCAGTTTACTGGTGTTTGTCGTTTCGTTTCTACTTTTTCTACAAGGTTATTGGTCTATACCTCTTGAGAAGGAATTTTCCTTTAAATTGTTAAGGCTTTCTTTGGTATCAGCACTAATAGTAGGGGAGATAGAGATCTCCCTTTTCTTTTGGCCGGTTAGTGTCGCGGTTGGTTCTCTTTTATTAACGACTACTTCCTATATGCTTTTGGGTTTAGGTCAGGCGTATTTGGAGGAAAGACTTTTTGCCCAAACCGTAAGGGAGTATCTTTTGGTTGGTATAGCTGTTTTTTTTGGAATGTTTCTAGTAACTCGTTGGGGCGGATAATTTTATTTTTTTAAAGTCTTTTGCCAAATTTTTTATAGCACAAGGATAAAGAAAGAGGGGAGAGGGAGAGGAAGTAAGTCAAGTAAAATATTATAGGGTAATATATAAACTTGAATTTTCACGAAAATTATAGGGTATTTTCACGCTGCGGTACAAAGTCTTTAATCCCAAGAATACCCGAAAAAAGGTTAAAAGAAAGATCCGGACGAAGTAGAAGATAAAGTAAAAGATTAAGTTTTGATCTTTATTGCATTTCTATCACTTTATTACCTCCCACTCAAAAACTTTTCTATTAATTTCAATTGTTATACTTTGATATAGTTTTTAGCTTCATTTTTGACTTTTAAGCATTTTTAAAGACCCTTTTTATAAACCGTCCAAAAATTTTGCATAGATTTTAGTTTAAGAGTTTGTGGATAATTTCAAGTGGCCTAAAAAATAATGACAAAAATAAAAAAAATAAAAAATTGAACTTATTAATAATAAAAAAATAAAAGGAGCGAAAGTTTTTGGACGATGATAATTTATCTATCTCCTCTTAAATTTTAATGCCATTTTTAAATTAGCTTAAAAAGCTTTAAAATAAAGACAAAAAACAGCGAGGGGATAAAATTACTCTATGTCGCACAATAATACTTTTACGAACAATATAGCTTTAAGTTAGAGGAGGAGGTTTTTTTTATCAATTTCCTAGTAAAGAACTTTCTTTATGTTTTTCTTTCAAATATTTATTTTTAAAGATTTTATTTCCCTTTTAATAGGTTGTCCCAAAATATTAAACCAAAAAAATCCCGAAGAAAATATGCTAATATCTAATACTGATTAATCCCCTACCCCTACAAATTTTGAGCATTTAAGTTTCCAAAAAATCCTATCATTCGGTAAATTTGAGATAATTTTCATTTTAAACGATAAAAATTTTCTAAATAATCAAATAATAAATTTGATAAAAATTTTGGGTTAATAGGCTGGGAAGGTTAGAATCTGATTGATCTTAAAGCTTTATAAATTTCAAAAGACTTTTTTGAAATTGTCGCACAATATTGACAAAGTTTTAGGAACATTATAGACTTTTATAGCATGCCCGAATCTGCCTCTTCTCAGACTTCAGATCTTGAGAAAAAAATAAATATGTTTCTTGAATTTCTTGAGATTGAGAAAGGTTGCTCTTCTTTGACAATTAGAAATTACAGACACTATTTAAATCGTTTTTCCCAATGGCTTAAAAGGGAAGGAATTAGTTTGAGGGTAGAAGATATAAATCCTGAGGTAATTCGGCAGTACAGGGTATATCTTTCAAGGCTTTCGGATGGTAAAGGTGGGTATTTAAGCCGTAAAACCCAAGGATATCACGCAATTGCATTAAGGAGTTTCTTACGCTTCCTTATAAAGAATGATTTTAAAGTAATGTCGCCGGATAAGATTGATCTTCCAAAAGTTTCGGAAAGACAGGTAAAATTTCTGACAGGTGAACAAATTGAGAGACTTCTTAACGCACCTTCGCTTTCGACGATCCAAGGAAAAAGAGACAAGGCAATATTAGAAGTTTTATTTTCAACTGGACTTAGGGTTTCGGAACTTGTAAAGCTAGATCGTGATAAAATTGATCTGGAAAGAAGAGAGTTTGGAATTGTGGGAAAAGGAGGACGAGCAAGAGTAGTTTTTCTATCTACTAGAGCCACTGAATATCTAAAAAAGTATTTATCTGAAAGGAAAGATAACTTTAAACCTCTTTTTATTCGTCATAAAGGTAAAAAGGATGTAACTTTAAGCGATGAGGATGTAAGGCTTACGGTAAGGTCTATTCAAAGAATGATTAAAAATTACGGAAGAAAAATAAAGTTGCCGATTGAAGTCACACCTCATGTCATTCGACATTCTTTTGCGACTGATCTTTTGATGGCGGGTGCGGATTTAAGAAGTGTACAGGAAATGCTAGGACACAAAAATGTTTCAACCACTCAAATTTATACCCATGTTACCCATAAACATTTGCGCGAAATTCATGAAGCTTTTCATGGTAAGGGAGGTGGATAATAAATGTTTACGCTAGTTTTACCGGGTTATTCTCAACATAACGAGGAGTGGGCTGAAGAAGTAGCCAATAAACTAAGACTTTCCCATGAAATAAAAATTCATAGGTGGGGGCATTGGAGCGGTGGGAATTTTTCTTTGGAAGAGGAAATCAAAAAACTTATAAACGAGATAGGCAAAGAAAAGATAAATATTATTGCGAAATCGATTGGTGTTTATGTTGCTTTCAATCTTATCCCTAAGATACCGTCTCAAATAGGAAGGGTCATTTTCTGCGGAATTTCAAGTGTTGAGCGCGAGGATGAGAAAAAACTAATAAAAGAAGTCGTAAGTTTAGTAGGCGAAGAAAATATCTTATGTATCCAAAACGAGCAGGATAAGTATGTTTCTTATTCCAATGCAGAGAAATTCTACCACTCGGCAAGTCCGAATTTAAGAATTATTTCTAAACCTAGGGCAGATCACGAATATCCTTATTTTGAGGATTTTGAAAATTTTCTTAAGAAGAAATGAACTCTTTAAGTTTCCTGTTTTTCTTCACCCTCCTCGTTCTTATTTAGAGGAGCTACTGCAGCAACCGCGTCTTTTTCTTTGGCAAAACGCATGAGAATTACTCCTTGAGTTGCCCTTCCCATCCGAGGAATATTTTTTATCGGAAGTTTAATTACTTGCCCAGTTTTTGATGTTATTATTATTTGGTCAGTATCGTGAGTGACAAGGGTTGCAGAAGCAAGATCTCCGGTTTTTTGGTTGACGACTGCCGCTTTTACCCCCTTGCCTCCCCTCCTTTGGATTGGGAAAAGTTCAATAGGAGTTCTTTTACCAAGACCTTTTTCAGAAATCGTTAATATATCCCTGAACAACTTTTTACGCTTATCAGTTTGAATGCTAGTTGAAGAAGGAAAAACTTGTGCATTTATTACCTCATCTATTTTTTCCAATTTTATTCCCCGCACTCCGCTTGTAGCCCTTCCCATTGCTCTTACATTAGTTTCAGGAAAAACAATTCCCTTACCTTTTTTGGTGATAATTATTACATTGTCGGCTCCACTAGTTTCGTGTACAGAAACCAAACTATCATCAGGATCAAGTTTTATTGCAATAAGTCCAGACGAACGCAGATTTTGGAATTCTTCAACCGGAGTTTTCTTAACAACCCCTTTCGAGGTTGTCATTAAAAGGTGCGCGCCCTTTTTCTTAAGAGGTAGGACAGACATTATTTTTTCGGAAGGGTCGATGTTGAGAATATTGACAATTGCCTGGCCTTTTGACTGTCTTGTTGATTCCGGAATTTCCCAAACTTTTGTCGAGTAAGCCTTTCCTTTATCTGTAAAAAATAAAATAGTATCGTGTGTTGTTGCAGAGATTAAATGTTCAATTTCATCTTCCTCCTTGGTCACCATTCCCACCACTCCCTTCCCTCCTCTTCTTTGTGTCCTATAAGTTTGGCGTGGTACTCTTTTAATATACCCAGTTTTGGTTAAGGTAATGATGGTTTCTTCTTTAGGAATAAGATCTTCTTCTCTAAAGTCTCCAATTTTTTGATGATAAATTTTAGTGCGTCTTTCATCACCAAATTTTTCTTTAAGATTTGATAATTCTTTTTTAATGATTTCCAACACTTTTGTTGGATCTTTAAGTATTGCGGTGAGTTTCTCAATAAGTTTTCTAACTTCTTCGTACTCATTTTCTATTTTTTCCCTTTCAAGAGCCGCAAGCCTCCTTAATTGCATATCAAGGATTGCGTTTGCTTGAATTTCAGTTAGGGCGAATTTTTTCATTAGGTTGTTTTTAGCGTCTTCTTGGGTTTTTGATTGACGGATTGTTTGTATCACCTCATCAAGATTATCAAGAGCAATTTTGAGCCCCTCCAAAATATGTGCCCGGCGCTTGGCATTGGTTAGCTCAAATATGGTTCTCCGTGTGACAACCTTTTGCCGATGTTTAATATACTCAACTATTATCTGCTTAAGATTTAAAGTGTATGGGGTTCCTTCTACTAAAGCCACAAAGTTCGCAGGAAAAGAAATTTGAAGTTGGGTATGTTTGTAAAGATTATTAAGGATAGATTTTGGCCTTGCATCCCTCTTAAGATCAATGACTATTCGCATTCCTTCTTTGTCGGATTCGTCCCTTAAATCTGAAATACCCACTAATTTCTTTTCTTTCACAAGTTCGGCTATTTTTTTAACTAATTGTGATTTATTTACTTGATAAGGTATTTCGGAAATGACTATCTGTTGTTTGCCTTTAGCATGTTTTCCTGTCGCCTCTTTAATTTCGGCTATCCCCCTAACTAGAATTTTTCCTCGTCCTGTTGCGTAGACTTCTTTTAAAGAAGTTGCATCGTAGATGCTTCCTCCTGTTGGAAAATCTGGGCCTGGAATTATTTTAATTAGTTCATCTATTGTAACGTCGCTTTCAAAGCCAACCTCTGTTATCTTCGCCTGATTTTCTCCGTCTTTATACTGATTGCTATCTTTGCCATTTTCTCCTGTTGCGATAAGATCAATTTTTTTAATTACAAAGTCCGTTGAATTTTCCTGAACTTCTTTTTCAAAGACTACCCTCCCCTTTTCAATTGTAGCAACAATTGCATCTACCACCTCACTTAGATTATGAGGCGGAATTTTCGTTGCCATCCCCACAGCTATTCCTTCAGAACCCATAAGGAGTAAGTTTGGTAAAAGGGCTGGGAGGTATTGAGGTTCTTTTAAAGTTGCATCAAAATTGTCCATGAAGTCAACAGTTTCCTTTTCAATATCAGAAAGCATAAATTCCGAAATTTGAGAAAGCTTAACCTCGGTGTATCTCATTGCAGCAGGAGGATCGCCATCAACCGAGCCAAAATTACCTTGACCCTTGATAAGCGGATACCTTAAAGAAAAGTCTTGTGCCATTCTAACCAATGCGTCGTAAACTGCCATATCTCCGTGGGGATGGTATTTGCCTAGAACTTCTCCTACAACTTTGGCAGATTTGGTAAAAGATGAGGTATGGGTAAGACCCATCTGTTGCATCGCATAGAGAATTCTTCGGTGTACAGGTTTTAGTCCATCACGCACATCCGGGAGAGCCCGAGCTACGATAACGCTCATTGCGTAATCAAGGTAGCTTTTCTGTACTTCATCAACAATGGGTGCGGGTTTTATCTTGCCTATTTCCATTAGAGTTTGAACAAAAGTGGATTACACACCTAAAAAGATGGGACGTAAGTTAGGAAGCAATAATTTTAAACCGAATGTTTGCTTCTTAACTCGCCTCCCATTACTTTTTAAACCTTTTTATACTTTATATTGTAGACTTTTTGAAGTGAAAATACAAGGAAAAGTGTGGTGTGGAAACATATTCTTATCTCTTCTTATAGTATGGGTTTAGGTGAAATGATCTTTGCATGAATTTCTTTTTTTTAACCATAACAAAAAGTACGAAATTTCTTAAAAACGAATAAATCTTTCATACTAAAACTTGGAAGGAATGCTTTTAAATGTATTTTTCGTTTTTAGAGATCGATATAATTATTGTTATGGCTAAAAAAAGGTACGATAGACTTTCTATTCTGGGTATTCTGTTTCATTTCTCGCAATTCTAACATCAATGTTCAGTTTAAAATTAGGATTTATTATTTCACTGTCCTTTTTAATATTAGGATATTTTATTATTAGGTCAAGAAATGTTAAATTTAGTTTTGTTGAATATTTGGGAATATGGTTAATTATTATGACAAAATGGCAATTTAGAAGACTAGAACTTTTTAGGATTTTTTGTTATTGAAATACCCAAAATTCCCAGAAGGAAGATTACTAAAAGCCAATGGATTAAACTTAAACTTTTCAGACTTACAATTATTGGAGCGATGAGTAAAGCAACAAGATTCATTACTTTTATTAAAGGATTCATGGCAGGACCTGAGGTGTCTTTTAGAGGATCTCCCACTGTATCCCCAACTACCGAGGCTTTGTGCGCATCCGAGCCCTTCCCACCAAAAAGTCCTTCTTCAATCATCTTTTTGGCATTGTCCCAAGCTCCGCCAGAATTTGCCATAAATACGGCAAGAAGTTGTCCAGTAAGGATAGTTCCTGCTAGATATGCGCCTAAAGCTTCCTCTTTAAGTGCTATACCGACCATAATAGGAACCAATATTGCAACAAGCGCGGGTGTTGCCAAGGATTCTAAAGAGGCTTTTGTGGTTATGTCTACGACTTTTGCATAGTCGGGTTTTTGCTTTCCCTTCATTATTCCTGGCATTTCCCTAAATTGTCTTCTTACCTCGTTAATTATTGCGAAAGCACTTGATGAAACCGCTTTTATTGTTAAGGCTGAAAATAGAAATGGTATAGCACCTCCAATAAGCAGTCCTACAAAAGCTTGTGGGTGTGAGACATTAATACCTGGAAGTCCGGTATCTGCAAGATAAGATTCAAAAAGCGAAACTGCTGCAACAACCGCAGAGGCGATTGCAAAACCCTTTGTTGTTGCCTTGGTGGTATTTCCGATTGAGTCAAGTTTGGGTAAAACTCTTAGTGCTTTTCCTTTCATACCTGAAAGTTCAGAAATTCCCTGGGCATTGTCTGCGATTGGTCCGTAGGAATCCATTGAAACAATAAGTCCGGTAGTGGTTAGCATTCCCATTCCAGCCAAAGAAACACCATAGCTTGCTGTTAAAGGATCTTCAAAAAGTAGGAATGAGATCAGTATGGTTATTCCAATTGCAAGGATTGCCCATACTGTAGAAGAAAAACCAGAGACTAAACCCTGTAGAATTACTGTTGCCGGACCAGTTTGAGACTGCTTGGCAATTTCTTTTACAGGTGAATGATCACCTGTTGCATATTCAGTTAGTAAAAATATTACTACCGAAAGAACAATGCCGATAGTGGTTACTAATGCGAGTCTATTGTCTAGATTTAGAAAGTTACCCAAAAGAAAAAAGCCAGCGATTGATGCAAGAGCAGAGATAACAAAGGCGTTGATGATTCCTTGTACGCCTTCTTTTATTTCCCTTTTACCTTTTCCACGAACAGCTAGAATTCCCAAGGTTGAAGTAGCCACCCCTAATGCTCTTACGCTAAGAGGAAAAAGAACTCCAGGTAACCCGAAGGTTTTTCCGCCTAAAATCATTGCTGCAACTAAAGTAACTTCATAACTTTCAAAAAGGTCAGCAGCCATCCCGGCGCAGTCACCTACATTGTCACCCACCTGATCTGCAATTACTGCTGCATTCCGCGGATCGTCTTCCGGGATTCCCTTTTCAACTTTGCCCACCAGATCCGCTCCGACATCCGCTGCCTTAGTGTATATTCCTCCCCCTACCCTCATAAAAAGAGCAAGAAGACTTCCTCCAAAACCAAAACCCACCAAAACCTCAGTTGCCAACTCTTTGTAGATCCAATAAATTATTGTTGCACCCAATAAGCCCAAACCTACCGTAAGCATCCCTGTTGTTGCTCCAGCTTTAAATGCAAGTTCAAGTGCATTACCAAAACCTCTGTTGGATGCTTGTGCGACTCTAACATTTGCTCGGGTTGCAATATTCATCCCGATTGTTCCGACCAATGCGGAGAAAAATGCGCCCATTAAAAATGCTAAAGATCTACCGATCCCTAGAAATGTTGTTCCGGCTGTGAGATAAAGAAAGATGGTAAGCAAAAAGACAATTGGAATAATTGTTTTGAATTGGCGTTTTAAATAAGCATTTGCCCCTTCCTTTATCGCGTTTCCTATTTCTTGCATTTTGGGGTTTCCGGATTCTTGTGAAAGTACTAAATTTGCAAGCCAAAATGCTATGCCTATTCCAGCAATTGCGAAGATTAAGATGATAGTAAGAAAGTTATTTATTTGAGTCTCCAACATTTTATTTTTTTAAAAGTCAATTTTTAAGAATTAATAAATATTAATAAATAAAAACGACTCTTCTTTCAAGAGTCAGGTCTTTATTATATTTTATTGAATAAATTTTTGTATTGCAAGTCTTTGTGCAGGCTATAGACCTTTTAGTTATCCATTAAACTTTTTAATCCTAAATTTTAAACAAACTACAAATTAAGTTAAAAGTTAAAAATTAAAAATTTTAGAATTAAGAAGCAAGAATCAAGAATTAAG
>CAYSEQ010000006.1:0-47026 GCA_964430475.1 uncultured Gammaproteobacteria bacterium
CTACCTTTGGATATCTTCTAGTTTTTTTATTCGGAATTGTTCTTGGCGGAGGATTGGTCTTTTTTATTTCTTCAAACATTGTTTCTAGAGAAAAATTCAACGAAGACTTAGAAATTTCACAACCCCGTGAGTTAACTTATTCTTCTTGCCCGGTAACAGAGGAGGATTTGGGAATAGGACTAAAGATTTTGACAAATCCTTTAGTTGGTCAATGGAAAGGATTTGCCTACGGAACAGTTATTTCTAAAAGTGATAATGGTATTGTTTTGAGAGATGAAAGAGGCAACACTTTTTCGTTGACTAATAAAGACCCCGGTGGTGAGACTTTCAATACCGCAATAATAGATGAGGAAGGTAACGAAACAAGTTTTAAAGAAACAGGTTTTAAGAAAGTCGAAGTCGGAAAATATGTATCCGTGCAATTTTTTATTTTTCCGAAAGACAAGAATAGGCCCGTGATGGGCCTTATAGCAATAAGAGAAAATAAGAAGAATAAGTTATAAGATGGAGAAATATTTTCTAATTTTAGACACCCCTTTTTTATTTTTTGTCTTTCTAGTTTTGCTTGTTTTTTTATTTTACTCTCCGAGAAAAACGGATGCAGTCTATTGCGAACCAGTTGACTGCAGTAGGGATAGTGACTGTGGCCCTATTCAAGGTGATAACCAATGTATTCAAACTAATAAATGTCAGTCAAAAGAAGCTTACTGGAATTTTGAATGGGAACAAGGAGTTTGTACGGAATGTGATGGCAGTCATCCAGGCAATGAGTGTAAATACACTTCTGGTAGTTATAGTCAACACGTAGATTGTTGTAAATGTGGCTGTGAAGATGGAAGATGCGAAGCCTGTCCCACCCCCACTCCACCCCCTGTTACGCCGGGTTATGAAAATTGTTGGCGATGTAGTTCTTATGGATGGTGCGAAGTCTACCAAGTTCCTCAAGGAGAATGTGATACTAACTGCAATGCTTGTTCAGGTGGATCAGACCCTGATCCTTATTGCACTATTACGGTCTCGGATTTGACAATTTATGGGAAGGGAGGAACGGCAAGATCTATTCCTTCTATTAATGAGTACAACGGTGCAGATGTTTCTAGTGTAGATTATTCCGCAACTCCTAGTAGTTATGTTGCTATAAGCCCCGTTCAGGCCACAATTGAACCATTTGAGACTGAATTTACAGCGCTGGTTTCTCAAGCGGATGTTTCTTATTCAGCGGTTGCTTCATTTGATGGCGGCAATTGTAATGGCACAGCAACCATTCACATAATTAACCCCGATCCTTGGTGGCAGGTGCTTGGCGGTGATGCGGTTGTGGGTGAGAATAGTGCTAACTTGGTTTCAAAGATACCCAATCCCACTCTTTGTCCCGATTGCACATTTATTAAAGATAACCCCCTAGGCCATCCTGGAGTTCCTTCCGCAGGAGGGGAGACAGATTTTGGAGATGGCCAGGTATCAAGTAAAGGTTGGGTTGTTGAGGATTCTTCCTATGAAGGCATGGACCCTTTTACCTATGAGTACTTTGAAAGAAAGATTCCTATTGGTGTGAATCCTATTTTAATTAATGATAATACTTTTGATCAAACTGACCTAGGAAATTGCGATCCTAATGCCGGAAAAGGATATTGTTGGTATAAATATGAAGGTAATGGCCTTAACGACCTTGTAGTAGAAGACATAGGGGGCGGTGTTTCTCTAGACAATAAAAAAGTAGTTCTTTTTGTGAAGAATGCAGATTTGGTAATTAAGTCGAAGATCTCAGCTTTCCCGGGCTTAGGAGGATTCTATGCAATAGTTGAAGGCGACAGAAACAACTCACAGGCAGATGCGGCGATAAGGATAGATCCATCTGTTGGTGATCTGCCAGCTTCTCGTGGCGGGCCTGATATTCAAGGCGTCTTTTTTACTGAAGGTACATTTTCAACAGGAAGTCAAGGGGATAATTCAGATCTTCAACTTTATATAAGAGGGTCAGTTTTTGCAAATCAGTTTAATCTTCAAAGAGATTTACCCAACAATTCCGCTAACCCTGCTGAGGTTTTTGAATTCGCACCTGACTTAATCCTTAATTGGCCTCCGTTCCTTAGTGGGAAAAATATCACCTGGCAGGAAGTTTCTCCTTAAAAGAAAATTTTTCGTTAATTTTTTAAACCTTGCAAGATGCTACGGACTTAAAGATTTTTAAGAAACTTAGTTTTAAAATTTTATAAATTCGGGTTAAAAAGGTATAATTTAGATTTGTATGAGAAAAACAGTTGCTGTTTTTGTGGTTTTTATTTTTCTTTTAACTTTCCTTATTCCGAAATTCTGGGTGAGGGAAGTTTATATAAATGCAGCGTTTTTAGATTTGGAAGATTTTAAAGATATAAAGGCTCTTTCTTTTTTAAAGGTAAACGCTGAAAAAGATTTTCAAGATTTGACTCTTGAGTCTAAGGCTAAGGATAAGGAAATTGAGCCTTTAGAGAAGCTGTTGGAGGAGCAGAATTTCGGGAGTGTTTTCCCTTTTAATCCCTTAAAGTATGCCATAAGAGGTTCAGTTGCCTCTGGTGTCTCACCGGATACGATCGTTCTTCTTCTTCTTTTGCCGGTTGTGGCAAGTTTAATTGCGGTTGGAAGACATTTTTTTGGGATAAGGGGTTTTGGTATTTTTTTGCCCGCTGCTTTATCGGTTACTTTTGTCGCGCTTGGTCCAATTCTAGGAATTTCTCTTTTTATGCTCATTGTTGTTTTCTCAACCGGGACAAGATTCCTACTTAGGAAGTTGAGGTTTAAACTTCAATATTTACCCAGGATGGCTTTAATACTTTGGACGGTTGCGGTAGGGATTTTAGGGCTTCTTTTCCTTGCACCACTTATTGATGGGGAATTTTTGTCGCATATTTCTATTTTCCCTGTTTTAATATTAACCTTGCTTGCCGAAGACTTTACCAAAGTCCAGATAGGTAAAAGCGTGAGGGTTGCGGCAAGTCTTACTCTTGAAACTTTATTTTTGGCGGTTATCTCATATTTTGTTTTGGCATCAAAAAGTATACAAGCCTTGGCCCTGCTTCATCCCGAGGCGACTCTTCTTAGCACTTTGATTTTGGATGTTGTCGTGGGAAGATATGTGGGTTTAAGGTTGGTTGAGTTTTGGAGATTTAGAAAATTAATTTCAAGTTAAAAAATTTTCTAGGATTTACTTTTTTAAAGACAATAATTATGTCTGATAGGCATGTAATTTAGAAACTTTAAGACTCTTATGAAGATTTCGCATATCCTTGGTCTAAATGCAAGAAGCGCACTTTTTTCTTATCGTTACAACACTTCGCGTGGCAAAAAAATTGCCCGTTCTAAGATTTTAACAGCCAACCTCTTGACACGATTTAATATTCCCACCCCAAAAATTATCAAAAAGTTCAAAAGTCCTTACGAGATTTTGGATTTTGATTGGAAGAGTTTACCGAATTCCTTTGCTTTAAAACCCTCAAGAGGTTTGGGCGGTGAGGGGATAATTGTGGCTAAGAAAAAGTTAGATAAAGAGTATATCTGGATTACAACCGACAAGAAAAAGGTTGGGGTTGATGACCTTAAACTTCACACGCTTGATATCTTGGAGGGTGCCTACAGTATAGGTAATTTTCCGGATGTTGCCTTTATCCAAGAGTATGTTGGGAGGCATAAGGCTTTTAGGAAATATGCCTATCGCGGGACTCCGGATATTAGAATTATTGTTTTTAACAAAGTTCCTGTGATGGCGATGCTTAGACTTCCAACTAAAGAATCCGGGGGCAGGGCAAATTTACATCAGGGAGCGATAGGCGTTGGAATAGATATTGCCACAGGGATAACAACGAAAGCAATTCATCATGGAAACCCTATCTTTTTTAAACCAGGAACTAAAAGAAAACTTCATGGAATTAAAATCCCACATTGGGATGAGATTCTAAGGCTTGCCTCGCGTTGTCAGGAGGTTTCGGGCTTGGGATACTTGGGGGTTGATATTGTTCTTCATCCTGAAAAAGGACCAATGGTTTTGGAACTTAATGACCAGCCTGGACTTCAGATACAACTGGCAAATTTAGCCGGACTTAAAAAAAGGCTTGAAAGGATTGATGAACTTCATGTAAGAAATCCTGAACATGCGGTCAATATCGCCAAAGCTCTTTTTGCTTCGCATTTTGCAGATAGGGTTAAAAGCTCAAGTACAAAAACGATTTCTGCACTTGAGGAAATAGTTATCAAGGGTAAAAATGGCTTGAAACGCAAGGTTATGGCAAAGGTTGATACCGGCGCGTGGAGGACATCAATCAGCGAGAATTTAGCGGAAGAACTTGGACTTTTGAGTAAAAATAATATTCTATGGACGAAAACAATTGCAGGAGCTTTGGGGAGAGAAGAAAGACCGATAATAGGATTGACTTTTTGGTTGGCAGGAAGAAAAATTGTAACGCCTGTCTCTGTTGCGAAAAGGACTTCTTTAAAATATCCTGTCATAATCGGAAGGAAAAATTTGAAAGGGCTTTTGGTTGACCCTGATATTTATGACAAAGAGAAAATGTTGAGGAAAAAACAAAACCTATGAGGGTAGTCTTAGTTACCACAAACCCCCAGCTTGATGAAAACGGAAGAATTGCTCAAGAGGTTAAAAATCTTGGCTATGAATTTGTTCTTTATAACCTGAGAGAGTTTGAGTATAAAATCATAAAGGGTAAATTTTTGGTTGATAATTTAGAAATTAAAGAAGATGATATAGTTATTCCTCGGGCAATATTTCGTTCAGTTCATCAGATAGCGGCGCTTGTTGAACTTTTGAGAAAAAGGGGGATAAAGGTTTTTGATAACAACTTCCTAAAACACAAGTTTTCAATAAACAAGCTTACAGATATTATAAGGCTTTCCGCAAACGCTATTCCTATTCCTGATTGTTATCATTTTCACTCTTTTGAGAAATATTTTGAGGCGGGACGAAAGCTTGGTTATCCTTTAGTTATAAAATTGACACGGACAGGTAAAGGAGTTGGCGTAATAAGAATTGATGATGAAAGTCATTTGAGAAATTTTATAGAGGAACAAAAAGGAAAGGGGATAGAGGCTAAAAATTACTTGGTTCAGAAGTTTATTCCCTATAAATTGGATTTAAGAGTATTGATTATTGGAAAAGAGATATTTTGCATGCAAAGAATTCCAAAAGAAGGGGAATTCAGGGCAAATTATTCTTTGGGAGGAAAAGTTAAAGCGTTTGAATTGGATGAAGAGGGGAAAAAACTTGCATTGAGTGCAAAGGAAGCGGTTGATCTTGAAGTGGCGGGTGTTGATATGCTTATTACTGAAAATAACGAGAGGTATATTTTGGAAGTAAATCACACCCCGGGGATGTTGGGAATGGAGGAAGCGACGGGTAAGAATATTACAGGCGTTTATATAAGGTATGCCATTGATAACGCAAGGTAAGTCCTTAAAAAAGGCTGAAGGTCTTGAAAGCGGGGATTTAAATTTATGAAAATATTGGTTGTTGGGTTAGTTGAAAATCCACAGGTTGATAGGCTTTGGGAGGAAGGCTATAAAAGGGGACATAATGTTGTTGCTTGCTATACTAGTGAGTTGACGGTTTTTGCCGATGGTGAAAGTTTTAATGTTTCTCTTCGTCATAAAGACATAACGGATTTTGATCTTATTTATTTGTGGGTTATTGGCAAGAAACGCTGGGAGTGGATTGCTGCTTGCAGATATCTTTATGAAAAATTTGGTATTGTTATCGTTAATAAGGCTTATGTAGAAAATTTTCCCAGAGGTTTTAATCCGAGTTTTATCTCTGATCTTTTTTTGCAATCTCATGCCAAAATTCCCTTCCCCAAAACGGCAGTGATACTTTCAAGAAGGTCAATTGAGTCGGTGATTAAAAATTTTAGTTTTCCGGTAATTGTTAAGTCAGGAGCAAGTAGGAAGGGAAAATGGGTTTATAAGGCAAATTCAAAGGGTGAGTTGGTGGAGATGGTTGAAGCAATAGAAAAAGAGGAACTCCTGCCAATTGTGATAAGGGAGTTTATTCCAAACGATGGTGATATAAGAGTATTTACGGTAGGTTTTAAAGCGGTTGCTGCGATGAAACGGATTCCTGTTGAAGGGGAATTTAGGAGCAATATAAGTTTGGGGGCAAGAGGAGAAAAAATTAATCTTGGTCAATATCCTGAATTAGTAAAAATAGCGGAAGGGGCAAGTAGGGAACTTGGGATAGAAGTAGCGGGAGTAGATATAATTGTTCATAAAGAAAGCGGTAAACCCTATCTTCTTGAGGTCAACTCCGGTCCTCAAATTTTGGGGATAGAAAAGTATACAAAAGTCAATGTCGCTGGAAAAATTATTGAATATTTTGAAAAAAAGGTCTCAGAGAAAAAAGGATCCTAGCTTTTAACTAAGCTTTGAATATTTTTAGAAATCTTCCGAGGTCTTTTCTTAATGGATTTGAAATGAGTATTTTTCACTATTTTTGTGTTGCATTTTTGTCTTGGACTCTTGTAATTAGTATTTACTTGTATTTGGTGTTTAAAATTTTTAATAAGCCTTTTTAATGAACCTTTTTAAGTTAGAGAATATATCCAACACCTACTACCAATACATCGATGTATTGGTAGTAAGAGACTGCTTAGGGGTGAGCGATGGATGAGCGTCGGGTGAGCGATGGGATTAGCAATGAGATTAGCAATGGGATTATTGATACCACCGGAGGTGGTACGCGTTATAGTTAAATACAAAAACTACCAACGATAGATATGTGCGATGATTACTTATTGGTTAGTTGGATATAATCGGAGAAGAAAAAGAAGAAGTTATATTCTGGCGTAATCAATTCTTATGGAGTTTCATAGTTGGTGTTATGATTTCAACGAAGACTTGCCCTTGTAGATCTTTTTTTTAGTCTTTCCCATTTTGCTTTTCCCGCTTCGTGCCAATTTGTGCCATAGCGGGGTGGTAGTTTATCCAACATTGCCTCTATCTTGTCAAGTATCTCTTCCCAATCTTTTTGTTTGGAGAAGTTAAGAAGAATCTTTTGCGTTTGAGGTTTTGCATTTTTTACCCATGAGGCTACCGATCCAATCGTTGTGTATGATAAGTGTATTGAATCTTTTATCTGTGTTGCCGACTTGCCTCTTACAATTAAGATTGCCGCTGCCAACCTTTTTGCTAGCATCATTTCCTCTGTACTTGTGAGAAGATCAGAAAAGAAAGCAGAAGCGTACGATTCATTCTGAATCATTGCGATTGAACTCCAGAACTGCTTAAGAATAGCCCTTTGTATATCTTTGTCTAGCTTAAATTTTGAAATTCTTGGCATCTTTCAATACATCGATGTATTGTTAATAGTTTAAGGGGTTATTGGATGTTGTTCAAGAAGGGAATTGGAGGGGGAATTAAAGAGGGGTTGAGGGGCAGATTATAAAAAGCCACATTATCGAGGATCCTTAAAATTAAGGATTTCCTAAAATAAAGATATTTTATTGAAAAGGCAACTAATACTTATATCACTAACCAAGCTATCTTTCTTTTAAAATATTAATTTTTTTTGATGAATAAATTATTATTTAATTTCTACAGTGGCTCCTGCTGCTTTGAGTTTTTCCGCCGCAGCTTTTGCGTCTTCTGCCTTTGCGTCCTTGAGAACCTCAAAAGGTACATTTTCCGTTGCATCTTTAGCCTCTTTGAGCCCCAGGTTTTGGTTTATTTCTCTTAGGACTTTGATGACTGCGATTTTATTTTCACCGGCATTTGTCATGATCACTGTTTGAGTTGCTCCACCACCAGCGGTACTGCCTTCTGGAGGTGTAGTTTGGGTGGACGGTTGTGCGCCTAATTGGGTTGTCGCAACCGGCTGCACAGGAGCTACACCAAATTTATCCTGTAGGGCTTTTACTAAATCAGAAAGTTCTGATACCGAAAGAGTTGAAATCTCATCAACCAGTTTTTTTACCTTTTCAGATAATTTTTCTGCGTTTGTTGAATTTTGGCTGTTATTTGACATTTTATTCACCCCCTCCTTTGAGATCTTTAATATTTTGGACAAGATACAAAAGATTTTGCAGGTTTGAGGAGAGAGTTGTGGTTAGGGCGTAGATGGGGGATGAGAGATTGGAAAGAACTTGCATGATTAAAACCTCCTTTGAGGGCAATTGTGCGAGTTTCAAAAGTATTTCTTTTTCCTGGAATTTTTTCTCAATGATTCCTGCCTTAAAATTTGGAATTTCAAATTCTAGGGCGAATTTATGAAGGACTTGTAAAGGGGAAATTGGATCCTCTTCGGTTAATATTAACGCGGTAGGACCCGAAATGACCTTGTCTTGGTATATATCCTCGTTCAATTTCGCGTTCTTAGCAGCTAGCTTGAAGAGGGTATTTTTAACAACCAACATTTCTGCTCCAACACCTCTCAACCTTTCTCTAAGCTGTCGTTGCATACTTACATTAAGGCCCGAATAGTCAACGAGCACAATACTTTTGGCGGTCTTTAGTCTTTCTGTTAAATCTTGCACAAAGAATGTCTTTTCCGTTTTTTTCATAAAAAAATTAAAAAGCGCTCCAAGGAGCGCTTCATTTTGGCATCAAAATTCTACTCCTCGGCAAGATTTACAAGGAACCCATTTTTCCTTTACTTGCTGTCTTAGGATAATGCTTAATATAGCAAAGTTTAAATGATAACGCAATAGATAAATTAATTTTTTCTTAAATTGCAATTTTTAGCGAAGGACTCATTGAGGACTTCATGTAGATTTTCAATATTTGTTTTTTCTCTAAAGCGTTGATTACTGCCTGCACATTTTGGATGATTTCTTCGTCTTTTTGAGACACTTTCCCTACCACCGTGTGTATAATTGGGGCTTCTTTTTCAGTCTTTAGTGTAAGAAAATTGCCCATAAATTTTTCCGCCTCCTTTTCATTTTTAATTAAAGTTCCTGTTTTCGGATTTGGCATAAGCCCCTTTGGACCTAATATTTTTGCGTAAGGGATTAATTTCGGCATCATTTCAGGTGTTGCCAGAAGGATATCGAAATCAATTTTACCTTCTTTGAGATTTTTTATTGTTGACTCATTTGCTATTTCTACTTTCTTTTTCTTCCCAAAAGAGTAGGGTAGTCTTACATTGGCAGAAATACCAGTTTTTTTCACCACAATATGAAGTTCAATTGAGCCGTCAAATTTTGAATATGAAATTTCCTTTAAAAGTTTCACTGCTTCGGGAAGTGGATAGAGTTTTTTCTTATCTACTTTTGACAGTGCAGAAAGATATTTCTTACTCCTTACTCTTTTCTTTTTTTTAGGTTTTTGAATTTCAACTTCGGGAGTTGCAACTTGCGTAGGCACCTCGCCAGTTACCAGTTTTATTCTTTCTCCGCCTTTTAATCCCAACCCTTCAATCTGAACTTTCTTGGCTTTTTCCTCTTTTGCCTTTTTCCTTTTTTCATAGGCTTCCTTACCCGAAACTGTTTCTTCAGGTAATCCTCCGACTATAACTGTTTTTGTTTTTCCCATATTCGTTTTTAGTTTATTTTAAAATTTACTTTTTTATTCTTACACCCATACTTCTTGCCGTTCCTTCTACTATTTTCTTTGCGGATTCTAGGTCTTTTGTATTTAGGTCATCCATCTTTTCTTTAGCAATTTTTTCAACCTGGGCGGGAGTGAGTTCGCCTACAATTTCTCTTGGGGGTGTTCCTGATCCCTTTTCAAGACCAAGCTCTTTTTTAATCATCTCTGAGGTAGGGGCTTTTTTAATTTCAAAGTCAAAACTTCTATCCTCGTAAATTGTGATGACAGCAGGAATAACCTGTCCTTTCAAATTTGCGGTTTTTTCGTTGTAAGCCTTAACAAAATCCATAATGGCAACCCCGTGTTGACCCAAAGCAGGGCCAAGAGGAGCGGCTGGTGTCGCCTCGCCACCTGGAAGATTAAGTTTTATTACTGTTTTTATTTTTTTTGCCATATGTTATTTCCTAAATAGATAATTGGTCTCTTTATGGTTTTAAAAAATGATTTATGAATTTCCAAAGAAGACACGTTGGAAGTAATCCGACGAGCCTTCTTTTGGGTTCGTCTCCCTCAAATAAATTTTGAGGTAAGTTAATTCTAGCAATTTAGGAAAATAAAGTAAAGGAAGGGTTAAAAGAAAAAATTAGAAATACCAAATTCTAAAGTTTAGGGGCTGGAGATTGGTATTTAGAGAATAGAATTAAGAATCTAGAATTTTTAATCATTAATCATTATCCATTTTTTGAAAATTAAATTAAAAGTTTAAAGTTAAAAGTTAAAAATTAAAGTTCAAAGTTCAAAGTTGAAAAATTCTAATTAAGAATCTAGAATCTAGGATCTGGAATTAAGAATTTAAAATTTAGGATTTGGAATTTCTTAGTCATTAACCATCAACCATTAATCATTAATCATTTTTTGGAAATTTGGATTTTGAGAATTTCAATTTATTTAGGATTTAGCTTGTCTCCCGCCTAGGCAGAAATTTAGGATTTCTTAATCATCAACCATTAACCATCAATCATTAACCATTAATAATTGTTTGGAATTTGTTTAGAATTTAGCGATTGGAATTTAGGATTTAAAAAATTTTGTTATTTGTAATTTGTTATTGGTTATTTGTTTTAAACTACACTGCCTACAGGTGCGAATGTAGTTCACCTGACGGGTGGATAAAATTGGATTTTGGGGTTAGAATTTCTTAAAATATACACAAAGTTATGAATAGTGAAAGATGCAAGGTTGGTTTTTGCTTGGCAGAAATTTTGAATGGTGAGTTTAGAGGAGAATGTTTCATTATAAATTATGTTAAGGCTCAGGCGGAGTCTGGGAGAAAAGAAGGGTGGAAAGGAGAGGTCTGGAGAGACCTTATTGAAAGGCAGACAGAAAAATTGGGTAAGTGTTTAATTAGAGAGGAAGCAGATGAAGTTTTGAGAAATACCAAACCTGAATTTATATAAAAATTTTTTAAACTTTTGCGATTTGAAGTAGATCCAGCTCTACCGGCGTTTCTCTTCCAAAAATTGACACCAAAACTTTAACTTTGCCTTTTTCTTCGTCTATCTCATCAATGGTGCCTAGATAGTCTGCAAATGGTCCATCTGTAATTTTCACTGCTTCCCCAACGCTAAACCTTGTCTTGAAGCGCTTTGCAGGAGTTGAAATGAATTTTTGGATATTCTGGACTTCCTCTTCTGATAGCGGTAGCGGTGTTTTTCCCGATCCAACAAAGCCGGTAATTCCAGGCGTAGTTCTGACTGCAAGCCAGCTTGAATCATCCAGAAGCATTTTGACTAAAAGATAACCTGGGAAGATTTTTTCCTTAATGGTTGCCTTTTTACCGCTTCTTATGACGACCCTGTCTTGGGTTGGAATAAGGAGTTCAAAGATCTTTTCGTCTAACCCCATTGTTTCAATTCTTTGGCGCAGGGTTTCAGCCACTCTTGCTTCATGGCCACTGGTTGTATGGACCACATACCAATGGGCGTTTGGGTTTGGTGTTTTATTAATAACAATATGTCCAGGAATTTTTTTCTTCCCGGTACCTCCTTCGTTAATACTTTCTGGAACTATACTTTTTTGGATATTTTCTTCCGGCATAAGTTTTCTAAAATTTCCTAATTTTTAGGATGCAATGATAAACTCCAGTAATTTTGTAAAGGCAAAGTCTAATATTCCTAGGTAAAAGCCTACGATTGCAGAAATAATAAACACAGTTAGGGTAAGTCTAATTACCTCATCTTTTTTGGGCCAACTTACCTTTGAAAGTTCTACTTTTACCTCGCGTAAGTAGTTAACTATTACCTTCACAATTAGTGATTTTAACAAAAAAAAGATATCCTTGCAAAAGTTAGTATAATTTTTTAGGCAAAAAGATTTCTTTTAACAAGGTTTAAAAGTTTTATTGTTTCAACTATCAAAAAGCCGTTATAGATTTAAGCATAAATTTTAAACAAAAACTATGCAGAGAGCAAACCTCTTTTTTGAAAAAAGGCTCTGGAAGAAGGGATTTAGTTTTGTGGCTGGACTTGATGAGGTGGGAAGAGGTTGCTTTGCCGGACCAGTAGTTGCAGGGTGTGTCGTATTTGGTAAGGATATAGAAAACAAGATTGTCAGCTCTAAGGTGAGAATTGACGATTCCAAGAAACTAACACCAAGGCAAAGAAAGCTCGCTGATTCCTGGATAAGAACCAATGCTTTAGCTTGGGGAATAGGGGAAGCTTCCGTATCCTTGATCAATAAAGGGGGAATGGCTAAGGCAACCAAGGTAGCATTTAGGAGAGCGGTATCTCAAGCAAATAAGAAGCTTAAGTTGAAAATGCACAAAGATATAGAGTATTTATTGCTTGATGCTTTTTATGTTCCATTTGTTAGAGGATTTCCCAAGCAAAAAAAGCGTAAGATAAAAGGTGATGCCAAAAGAAGCGAAAACTTAAGGCTTTTAAATTCAAAAGCAAGACAGCTTGCGATTTTAAATGGTGATCAAAAATCTATTTCAATTGCCTCGGCAAGTATTCTTGCAAAAGTTTTTAGGGATAAATTGATGCTTAGTTTGAGTAAAAAACCAAAGCTAAAGGTATACGATTGGGGGAAAAACAAAGGATATGGAACGAAAAAGCATCAAGAAGCCATTTTAAAATTTGGTATAACAAGATATCATCGCAAGGAATTTGTCAGAAACTTTTTGGCAAAAGTTTGAATCTTTAGTGATTTATCTTCTTTCTCTCTTTAAGTCGTTCGATTGTTTCCGCAGTTGAAAGTATTAGGTCCGAGGGATTAGAGAGAGTATTTTCGGGTGGAAAGAAGATGTTGTATTGATCATCCTGTTGATTGTTATATATCAAATTTACTCTAGACCATCCGTTTAAGAGGCTAGATATCCAAATAGTCCATCTGCGATCAAATTTTAGTTGTGAACTATGATTTTGTCTTGAGACGAGTTGATAGTCAATAAACATTGATTCTTGTGAGAAATTTAAAAATGTTGTTCCTATTCTTCGGCATTTTTCTATTATTGCTTGCTTTTTCTCAGGTTCAAGGTTCTTTGCTGTTTCTATTAGTGTGGGTAGCTTGAGAAGATGATAATTCGCAATTATTTTTAAATAGTCAGCTATGTCTGAATTTCCGTTTCCCGACTTATTTCCCAGCCACCAAAATCCTATTACCAATTCATTGATGGGGTTATCTGGATTATTAGGAATCCTTTCATTTCTTGCATAATAGATTTGAGTCCATTCATAGTAGGAAAATTCTCCGCCATTTTTTCCTGAGATTGCTTCTTGAGGATTTTGGTAAAATGTTCTTGAGACAATCTTTGTTTTTTGCCTGGGATTCTCAAGGTTTTCAATCTTTAATTTTCCTTCTAACATTTGCTGATAAAGGACTATCAGAGTTTGAAATTCTTTAGCTTTTAAAGATTCATCCAGTCTCAGAAGAGATTTAATCTCTGTCAAGATATTCAAGGGAGGTTCTTTTTTAGTACCCTGGATTTCTAGCGAGGAAATGCTCCTTTCCCTCATATTAATATTGGGAAGGCAAAAAATTTTTAATTAGAATTAATAATTCCTTTTCTTTTCCAACTCAATAAGAAATTTAATTCTGGCCTTTTTTTCTTTGCGTTTCTCAGAAGGAGGTTTGTAGCGTTGTCGTTCGCGTACCTCCTGAAGAATGCCGGAATCTACAACTTTCTTTTTGAACCGTGCGATTAGTTTTTCTTCGGATTCTCCTTTTTTCTTGACAACGACGACCATTTAATCTCGCCTCCTCTCGGAAAAAAATAAAATTGGTTGTATATATCATGTTTAATCACCGATCTAATTTTAACAGATTAGTCAAAACAAAGAAAGGAAGATTTTTATGATCGTAAAGATCTATTTTGTTTTTACAAGATTTAGCTTTGGGTTTGAGATGAACGAAAGTTAGTTAACTCTAAAATTTGCCAAAGGTTGTTTAACCTTTCAAAAAGGAATTAAATTTATGTTTTGACGATCGTTCCGGAGACAGAATTAAAGTCAATGGTGGAAATTGATGTATATCTTGAGTAGTGAATTAATAAGATGGGGAAAATTATTTGAAACTTTTAAATTTGAGACTTATTATTACAATCAATCAGTTTGACAATATAGGCTTTTTATATATACTTCCTTTTGTCTTAATAATAAGGACAATCTTAAACCTATGAACAGCGAGAGAGAACATAAAAGAGATCATAAGTTACAAGAAGTTGGAGGTTTTATACATGGTTTTTTGAAGGACCAAGTAAGAAAAATTTGAGCGGAATTGAGAACATAAGAAAAATATGGAATAGGCTTTGTTATTTAATGGAAAAAGGAGAAGTAAAAGGTATAAAAATTGAAGTTATACCAGAAGGAGAAGGTAGTGCTAGAGTAGTAGGTATTGAAATTACCGACTCAAAAGGTAAGACACACGCTTTTAGAGATTCAGACTATTAGCATTATGAGGGATTAGTGACAGGATAAACCTTTTAAAATTTTTAGACGACTAAAACTTCTTTAAACCTTCTATCTTCTTCAAGTTTTTTTCTAATATAATCTTCCTTTTCCTTTATTAAACCCTTTACTACTGTCCTTATCTCAAATTGGTCGCGGGGTGAAGTTAAAGGTTGTTGTTGACTAAAATGGTAAATATCTCCTCCAGCATTCGTGATTAAAGAGGCTAAGTCTTTTAGAATTCCAACTTCGTTTTTTCCAGAAACTAAAATTGTTGTCAATCCTAAATTTTCTTTGGTGATTCCTTTTTCGTCTAGTACTTTAATAACCTCTTCTCGGGATATGTAATTTGCTCCGATAAGATAATTAAGCCAATCGAGGGATGGAACTTTAAATGACACGACGAGAACCCTTGCTACTTGCGGCGAATCGCTAGCCTCCAAAATTCCTCGCGGAGAAAGAATCTTTCTAAGAAGCATTTTTCCTCTTTCGACTGATTGGTCGAGAAGGTGGAGATTTATTTCTTTTTGGATTATTTCTTTGGTTGAAGGCAGGCAGTGCTCTAGAAATTCAGGGTTAGGGGATCTTTTTAAATCTGGGTATCTTATTATCTGAACAGTTGCAGAGTTTTCAACTTTTTCTTTTAAATCCCTCTTTTTTCCATCAACAATCACATGTGATGCTTGTGGGCCAATTCCAACCATATAAACATAGTCGACCCAGGTTGCGTTTATTGGTAAAAACCATGCCTCTTGTGTTTCATCAAAGACGATGTTTCTTTTATAACTTCCTATATCAAGACCTATTTTTAGTTGATTTATTATTCCAAAGTTGTTAAATTCTTCCATTTTCTTTGTTACTAAGGCGATTTCCACAGCACCGACAGAAAGATTTAGCGTAGTTTGAAGCGCTGAATATCCATTTTCTCGAGGTTGGTTTATGAAATCATCAAACCCGCTAGGATCAACAACGCCTAAGAAATCTCGGTAGGTGTGAAGTTTTCCCAAAAGTTCATAGAGTCTTGCGGGATTTTCTTCTGGAATTATTACTCTGAAGCTGACCACATCTTCGATGTGGGAAAAGGTATCTTGGGGACCTTTTCCAGCTTCAGAAAGGCTTTTTCTTTTTTGGTATAAGGTATAAAGGCCGTTTTTTCTAACCTCAATCCTTATCTCTTGATTTGAAAAAATTTCTTTTAGAGTTTTTATCATTCCTTGAATGAAATCCTCGCTTAATCTTGGATCTTTTTCCACTTCTTCTCTGACTTTTTCATAAATTTCAGGGTACACATAAGGAAAAGATCGTTCCTCTAATTCTGTTTTTACAGTCCACATCCCCATACTTTCAGCTAATTTTGTATAGACTCTTAAGGTTTCTTCTGCTTTTTGGATCGCTTTTTCCAAGGGTAAATATTCAATCGTCCTCATGTTGTCAAGCCTATCCGAAAGTTTCAAAATAAATACTCTGGGATCGATGTATCCTTTTTGAGCAAACCTTTTTAGGCTCTCTATTTGTTGAGTTGGAGTAAGCCCACTGTCAGATTTAAATTTGCTTACTCCAACGACAAGTTCAGCTGTTTCCTCCCCAAAACATTGTCGAATAGTCTCAATCTTTACCCCCGCGTCTTCTAGGGAGTCATGAAGTAAGGCTGCACAGACTAAATTTTCTATATCAGGGGTTATATTTTCAGGGTCGAGCCAAAGAAGAATGTTGTTCGCTGTCCTTTCTAAATGTCTTAAATAAGGTTCTCCTGAAAGTCTAGTCTGATTTGCATGGATATATCTTGCTAAACCGTGAGCTCCGAGTACTTTTTTTGATCTGGTTGCAACATCGTATAACTTTTGACATTCTTCAGCATCTAAAAAATCTGAGGGTAAGTTTTGATAACTTTCCTTAATTGCTGTCATTTCAATAGTATCTGACTACTAGCTGTGGTATATTCCCAGTTCCCAAAGTATTATCCGCAGATTCAAAATATGCAAAATCTCCATCAATGTCTCCACCCCTTGCTTCTTTTGAAAAATGAATTCTGAATTGAGAAAGGGATTTTGCATTTCGCAGATCATCTTTTATTTGGTTTGTTACATCTGCCTCTTTCCATTCAAGTTTGGAGTTTTTAGATATTGTGGCAAAACTTGAAACAAGCGAGGGTGTGCCATAGTCAGTTGGGTCAAGAGAGTCTCCGTAGTTAAGATGATCAACTTCCAAAGAATTTCCTGAAGAGTAGGGGTTTCCGATTATTTGTGCTTGGTAAATTCTTAAGGTTGCTTCCAGGATGTTTGCTCCTTGGGGAAGGTCAGAAAGGTCAAAACTTAAAAATCCTCTTGCTATTAAATTTTGATTTCTTCCAGCTCGGATCTCTACAGTGTTCACCACTACTTGATTACTTGAAACGAACCCGTCGAGGGTTTTTAAGCTTGTGAGTATACTGGTTTTGGGTAGGGGTGTTGGTGAAGGCGTTTGGGTTGATATTACTCTTTGTGTTGGGCTAGGGGATAGGTTGCCAGATGGGGAAGCAGTGGGATTTTTCTGATTTGCGAGATTCTGGTCATTTGTCAATATATTTGATTGATCTTCAACTGATATGGGGATTCTACTTTCTTTAAGTGTCTTTCGTGATCCTAAAAAATAAGAAACAATAGCTGTAAGAGCGATGAGCCCTAAAAAAATAATAAACTTTAAGAAGTCAAAACCCCGATTTTTTTTATATTCCTCTCTTTGCCCTGTTTGATAGGGAAAGGGGAAACCGTCTTCCATTTTTGTGAATGATATTGCAGATTATTTAAGAAGTCAACAAAAGATTTAGTCTATTCGAGTTATCCTTAATTCCTCATCGACTGAATTTTTGAAGCGTGTATTGAGCTCTTCATCAAGACCCTCGCATTTAAGATTACCCTCGCATGGGCCTTGGGGGCAGACTGAGCAGATAATAATTACTCTAGGATTTGAGACTTGAAGTTTAATAGTTTCGTTTCCCTCATGCCTTAAATTTTGATCAAGATATTGTTCAAGTTCCCTCATCTTATTGGTTTTTATATTCTTCTATTTCTTCTGATTTGTAGACAAGTTCAATTTTGGCTTTTTTAAACATCTGTTCGGATTCTTTACCATCGTGGTAGCGCTTTTCGCAGACAACTCTTTTAATTCCGGCATTTATAAGAAGCATCGCGCAAACTCTGCAGGGAGTCATTTTAGTGTAGATAGTTGCACCTTCCACAGCCACTCCTCGTCTTGCGGCTTGGACCAAAGCATTTTGCTCTGCGTGCACAGTCCTAACGCAGTGCTGGGTAATTCTTCCATCTTCGTGAATTAGTTTTTTCATTTGATGTCCAACATCGTCACAATGAGGAAACCCTGTTGGTGAGCCAACATAGCCTGAGACAAGAAGTTGGTTGTCTTTTGCGATTACACAACCTGATCTTCCTCTATCGCAGGTTGCTCTTTTGGCTATTGCTTTTGTAACCTCCATAAAATAGTCATCCCAACTGGGACGGATGTATTTTTTGGTATTTTCTTTTTTATCCTTTAATTTTTTGGGGTTCTTCTTCATCGGGTTTTTTATTTAAAGTTTTTTTAAAAAATTTTTGCCTTTTATATCCCTTAAGGCTTCTTATAAATCTAGAATAATCTAAAATTTTAGTATTTACAATATGGTGTTTTTATTAAATACAGGAGCGTCTTTATAAAGATAATATTTTGCAGGGCTGGAGGGAATCGAACCCCCGTCACGGGTTTTGGAGACCCGGGTCCTACCACTGAACGACAGCCCTATACTAGTACTATTATAGAAGATTGAGGCTTAAGTCTCAAACCCATTAAATTGAAAGTTTAAAGTTCAAAGTTAAAAAATTCTAATTAAGAATTAAGAATCTAGAATCTGGAATCAAGAAGCTAGAATTTTGTATTTTGTATTTGTTTGGAATTTGGAATTTGGGATTTGGGATTTGGAATTTATTTAGGATTTAGAATTTAGGACTTGGAATTTTTCTAGGATTTAGCTTGTCTCCCGCCTAGGCAGAAATTTAGGATTTCTTAATCATCAACCATTAACCATCAATCATTAACCATTAATAATTGTTTGGAATTTGTTTAGAATTTAGAGATTAGAATTTAGGATTTAAAAATTTGTTATTTGTTATTTGTTTTAAACTACACTGCCTACAGGTGCGAATGTAGTTCACCCGACGGGTGGATAACTTTAGGCAAACCGGGCACGGAGCGCCATGTTGTGGTCGACCGAAACGGCATTTCACTCGCGGTGAGGCTCAGCCCAGTCAATCCCCACGATTCGAAGGTGTTCTGAGGGGGTGCTGGACAGCATTGAGCCGATCAAGCAGCCACGCGGCAAGCGGGGACGGCGGCGTAAGCGGCCGAAGAAGCTGCATGCGGATAAGGCGTACGATACGCGTCGCTGCCGGGAGGTGCTGCGGCGGCGCGGCATCCAGAGCAGCGAACGGTTGGGGCGGTATCGCTGGGTCGCGGAGCGGACGCTCGCGTGGTTGAATCGCTACCGATGGCTGACCATCCGCTATGAACGGCGTGAGGACATTCATCTCGCCTTTCTTCATCTCGGCTGTGCGCTCATCTGTCTCGGTTACCTCTCTTCACGGTTTTGAAAGGCGCTCTAGGTAACCCGGTCAAGTAGGTGGGGTTTACGCTTGATTAATCCAGCCCTCTACTTTTTCAATGGCCCGGGGATGCTCACATATAGTGAGATGGTTCGCACACGGAATTATCTCTTGATCTACGCCAAGATAGTCTGGAAAGATTTCGTATTGGGTAGGGATTGTGATGTCACATTCGCCTAGTAACACTCTGATCTGTACATTGCCCGCTGTTAGTCGGTCGGCTATCTCTTCAACGTCTACCTTGGGCTCTCCTATCACCGGTATTGGGTGCTCAGGATACTGCTCCAAATAGAGAGGGCCGGGGAATGAGTGGGGCGCAGCAATAACAATAGCCATAGCAATACGGCTGATTTCTACGTCGTCGGCCTCCTTGCATACCCACCAGTAAAAGGCAGCCCCTCCGGCAGAGTAAGCCAGTATTACCAGCTTGGCATTCTGGGGCAACTGGGATAGCGTCAGTTTAAGCCAGTTTCTGAGGTGTTTACCACGTTTAGCGGTGAAGCTCTCATTCGGTGTTTCTGTTGTATCTGTACGTAGAAGGCCTAAGGCATCCTTCCAGTCCTGACAAGATCCCGTAGCCCAGCGATAATCTTCCAAATCGTAGTCTTTGAAAGTCATCACCCCGTGCCGAATGCATACCTCCAGCAGAGAATCGAGCTGGGTAAGCGGGTCAGTGCCCACTTCTGGCAACCCATGAAGTCGGACAACGACCAGAGTCATTGACTGCTATTGGGGTTTCGTAGATGGCTGACTCTAGCGAGTTGTTGCTTGCCAGCTAGTAGAGATGCCTCTATTTGCTCCAGTACAACCTGGTCCTTAGCTCTTCGAACCACGTCACATGCTGCGGCTAAGACCTCCACGCTTGCCTGCAAATCATAGAACTCTATATCACACCCATAACACCTGTATCCTGGTACGTTGCACGTAGCCATGTAGCATCGTCCTTCTACATCCTTATATGGCAACTTGTATGGTACCAGGGTCTTTGTGGCTGGGTCGCCGCAGATCATGCAGGGATGATTGTCGGGAATCTGTTCGAGATCAGGCTGATCCTCAAGGGACTGTACTCAATGGATCTGCCTGCTGGCAAGCCAGCTTGCCTCTCATGAGTTGATAAGTGCTGAGACCGTTCTTTCATGGCTGTACTACTTATTTTACCGTCTCTAGGTGATGCGTCAAAAAATTGTTGTCCGGTATCCAGGACATACTATACACTTTTTAAGGTTTGATTATTCTGTATATGTTTCCTGGATTTTTGAGATACTTGACACGAATCCCTTTAAGTGTAGTTCACCTGACGGGTGGATTAATTGACTTTATTGACCTATGATTCTGCCCTGAGGTCTTCGTGCGGAGGGGCATGTTACTCCGATTTCCTTGATAAATCCGTTTTCTCCCCAGTTGGGATCAATAAATCCTTTGACTGTGCAACAAGCATCACATAGTGTACCCTCACCAGTATCACACCCGTCCTGATTCCAGATATTTTTCCCTGGTTCAAGTTCCCCTTTTTTAATTCTTTCTTTAGCTTCTCTTGCAAGTTTTTCACTCACATTTCCTGATTCTTGAGCTCTTTTAATCAGCAATAACTGAATTTCTGGTGGGTCATTTGCGCAAAAATAATTCTGACAGGGTTGGGGGTGCAAGGGGTAAATTCCACAGCCAAATCTTTTTTCTTTTTCCACCTTAAATTTTAAAAAGTTTATTTTAATTTCGTTGTTTCTTTATGAACTTGTTTTTTCTTACAATGTTTGCAGTATTTTTTAAGAGAAAGTTTTCCTTCAATGTTTAGCTTATTCCTTGTTGTCACATAATTTTGGTTTTTGCACACCGAGCAGACTAAAGCAACTATTTCTCTCGCTCCTTTTTTTGCCATGGTATGTTTAACCTTTCTTTTAAGACAAAGTGGATTTTAACATAAGTTAAAGTGAGCAATCAATTACGGATTTTAATTTTTTAAAAGGTTTTAAAGATAAAAAGCTTATTTAATAGATTTGGATGAAGTTTTTTTGTAATAAAATAGCTTCTTGTTTTTCTCAAGGGTTGTTTTTAGGATTAAGTTAGCCTTGTTTTTATGAATATTGTTATACTTGCAACAAGAATTTCAGGTATAGACGGTGTAAGCCTTGAAGTGATGCATTGGAAAAAGATCTTGGAGAGAATGGGGCATAAGGTGACCTTAGTTGCAGGAAGTCTTGATCAAGCAGGGGTTTTAATGCCCGAACTTCATTTTCAGTCTCCCAAGATAATGAATATTCACGATAGAGTTGTTTATGGAAGAGAGACTTATAGAAAGGTGGAGGCAAACATTTTCGATGTAGCCGGAACTATTGAGGGAAAGTTAAGACAGTTCTTCAACTCCAATAAAAATTATGACCTTGTTATTACTCCAAACACCCTTTCCCTTCCTATGCACTTTCCTTTGGCTGTTGCTCTTTCAAGGGTGATTGAAGAATTAAAAATTCCAACCATAGCCAGGCATCACGATTTTTGGTGGGAAAGAAAAAGGTATTTAAAATCGCACCTTTTTGCCTTTTTTGAGCGTTGGTTTCCGCCAAAAATTCCTTATATAAAACATATAGTTATTAATAGTATTGCTCAAAAAAGTTTAATGGAAAAGAAGGGTATTGAGGCGGAAATAATCGGGGATTCGTTTGATTTTGGAGATAAGAAGCTGGCAGAGATCGACTCCTTTTCAGGTAATTTCAGGAAAGATTTTGGGATGAAAAAAGACGATATTGTTTTTCTTCAAGCAACCAGAATTGTGCCACGCAAAAGGTTGGAAGTTTCTGTTGATTTTGTCAAGAAACTTAAAAACAAAAAAGCTTTTCTTATCTTTGCAGGTAAAGCTGGAGACGAGGGATTTGAGTATTTCAAAAAGATTAAAGCGTTTTGCAGAAAATCCGGTGTTCGCTATAGGTTTATAGGATCGCATGTTAATTCTAAAAGAAGGGTGGTTGCGCTTACGAATGGGGATAGACCAGTTAGAAAAAGAATTTACACTCTTTGGGATTGTTACAATAATTCGGATTTCGTTCTTTACCCAACAAGTGTGGAAGGATTTGGAAATCAATTTGTTGAGGCTGTTTACTTTAGAAAGCCAATTATCGTTACTCCGTATCCCGTGTACGAGAAAGATATCAAACCTTTAGGTTTTGAGACAATTGAAATTCGCGGGAATATCGGAAGGAAAGAAGTTGAAAAGGTATTGGAGTTGATTGAAAATAAAGATGCCTATAAAAAGATGGTTGGAAAAAATTTTGAAATCGGCAAAAAATATTTTTCTTATTCGGCTGTTACGAAAAAGTTGGCGAGAATTTTCAAGGAAATGAATTTATCTTAAGAGTTGTGGATTGGTGTTGAGGGTTGCTCGAGCTAAACTTGATCTATGAAAATTACAGTTCCAGTAGTCAAGAAAAAAGATAAGAAAGGTTGCGGAGCAGTATGGGTTTTACTTTCCACTTCGTGGAGCCGAGAACGGGAATCGAACCCGTGACCTTGCCCTTACCAAGGGCACGCTCTACCGACTGAGCTATCTCGGCTTATTTTGTAGATTTCTTAAGATTATATCAGCTTTAAAGTGGCTCTTGCAAAGACTAAAGAATTAGTGTTTTAATAAATTGATATGTCTTTCAAGAAGGTTATTCTTTCCTTGGTGATAATTATTGTTGCAATAGGTGGATTTATTACAGGACTTATTCTTTTAAGGCAAAGGCAAGAGATTAGAGAAAAAGCTTCTGTTCCGGGTGGTGAAGCAAGGGTTTCAATAGTTCCAGCAAGCGGTAATTTTAATGTTGGTGACACTATTCGTGCAAGTGTTTATTTTAACACTGCAAACATACCCATTTCGGGTATTGCAATTAGGCTTACTTATCCGTTCTCTGGGAGTACACCTGAGGTGAGTGTGTCTTCAATAGAGATTAATCCGAGTCTTCTTTCAAGTGGAGATTGGACCTGTCCAACACAAAATCCGTCTTTGGAGGGACAAAATGTTGTCATTGATGTTGCCTGCGGGAATACCAGCGCTTCGGGTTATGCAACAAATGTGGATGTGCTTTTTTTCAATCTTGACTTGAGAGTTGAACGAGTTCCTTCTATAAACCCTGTCGTAGTGAGGTTTGATCCTGTACGTTCGGTAATAAGAAGGAAAAGCGATAATAGCGATATTTTACTTATCCCGACAAGCACTGGGACTTACACGATTGGAACGATTGTGACAACAAGTCCAAGCCCCAGTCCTACTGTTACGATTACGACTACACCAACCCCAACTTTAAGATCCAGCCCCACACCAACGCCCAGGGCAAGAGTCACCGCAACACCTTCAGCAACTCCTACACTTCCCAGTGCTGGAATTTCAGTACCGACGATTTTAGGAGTTGGGATAGGTATTTTAGCAATTGTTGGCGCATTTTTACTCGCGCTCTAATAAGATGGCAGCAGGCAAAAAACCAAACGAATTGCTGCAAATAATCATTGCCTGCGCTGTATTTGCGCTTCTTATCTTAGCGATTTTGACGATAAGGTAGGAAGATGTACAAAAGCAGGCAAGGGTTTTTGGGCAAAAGCATGACGCCTTGATGGGTAGAGTTTTTTTGTGGAGTTTAATAACGCTTGTTTTTTTAATCCTAATTTTATTTGTTATATTAGTTTTGCGTCCTCATTCTCGTGTTTCTCCTAAGACAAGGCTTGAAATTAAACCAACTCCTAAACCCAGGTTGCTAAAACTCACCTTAGCAGGAGATGTAATGTTGGGAAGGAAGGTAATGTTGGAGGCGCTTTCTTTTGCAGATCCTGAGTATCCTTTTAGAAAAGTTAAGGATACATTGAAAAACTCGGATTTAGTCTTTGTCAATCTGGAAGCTCCGTTAGTAAGGGGGTGCAATAAAACCTCAAGCGGTTTTAAGTTTTGCGCATTGCCTGAGATGGTGCAGGGTCTTGTTTCAGCAAATATAGGTATAGTGAACCTTGCGAATAATCATTCTCTGAATTATGGCAAAGCGGGTATTGAGGATACAGAAAGCATTTTAGAAGCAAACAAAATTAAGATTACAGGTTTGGGAGAGCCCACTTTTATTAAGAAAGAAGGTTTGACTTTTGGATTTTTGGGCTATGATTTTACGATAAAAGGTTTAAATGAAAGTGATCTTTTATTGGTGAGAGAGGCTAAGAAAAATACGGATTATTTGATAGTTGGGATTCATTGGGGAGTTGAATATACAGATAAACCTACAAATTTGCAACGCAAACTTGCTAGGGATATCTTAGCCGCTGGTGCTGATATTATTTCAGGGCATCATCCACATTGGTTTCAAGGAATAGGTTGTTTTTCAAAAGCTAGTTTTGAGGAGCGTTATATTTCCAGGGATAGAATATGGGAGGATAAATGTGGGAAGGATGAAAAGATTGTTTACTACTCATTAGGGAATTTTGTTTTTGACCAAATGTGGAGTGAAGAAACAAAAAGGGGCATCGTTATTAATTTGATTTTTAAAGATGGTGAATTGTTTGACCAAGAGATATTGAAGGTTTACATAAGAAATTGGGGACATCCGGAATTTGTTAGTAGTTGGGATTGAGGAGTTTCCAACAAATTTTCGTGAGTGTCCTTAGATTTTTCTAACTTTATTATAATGTAGTGGAGAACTTTTTCTTGAAATCCAAAAACTTAAACTCAAGTTTTTAATAAATAAACTCTTAAAATGTGACCGTCGCGGCTAGAGCCGTGACTTTCTTGGTTATGTTG
Source organism: uncultured Gammaproteobacteria bacterium (assembly GCA_964430475.1). Taxonomy (GTDB): domain Bacteria; phylum Patescibacteriota; class Microgenomatia; order UBA8517; family UBA8517; genus CAYSEQ01. Next base: position 24,825 of record CAYSEQ010000006.1, read on the forward strand.
GCTAAATTTTTGGATGACTTCAAAAAATTGAACTTTTGGAGAAAGTTTCCAATCACAGCCTGGGATACTACATGCATAATTTAAAAGTTCTCCTCTTTCTCCAGGTAGTGCTTTCTCATTTTTCAAAATTCTTGGAGTACTCTCTGGGTTTGAAGAATTATTTTCTGAATATTGGGCTAAACCCAAATTTCGTATAAATAATTCTAACTTTTTTCTTTATCTATTTTGTTTTATAAAATCCTTTTTGGAGCTTAGTTACAAAAAATTGTGTCAGGGGAGGGATTCGAACCCCCGTAGCCCGTTCGGGCGCCAGTTTTACAGACTGGTGCGTTTGACCGCTCCGCCACCCTGACCTTGTGTTTATTAGTTAGCTTCCTGAGCCGAGGAGAGGATTCGAACCTCCAACCTAACGCTTACAAAGCGCTTGCTCTGCCGTTGAGCTACCTCGGCAGAAATATTTTTACTTAAGATAAAGGCATTTCAAATTATAACAGAGAAAGGGTTATAAATGAAGACTAAAGATTAACTTTCGCCGGATAATTGATGATGGGGAAAACCTAGCGAATGACCCTGTTTTGGGAAGTTCGGAAGAAGACTTTTCCCGGATGAATCCAGGTGGGTGCCCTGTCCCGGAATCCTTAGAACGCCATTTGTTTTGGCACTCTGTGGAGACCGAGAACCCGGGCTCCCAAAGTTATGGTTGGTGAGAAAAGGCTTTCCCGGTTCCCTCCACAGGGTCAATTTTATTTTAGCAGTCTAGTCAACACTCAAAAATATTCTAATTTATATCAAAGTGTAGCAAATCTTGAGGTTAAGTTTTTTAAAGTGAAGCTAGAGGAGTAAGTATTTTTAATATAGTATTGATAATTGGCGAAAGGAATACAAATATAGGTGAAGAACCTCCGAAGCTAGGAAATATAAGTAAAAAAAGAATGATTAGTCCATATCTTCGTAAGAATTCATCAGCTTGAAAGGCTTGATCTTCTGGTAATAAGCCGATAAAGATTTTACCCCCGTCTAAAGGGTGTATTGGAACAAGATTGAAAAGTGCAAGGACGACATTTAAAGCGATACTTGGGTAAAGAATTTCAATTAAAATGCCGCCGTAGAGGTTTAGGGGTAGGGCTAAGGTAGTGGCAAGAGCAAGATTTGCTAGAGGTCCTGCGAGAGAAATAATTGCAGAATCTCTCCGGGGATTTTTAAGATTATAAGGATCAAAGATAACCGGTTTTGCCCACCCAAATGGTATCACAGGATATCCTAGAGCCCTCATAAACACCAGCAGTAGAAGAAGAGTTGTACCGACTGGATCATAGTGTGCTAAAGGATTAAGGGTTAATCTCCCCATTAGTTTTGCTGTTGGATCACCAAGTCTATATGCGGTCCAGGCATGTGCTGCTTCGTGAATTGTAATTGCAATTGTAAAGGCTAAAAGCCAGGCAAGAAGTGACATTTTAATGCCTAAATAGTATAATCAGTGTAAAGTAGTATTACAATCGTTAAAATGTTTTTTTAGACTAGATTTAAGATATGGCATATATTTGCGAAATTTGCGGCAAATCCAGTGTAATTGGCCGATCACAAAAGCACCGTAGAGGTGTTGCGGGTAAGCGTTGGAAAAAAAGAGTCCAGGCAACCCCAAGGCTTTTTAAACCCAATCTCCAGAAAGTGACGCTAAAGATAAATAACGAGGTTAGAAGAATGCGAATATGTACAAAATGTTTAAAAAGAATCCAGAAGTTTGGTTCTATCAAGAATTTTACAAATGTAAGTGTGGTCTAAAAAATGCCAAGTCTTGCAAAACCATGAATTATATTTTTAACTTCTTTAGATAAACTTGGCGTCAGGATAACCTTGTCTAAATTGCTCCCAGGCAACAGGTTTTTTTCCTTCTAACTGGACTTCGTCTAAGACAAGCTTGGTGGCAGTTGGCATGTTGTTTGATGGAGTTATTGGTTCAATGTGGGCTTTAAGAATTTTTAACCTTGAGACTCTTGATTTTTGACTTTTGGTATTTGGCTTAATAAGTGTCCATGCAATTGGCCAGGGTTGCATTGCCCGAATGAAATTAAAAAGGTTATAGCTTGTAGGTTGTAGGTTGTAGCGTTGGTTGTCAACTTTAATAAAAGGAATTTCCCAGTTAACCTTGAGGGTTGTACCCTGTAGGCAAGCTACGATAAATTCTGGGGGGATAAAAGCATCGTCTTTTTTGATAACTCTTGTATAGCTTGCTTTGGAGTCGTCTTGCTTACGGGGAGTAATTTCTCCTTTAAGGTAGGCAGGAAGAAGGGTTGTCAAAACTTCAGCTGACCTTGGGAAAAGGCGTTCGCAGATAGATGCAACAGTATCATCGGGAAGGATTTCCTCTTTGAATTGGCTGATTATCGGTCCATGGTCAAGTTTTTCATCAATTTTAAAGATGGTTACGCCAATTTCTTTTTCGCCCGTAACTATTGCGGCGTGAACGGGAGAGGCGCCTCGAAATTTTGGTAATAAAGAAAAGTGGATGTTTAAGATTCCATGAGGAAAATGATCAATGACTTCTTTCGGGATTATTTGACCAAAGGAGGCAATAATACCAATCTCCGCAGTGATTTTTTGGGCGATTAATTCTTTTGGATCAAAAAAGATGGGTATTTTTTTCCGGTAAGCCCATTGGTCAACAGGAGAATACTCAATCCTGCCTTTTCTACCTGTAGGTTTTGGGGGTTGAGTGACTACTGCTACAATAGGAGATTTGACTTCTTTTGTCCTAAATTCTTTATGAAGTCTATCGACGACGGGTAAAACATAGCTAGGTGTGCCGAAAAAAACAATTTTGATATTCTTTTTCTTCATGACTAGGGTTAAAACCAGAAATTACTTACTAGTTTATATTCTATAGTTCAACCTTTTCCCATTCTCCGTTTTTATATTCATAAAGTGGTTTTTTTTGTTCAAGGAGTCTGTCTATAAAAAGGACACCGTTAAGGTGATCTATTTCATGTTGGATGATTTGAGCTTCTAACCCGGTAAACTCCTTGACTTCTTGCTCGCCCTTTTCATTAATGAACTTGATCTTTATCTTTCGGGGTCTTTTGATTGGGCCATAGAAATGGGGGAGGGAGAGACAACCTTCCATCAAATTAGGCTTTTCTTTTTTTGAAGACTTTGGTTTACCCACGCTTAGAATTTCCGGGTTAATGATAACACTTATCTTGTCTTTGGGTTTGATAACAAAAACTCGGACATTCTTACCAATTTGGGGGGCGGCAAGGCCTATACCCTCAGGATCTTTCTGGGCAAGCAAGGTATCTTTTAGATCCTTTATAAGTAAGTGTATTTTTTTGTCTAATCTTGCAACAGGTTTAGATTTTATTCTTAACCTTGGGTTAGTTGAAGGTAAGATGTTTCTTATCATATATTTTGGGATTATACTTTTAGAAGTTGGTTTTAAGCAACTTAGTCTCCGAGTTCGTCTAACTCTCTTTTAGCAAAGGTATCTTGAGGGTTGATATTTTCGAGAATGTATTTAAGTTGTTCTCTTGCTTTTTCTTTTTCTCCTACATCTTGGTACATTAACGCTAAACCAAAACGCGCATCCTTATAGTCGGGTTTAAGCTCTATGGTTTTTTCCATTGTTTTTATAGCATTTGTGTAATCTCCAGCCCTAAGGTAAGCTACTGATAAATTGTAATAAAGTTTCGCATCCGTGGGAGCAAGTTCGCTTGCCTCTTTAAAGGTTTCTAAAGCAAGGGTTAGTAAATTGGGATCAATCGTGGATAATTTTATAAGATAGTTAGCCCTGCTTTTTTTAAGAATAACATTGAAAGGAGAGAGGGCGATAGCCTTTTCTGTCTGGGCGATTGCTTGGTTTTTGTAAGCATTTGCGAGTTCTTTATTATCGTTTTCAAAAAACAAAAGTGCTATGTTTGTGGTTGAATTTGCTAGTTCGTCCCAGAAGATTGCCTCATAAGGCGATAAGGTAATCGCTTTGGATAGAATTTCCCTTGCCTTTGTAAAGTTTCCTGAATCATTCTGAAGTTTAGATTGGGCGTAAAGATAATCTGCATACCAATATTTTGATATTGCAATAAGAATCCAGAGGGTTGCCGAAAAAATGATAAAGATGAGTAGTATTTGTCCCAAGGACAAACTGCCTTTATTTCCCTTTCCTTGAGTAAATTGCTTTTCGGAGTCTGAACCGCTAACCGAAAAAGCAGGGAAAAGAAAGAAAAGTAACGCTACCGCTACAACTGAAAAACCAAAGAAGTTAGTAATTAAGATACTAGTATATCCTGAAAGAAAACCCAAGGTTAATACAAAAGATCTAAATTCCTTAGTGGAGGGAAAAGATTTTAAAGTTTTATTTATTTTTTTTAGACCCTCGTTTCCTTTCCTTACAAAAGTGGCGATGCTTGCACCCACTAAGAAAAGATAAGAAAGTAAGCCAAAACTTCCTGTGGTTGCGGCAAAGTTTAGATATTCATTGTGGGCTTTGTTGTAAAGATACTCCCATTCCGAGACGAGATTGTGTTCGGATGGTCTAAACTTATAGTAGGAGAATGCAAATGTTTCAACCCCGCTACCCAGTATTGGATAGTTTTTCCAAATCTCGATTGCTCCTTTCCAAACGATTTTCCTAATTTTTCCTGAATCCGTTCCGCCGGTTTCAAGCAACGGTTGAGTTGGAGCCTTCTGAGAATCCGGTGTTTCTTGAACTTTTTGGCTAAGCATTTGACTCAAAGTAGGAGTCCATGGAGTTCCAAAGATAAGGATTACCAAAAAAGCTAGTGCGTTAAAAATGAAAAGTTTGAGGAGAATTTCCTTTGGAAAAATTTTTTGCTTAAGAAAGCCCAAAAGGATTATTCCAGAAAAGACGATGTCGCTACCTAAGAATGCCAAAAGACCTGAGCGGGATTTGGTAAAGATTAAGCTTAGGAAATAGGCAGAAAAGATGAAGATCAGTAGAAGAAAGTTTTTGGATTTGATTCTTGAATTTAGAGCAAATGCCCATAAAATTGGTATTGTCGCGGTAATCCAGGCTGCAAGCCAGTTTGGTTGTCCAAGGGTAGCGAAAACCCGATTTTGAACATCTTGAATCCAGCAAGATGTATCAAATGTGTTAAAGCCTGGAAATAAAAGACAACTAAAAGACTTACCAAAATGTTCAAGTATAGCCCAAATTGAAATAATTATTCCTGAGGAAAGAAGGACCTTTATGGATTTTAAAGTGTTTATTTTATCCATGTTTGAAACAAAAACCCAGTAACAAAGCGCGTATGATAGACTTGAGAGAAATCCTCCATGGAAGCGGGAATAGTAACCGAAGATTGAGGTTCTTTTATCGATAGATATAATAGTTGATAAAAATTGGCTGACAAGGAACAAGATTAAGGGTATGTCTAGTGGAGTTTTCTTAAATATAATTTTCCTTTCAATGATCATTTCAATGATCCAGAAAGATACTAAGATTGCCGAAAATGCGTAGGTGAGTACCATTTTGTTGAACTCAAAAAGCTCTGATGTGTAAGGAAAAACAACTAGAGGCACTAGAAAAAAAAGTAAGAAGAAGGAGTAAGAGATTAGTTTTCTAAATATGTTATCCATCAAATTAGTTTATGACAAAAAGACTTAGGATATGAAGAGTTTAAAACACTTGCATCACTTAGGTAAAGAGTATATTTTGGGTAGGAAAAGTTAAAATATGAAATTTAAGATTAATCTAGCCAAAGTAAAAGAAATCCTTCCTTCAAATCCCATCGATAAGTTTTTTGGAATTTTTTCCCATGATATCGGTATAGACTTAGGAACTGCCAATACCCTCGTTTGGGTTAAAGGAAAAGGTATAGTTATAAGAGAGCCTTCTTATGTTGCAAGGCACAAAAAAACCAAAGAGATTCTAGCGATAGGCGCAGCTGCTAAGAAAATGCTTGGTAGAACTCCGAACCTAATAGAGGCAATAAGACCTTTGAGGGATGGAGTGATCGCAGACTTTGATGCAACCAGTGCCATGCTTTCTCACTATGTAAGAAGAGTCCATGAGTCAAGTGGGGTCTTGCCCAGGGTGCCTAGACCAAGAGTGGTAATAGGCATTCCATCAGGAGTGACTGAAGTTGAAAGACGAGCGGTTGCGGATGCTGTTTTTTTAGCCGGCAGTCGCGAGGTCTATTTAATTGAAGAGCCAATAGCTGCAGCAATAGGCGCAGGTTTCTCGATTGACGGGCCTGAAGGAGTTTTTCTAATAGATATAGGTGGAGGTACTTCTGAGATGGCTGTTATTTCTTTAGGAGGGGTAGTTGTTGGTAGGTCAGTAAGAGTAGCTGGTGATGAGATGAACGAGGCAGTAATAAGCTATGTAAGACTTAAATATTCGCTTCTTTTGGGTGAATCTACCGCAGAGGAGGTAAAGATTACAATTGGGAGTTGTAAACAGATAGCTAAAGAAAAATTTTTTGTTGTAAGGGGAAGAGATTTGGAAACAGGTCTTCCAAAATCCATCAAACTTTCTAGTGTGGAGATAAGAGAGGCACTTGCCCCGATTGTCCAAGAAATAGTCAAAAATGTTGTTGAAACTTTAGAAGAAACTCCACCAGAGCTTGTGTCAGATATTATGGAAAAAGGGGTTTGGCTTGCCGGAGGAGGAGCGTTACTGTCAGGTATAGATGAGGTAATATCCGAAGAGATAAAGATGCCAGTTTATATAGCAGATGACCCCTTAACTTGTGTGGTAAGAGGTTGTGGAAAGATTCTAGATGACATATCTCTTCTTAGAAAGATTAGGGCAACCACCAAGGTCTAAAATTTAACGATGGAAAAGTTAATGCGAGAGTCTCAGGAAAGTTGGCTTGTCTGGTTTTTTCGTGGAATTCTAATGCTGGGTTTTCTGCTTCTTTTAGCAAGACTGATAGATTTGCAGGTCATAAAAGGTGCTTATTTTAGAGATTTGTCTGAAGGAAATAGGATAAGAAAGGTGCCCATCACCGCTCCTAGGGGAAGGATTTTAGCAAGGGGTGGAGAAGTCTTAGTTGGATCAAAAGAAATTAAAAAAAAGGTTATCTTTGAGGGAAATACGCCTTATAAGAAAGAGGTAACAGACCAAGATTCCAATCAGGCAGACATTATTAGCGAATGGGAAAGAGAATACTTACTTGGAAGTAGTTTCGCTCATCTTAGCGGTTTCCTTGGCGAGGTTTCTCAAGAGGAGGTAGGCAAGGTAAAAGCGGAGTGTCCTGAAAAAGGTCCTAAGAGACTTGGTCAGTGGGTGGGAAGAGGAGGGCTTGAGGAAAAGTACGAGTGTCTTCTTTCCGGTATTGATGGTGAGGAGCTTATTGAAGTTGATGCGAGCGGGCGTATGATAAGAACTTTGGGAAGAAAAAACCCTCAACCAGGTTCAGATTTAAAAACCACTATTGATTATGGTCTTCAAGAAAAAGTTGCAAGCTTAATGCAAGGGAAAAAGGGTGCGGTTGTGGTTAGCGATCCTCAGGGTGAAATAATTGCTCTTTATTCTTCTCCGAGTTTTAATCCGAACCATTTTGTGGGGAACTTAGACAAGGATAAAATTTTGGAATACATAAATGATAAATCTTACCCTCTTTTAAATAGGGCGATTGGTGGCAGGTTTCATCCAGGTTCAACATTTAAACCCATTGTCGCTGTTGCTGGTTTGCAAGAAGGAAAAATTGGGAAAGATGAAAAATTAGAAGATAGAGGAGTTATAACCCTAAAAACCCCTTATGGAGTTTTTAGTTATTCAAATTGGTATTTTACTCAGTATGGAGGAGTGGAGGGCAGTATAGATATTGTAAAGGCTATTGCACGCTCTACTGACACCTTTTTTTACCAACTAGGTGAAAGGCTTGGGGCAGACTTGATAGCAGACTGGGCTAAGAGATTTGGGTTAGGTGACAAAACTCAAATAGATTTACCAGGAGAAATATCCGGACTTATTCCATCTCCTTCCTGGAAATTAGAGGCTAAAGGTGAAAGATGGTTTTTAGGCAATACCTATCATTTTTCAATCGGACAAGGAGATATAGCTGTCACACCAATAGCCTTGAATTCCGCAATAGCAGCTATAGCTAACGCTGGCAAGCTTTGTACTCCTCATCTGACTTTGGAAAGCAAATCAAGCTGTAAGGATTTAGGTCTTGATTTAGATGTTATAGAAACGGTCAAGAAAGGAATGCTTGGAGCTTGTTCTCAGGGAGGCACAGGTTATACCTTTTTTGATTTCAAGGATAAATATTCGGTAGATGTGGCCTGTAAAACAGGGACAGCGGAAACCGAGAATGGGCAACCTCACGCTTGGTTTGTGGCTTTTGCACCTTTGGATAATCCTGAGATAATAGCGACAGTGTTAGTGGAAGAGGGAGGTGAAGGTTCAAGAGTCGCCGGCCCTATAGCAAGGGAGATTTTTAACTATTGGTTTGGTGAGAGGTCACCTAAATTTTAATTGATATGACGGAGAAAGAATCTTTAGTCGCCTTAACCTCTTTTTTAGATTTTGGACCGATTCGCTTACGGGCATTAATCAAGTTCTTCGGAAGTGCAAGGTTAGTTTGGAATGCGAAAGAAAAAGATCTTGTTAAACTGGGCCTAAGCCCAAAATTGATTCAAAAATTTTTGCTCTATAGAAAAAATTTTAATTTTTCAGATCTTCTTCGCCAACTTAAGAAGCACTCTATTTTTGTTATTACGACTGAGGATAAAAACTATCCAGAAAACTTGAAAGGTATAGATGATTCGCCCTTAGTATTGTATGTTAGAGGAAACTTAAAAGCGGGTGATAGAATTGCGGTTGCGATTGTAGGATCAAGGACGATGAGTTCTTATGGTCGTGAGGTTACTGAGATGATTTCCTCAAGATTGGCAGGTTTAGGGATAACAATCGTTTCAGGTTTGGCATTCGGAGTTGATGCAGTCGCCCACCAAAGTGCTTTGGATAATGGGGGAAGATGTATTGCTGTTCTGGCAGGCGGTTTAGATGAAATTACACCGAAAGCTAACTCTTGGTTGGGTGAAAAGATTTTAGATTCAGGTGGTGCGTTAATTTCAGAATTTCCACCCAAGGTTAAACCTCAAAAACACTTTTTCCCTTTTAGAAACAGAATAATATCGGGGCTGTCGAAAGCAGTAGTTGTGGTAGAAGGCCGGATTAAAAGTGGCACAATTCATACTGCTAACCACGCAGCCCAACAAGGGCGAACAGTCTTTGCAGTTCCAGGCCAAGTCACTTCTCCATTAGCTCAAGCTCCTAACTTTTTAATTCAAAATGGAGCTAAGCTGGTTTCGAAGGTTGAGGATATACTGGAAGAATTAGACTGGGATTTTAAGGTAAATAGGGAGGAGTTCGAGAAAGTTTTACCGTCTGACCGGGAGGAATTGGAGATTCTTGATTTACTTGCCGATAACCCGCTTCATCTGGATGAGATAGCAAGAGTTTCTAAACTAGATTCCAATGTCGTTTTTTCTAAAATAACTATATTGGAGTTGAAAGGTTTGGTAAAAAATATCGGCAATGATATATATAAAAGGGTTTGATACCCTTAAAATTTCTAGTTGGCATAAAGAAAGTTAAGATTTAAAATTTAGTCCATGAACTTGATAATCGTCGAAAGCCCCACCAAGGCAAAAACCATTTCAAGATTTCTTGGAAAAGATTACAAAGTTGAGGCAACAATGGGGCATATCAAAGACCTACCCAAAAATAAGCTTGCGGTTGATGTGAAGAATAATTTTAAACCATTTTATGTAGTGGTAGAGAAAAAAAAGGAGTTAATAAAGAATTTAAAACTCAAAAGCAAAGGCGCTGAGTTTATATATCTAGCAACTGATCCTGATCGCGAGGGAGAAGCAATAGCTGCACATGTAAAAGAGATTTTGACTCAAGGAAATGCCTCTAATCTTGATAAAAATAAAAGCGAGAAAGAAAGTTCTGGGTTAAATGTTGATGGTATTATAAAACGAATTGTCTTTCACGAGATTACTCAAGAAGCTATCAAAAAGGCTTTGGATAATCCCAGGGATATAAACCAAAACCTGGTCAATGCCCAAACGGCAAGAAGAGTACTTGATCGTTTAGTTGGATATAAACTTTCACCTCTTTTGTGGAAGAAGATAAGGAGGGGTTTATCCGCTGGAAGAGTGCAATCGGTTGCTTTAAGACTTATTGTTGAGAAAGAAAGAGAGATTGAATCGTTTGTTCCGAAGGAGTATTGGGAGATATATTGCGAACTTATTAAAAGAAAAAAATCCACCGATAAAAGTTTTAAGGTAAAGCTTATAAAGGTTGGTGGAAAAAGGATAGATATAACGAATAAAGAAGAAGCCCAAAAGATAGTTGGTCAGCTTGAAAAGTCTTCTTACAGTGTTTATGAGGTTAGGGAGAGGCAAATAAATAAAAAACCTTATCCGCCTTTTACCACTTCAACGATGACTCAGGCAGCATCAAGAATTTTTGGCTGGTCAGCGAAAAAAACCATGTCTTTGGCTCAGAAACTTTATGAGGAGGGTTTAATCACTTATCATAGAACTGATTCAACCAATCTTTCGGAAGCCTCAATCAAAAGCGTGAGGAATTTTATCAGAGAAGAATTTGGTGAGAAATATTTACCCGCGTTTCCCAGGTACTACAAACGCAAATCAAAACTTGCCCAGGAAGCTCACGAGGCGATAAGACCAACAGATGTAAGACTAACCGTATCTAAACTTCCAATGGTGAATGGATTACACCAGGCTCATAAGAAACTTTATGAATTAATTTGGAAAAGGTTTGTTGCCTGCCAAATGAGCGATTCGATAGTAGATGAAACGGTAATTGATGTAAACGCAAAATATGAAAGTAGTAGATTTACTAAAGAAGAAAACCTTGGGGATCAACCTAAATTTTTAAATTATTTACTTCGTACTAGTGGTCAGGTATTAAAATTTGATGGTTGGAGAAAGGTTATTTCAATTACGAAAGAAGAAGAGGTTTTTATACCAAAAGTGAAAAAGGGTGAAGCTTTAGATTTATTAAAGGTTTTTCCAGAACAAAAGTTTACCCAGCCTCCAGCCCGCTACACTGAAGCATCATTAATAAAAACTCTTGAAAAATTAGGAATAGGTAGGCCTTCCACCTATGCACCCATCATCTCTACGATCCAAATAAGAAATTATGTAGAAAAAATTGAGGGTAAATTTAAACCTACACCAGTGGGTTTTGCGGTCAGCGATTTTCTTGTAGAGAATTTTCCAGATATCATTGATTATTCTTTTACAGCAGAGATGGAAGATGAATTAGATGATATTGCAAAAGGCGAACTTGAGTGGACAAAGATGATGAAGGATTTTTATTTTCCTTTTGAAGAAAAGCTTGAAAAGGTAAGTGAGAATTCCAAAAGGGTTAAGATAGCAGTTGAGAGGCTGGGTGGAAAATGTCCTAATTGTAAGACTGGGGAATTGGTGATTAGAATAGGTAAATTCGGAAAATTTGTTTCATGCTCGCAATTTCCAAAATGTAATTACAAACAAAAGTATGTGGAAAAACTTGACCTTAAATGTCCTAAATGTGGTAATGGCGAAGTTTTGATAAAGACAACTAAAAAAGGTAAAAAATTTTACTCATGTAGTGACTACCCTAAATGCGATTGGGCAAGTTGGAGAAAACCCGAAAGTTTAATTAAAAATTAAAAAGCCTTAAAGTTTTTGCGGAATTTACTTTTTAAGTTCCCTCCTTTCTTTTGTTAATTTGCGTTTTAAAGCATTCTTTTTGGAGTATTTCTTGGGGTAACGCACCTTAAGTTTTCTTATGTTTTTATCCCAAACCTCTTCAAAAGAGATTTTTAGTTCATCGCAAAGTAGAGCAAGATACCAGAATGTGTCTCCAATTTCTTCGATGATATGAGAATTATCCAATTTTTTACCATATATTTTTGCCTTTTTGACCTCATCCATAAGTTCTCCTGCCTCGGTAACGATGCCCATTATCGCATGCTCCATGCGGGGAGTAACGCCGTTTGTTTTTTTAAAACTGTATTTGGAGTTTTCCGTTCTTAATGCCTTCTTTATATACTCTGTTGGATTCATAGTTGTATACTAACATAAATTTTGTTAGGAGTTAATCTTTTAAAAATGAAGATTAAGATTGTCAAAACGCGAATATTTCTACCGCCGAGAGACGATTTGAAAAGTTTGATTAAAGAAAGCATTAAGACATTGAAAGAAAATTCTATTGTCTGTATTACCTCAAAGATTGTTTCAATAGGGGAGGGAAGATGCATTTTGCAGGAAAAAGGTATTAGCAAAGAAAGGTTGGCGATTAAAGAGGCGGATTATTATCTTCCTAAAAGTCTCTCTCCTTTCAATAAACTTCATACTATCAAAAATGGTATTCTTGTTGGATCTTCTGGTATAGACGAAAGCAATTCTAACGGGTACTTTATTTTATGGCCAAAAAATCCTGATAAATCCGCATTCAATATTTGGAAATTTCTTAAAAAGGAGTTTGGAGTAGAAAATGTAGGCGTTATCATTTGCGACTCTTATGTAGTTGCCCTGAAAAGGGGGATAGTAGGAAGAGGAATTGCGTATTGCGGTTTTGAACCTCTGAGAGACTACAGGGGGAAGAAGGATTTGTTTAGCAGGAAGTTCAAATTTTCTCAATTAAATGTTGTTGATAGTGTTGCAGCGTTTGCTGTCTTTTTGATGGGTGAAGGAAGTGAACAAACACCAATTGTGATTTTTGAAAATTTACCTTATGTTGTATTTAGAAAACGAAAGATTAGGACTAAAAGGAAATATTCTTCATGGAAGGTCCCTATTGAAGAGGATCTTTTTAAGGTCTTTTTAACAAGTGTTAGTTGGAAAAGGGGGGAAGGTAAAAAACTTTAGTTTTTCCGCAAAAGTTATTTTAGGAAGAATTCTTGTGCTATATAAGTTGTATTTAAATTGGCATTTATTTTTTTACAAAATATCTTGGAGCACTTTTTCAACCTTCTTATGAAGCTTTTCAATTGTTTCATCGTTCGTAAATTTATAATCTGCCAACCTGATGCAGGCTTTTAGGTTTTGGGAATTTGGGTCTTTATTTTCAAATTCTTTCTTTTCTTGGTTTAAAAATTCGCGGAAACTTACTAAATCTTTTTCTGAACCCCTTTGTTTTATTCTTTGGAATCTTGCTTTTGCTTTCGCGTCGACTGCAAAAAGAATACCCCCTTTTTCTTTAATAAAGCCGGCTTCACCGACATTTCTTATACTTTCTATAACCGCGTTTTTATGAGATTTTATTGCTTTATTGAATAAAATTTTTACTATATGTTGTGCTCCAAACTTTTGTCTAATTTTGTTGGCTATCTCCCTCATATTATCGCGGTTGACCTTCATTTTTTTCCTTTTTAAGACCTGCGTTAGATAATCGGAAACCGAAAAATGGGTAAAGCCTTTTTCTTTAACGAGATATTCAACAACGGTTCCCTTTCCGGCACCATTTGTACCTGTAATGCCGATAATTAGAGGTTTATGTTTTCTTTCAAGATTAATAAATTCAAACGGTATTTCTTCCTTAAGATGCCTTTCCCTAAAGGTAATTTTCCAATCTTTGGAGTTTATTTTTGGGAAAAAAGCGTCCCCGTCGAATTTTTTAAGAACTTTGGTTAAGTAAATTTTATCTACTTTTGGCAAAAAATATTCATAAACTTTGGAACCACCGATTATCATTAATTCCTTTTCTTTATTTTCTTTTGCAAATTCAACTGCCTTTTCGGGATTGTTAAAGGCAATTGCGCCTTTTGCTTTGTAGTTTTTGTTTGAAGTCAAAACTAGATTGATTCTTCCGGGTAGTGGTCTACCTATTGATTCAAAAGTTTTTCTGCCCATCAAAATGTGGTGTCCCAGTGTTATTTTTTTAAATCTTTCTAGGTCTTTTTTAATATGCCAGGGGATTTTCCCTTTTTTGCCTATACAATTGTTTTTGGAGACAGCTACAACTATTGATATCTTCATACCGAAATTTCCGCCCTTATTGCCGGATGAAATTGATAATTTATTATTTCAAAGTCTTCAAATTTAAAATCAAAAATACTTTTGACTTTTCTTTTAATCTTTAAGCTTGGAAAAGGAAAAGGTTTTCTTTTAATTTGTTGCCTTGCTTGTTCTAGGTGGTTAAGATAAAGGTGGGTGTCGGCAAGGGCCATTATTAATTCACCAGGTTCGTAGCCAGTTACATGAGCTACCATATGGGTTAGAAGAGCGTAAGAGGCAATATTAAAAGGAAGGCCCAAAAAAGTATCAACTGACCTTTGGTACATCATGCAGTTTAGTTTATTGTTAGTTACCTGGAATTGATACATCACATGACAGGGCGGAAGTGCCATTTTATCAATTAAAGGTGCGTTCCAGGCGTTGACAATAAGTCTTCTTGAATAGGGATTTTTCTTAATCTCTTTTATTACCCAAGAAAGTTGATCTTTTCCATTAAAATTTCTCCACTGTACCCCATAAAATGGACCGCAACTACCCCATTTTTCGGCGAATTTTTTGTCAGATTTAATTTTTTCTATAAACTCTTGCATTTTCTTTTTCCATAAGTCGCTATATTTTGGGTACTTTTTATCCAAGTTATTGGCTTCAAGATATCTTTGAAAAGGCCATTCGTTCCAGATATTAACGCCGTTTTTGATTAAGTAGCGTATGTTTGAATCTCCTTTGATAAACCACAAAAGCTCATAAATTATTCCTTTTATAAACATCTTTTTGGTGGTCAAAAGCGGAAAACCTGAAGAAAGGTCAAATTTAAGCATTCTCCCAAAAACCTTTTTTGTTCCAGTCCCTGTCCTGTCTTTACTTACTATGCCATTTTTGAGAATGTCTTTTAATAGGTCCAAATATTGCTTTTCGCCTTGGTTTTTTATGATTGACATTTTGCTTATCTTAAAATATAAAACCTTTAATGGAAAGAGGAAAATTTATCGTCTTTGAAGGGGTTGGAGGTTCGGGTAAAACAACGCAGATTAAGCTTGCCCAAAAATTTTTAGAAGGGAAGGGGTTAAAAGTGATAGCAACAAGGGAACCAGGAGGAGTTGAGGCTTCAGAAGAGATAAGGAAATTAATTTTTGTTTTAAGAGAAAAAAATTTAATTGGACCTGAAGGACAAATGGTTTTGTCTTTTGCAGCACGTTATCTTTGGCTTAATAATTTAGTCAAACCTACTCTGGAAAAAGGCGTTAGCGTTTTGACCGACAGGGCTCATACTTCAACCGCAGCCTATCAAGGCTATGCTGAAGGAGGAGATTTAGGCCAAATATTGGCAATTTCTAATATTGTTATGCAAGGTGTAAAACCTGATGTAGTAATCTTGCTTGACATTTCAGCTGAGACATCGATTAAAAGAAGAGTTGGTGGAAATGAAGGCGACCCATTTGATGCCCAAGGTAGAGAATATCTTGAAAGGTTAATTTTGGCTTATCGTAAGATGGCAAAAACAAATTGGGGAGATTTGAGATGGTTTGTGGTAGATGGTGAAGGGAGTATAGAGAAGGTGCACAAAAAAATTGCCAAGTTGTTAAGGAACATCTTTGCGCTTAAGTAGCCAGTCTTTATATTTTTACCTCTTTGGTCTTTCTCAACTTTGATCCCGTAATGTCCCAAGCTACTACCAATACATCGATGTATTGGTAGTGGGATGATGGGGCTATTTAGAATTTTTTAAGAGAAGTTTTGTGGGGTTTGGTGGGTTTGTTTTGGAAGCTTTTTTTAAGCATACTTTTGGTTGGCTTTTTGGAATGCTTATGGGTTTAGTATTCTTTTGCAAGAATGTCAAAAAAGAAACTTAAAAAATATTATTGCATTTTTTGCTCGTTAGTAGTAAATGTTAAATGGTTGTAAGCTATAAGTTTGAAACATGACTGAAAGAGTTATATCTATTGAAGGTCCTATGTTTTCTGGCAAGACACTTGAACTTTTGAGAACTGCTGAGACTTTAAGGATTGCGGGAAAGAATCCACAGATATTTAAACCCATCATAGATGATAGAGGTGAGGGTACTAATAAAATCAGATCGCGCTTCGGAAGTGAAGAATGGGAGGCAACTCCGGTAAAAAGTCCACCTGACATAATTTGGAATTTAAAAGAAGGTGTGAACGCGGTTCTCATAGATGAAATTCAATTTTTTGGTCAAAAAGATGATGCTGGGCAATACGAGATTGTGAAGGTAGTTAAATTTCTAGTACAAAATGATATACTTGTTGTCTTTGCGGGATTGCCAAGAGATTTTAGAAGGGAGCCCTTTGGACCCATGCCGGAACTTTTAGCATTAGCGCAAGAGAAAAGAGTTTTGGTAGCAATATGCGACGAAACTCTTGAGGATGGTAAAGTCTGCGGTCAACCTGCCACAGAGACACAACGCTTTGTTGATGGTATGCCTGCAGATTGGAACGATCCTGTTATTTTGGTTGGCGATAGACAAGAAGGATACGCTGCTCGCTGCCTAAAGCACCATAGAGTTGAGAATTCTCCGGTGATAGTTTTTTCAAACTCTCAATGAAAGTATAGAGGTTGAAATATACAGGATACGATTTAAGGCAAGGATCTTTACTTTTAATTATGGATGAGATTTTTGAGCTTATTAAAAAAGAAGAAAAAAGACAGAAAGAAACCTTAATGATGATTCCCTCGGAAAACTACACTTATCCTGAGGTGAGAAAAGCGGTTGGTTCGATTCTGATGCAAAAGTATGCTGAGGGTCAACCCGGGAAGCGTTATTACCAAGGGATGGAATACATAGATGAGATTGAAGCTCTTTGCGAAAAGCGGGCTCTTGAAGTTTTCAAGCTTAAAGAAGAAGAATGGGGAGTAAATGTTCAGCCCTATTCAGGGACGCCTGCAAATTTGGCAGTTTATAATGCTCTTCTTAATCCTGGCGATCGCATTATGTCTATGTATCTACTTGATGGGGGGCATTTATCGCACGGTTGGGAATTTAGAGGAAAAAAAATAACCCTTGTTTCAAAAATTTATGAGGTAAAGTTTTACCATGTTGATCCTAAACTTGAAGTTTTTAACTACAAAAAGATTGAAGAATTAGCCAAAATTTACAAACCTAAATTGATTATCTCAGGAGGCACGGCATATCCACGAGAGATAGATCATAAAGCAATGGCAAGGATCGCAAGGTCGGTTGGGGCTTATTATATGGCAGATATTGCTCACGAAGCAGGATTGGTCGCAGGTGGAGCAAATAGTTCGCCTTTCCCTTTTGCCGATGTGGTAACGCTGACAACCCATAAAACCTTAAGAGGTCCAAGGGGAGCTTTAATTTTTGCCAGAAAACATTTAATGGAGTTAATCGATGAATCGGTTTTTCCAGGAATTCAGGGAGGACCACATATTCACACGATTGCTGGAATTGCGGTTGCCTTAGCGAAAGCCAAGGAAAAAGGTTTTAAAAAATATGCTAGAGATACGGTTGAAAATGCCAGGACTCTCGCTAGGGAACTGCAAAAAAGGGGTTTAAAACTTCTTTCCGGAGGTACGGATAAACATCTATTACTTATCGATTTGAGAAGTAAAAAGACAAGCGGTTGGTTTGTTGCCTGGGCTCTTGAGAGAGTGGGAATTATTACCAATAAAAATACCATTCCAAACGACACCAACCCCCCGTACTACCCTTCGGGTTTAAGGTTGGGAACCCCGGCTTTAACTGCAAGGGGTATGGGGAAAACTGAAATGAAGCAGATTTCTTTCTGGATTTCAATGGTTGTAGATTTAGTAAGCGGATATGATATTCCAGCAAACCCCGAAGTTAGGGTGAATTATTTGAGAGCTTTTAAGAAAAAGTTTGAAAAACACCCTCAACTTCTTAAGATTAGAAATGAGGTAAAAAAATTATGTAAAAGATTCCCGATTGAGTAAGTACTTTAATATCAATCTGGATATTCATCTTCCCATTCTTCTAAAGTATCTTGCCATTTATGATCAACGCCATTTTCATCTAGAGGATCTTTGAAAAGATTTCTTAAAGATCTAGGCCGGAAGCCATTATTAGCATCTTGATTTTCCTTATGATGGTCTAAAAAAGCTGGAGAAGTTTCCTGAGTTGGATTTCTTAATCTCTCCATAATTTATCATAATTATTTTTTTTGGCCAAAATCAAGCATATGGGGTAAAATTTAGTCTGTATGGCATTTGTTTTTGATGGCAGGGCATTTTCTGAAGAAGGATTTAATCAATTAAAGAAAGAGGTTGATAAGTTATTAAAAAAGGGTATTAAACCCAAACTTGTTACTCTCTTAATAGGGAATGATCCGGCAAGTGTTCTTTATGTAAATCTTAAGAAGGCAAAGGCTGAAGAAATTGGTATAGAGGTTGTGATTAAAAGATTTTGCGAAGATGTACAAAAAAGTAAAGTATCAAAAGAGATTAAAAAACTAAATTTAGATAAGAATGTACATGGAATTATGATTCAGCTTCCACTGCCAGTTAAGTATTTTTCAAAAAAAGACAGGTCGGATCTTATCAATCTTATTAGCAAAGAAAAGGATGTTGATGGTTTGCGTGATGACAGTGTCTTTTTAACACCCACAGTCAAGGCTGTATTGAGAGTAATAAGAATGGCAACACCTTTTGTGTTGGGATTAACAAATCCGGGTTCAGATTTGAAGGTGGCGGTTGTCGGGTCAAAGGGTTTTGAGGGTCAAAAGATATCGAAAGTTTTGAAAGAGATGGGTTATAAAGTTATTGGTATTGATAAAGATACAAAAGATATAAAAAGCAAGACTAAAATCGCAGATATTCTGATAAGTGTAGCGGGTTCGCCGGGAATAATTGGAAAAGATGAAATAAAAGAAGGTTGTGCTGTTATTGATGTGGGATCACCGATAGGCGATGTGAGGGTGGATGAGGTTTTGGAAAAGGCTATTTTCTTATCGAAAGTTCCGGGAGGAGTAGGACCTGTTACGATTTTATGTTTGCTTGAAAATCTTATTGACGCTGCACTTGCGAGATCTCATAGAAAGCCTTAAAAATATACTCGCTAATCTCCGTTGGTAAATCTTGAGGTTTAAATTTTCTGAAAAAGTCCAGTAATGGCATCTTTTCAAGGTCAACTTTTTGTTCTAGTAGAAAGTCTAATCGCCTTATCTGTTTGTTGTTTAAAAGATTGCCCACCTTTGATCTGTTAAAGTCAACTCTTGGGAAAATTGTATCTAAATCGTATGGGCAAGTGGCACCAAACCTTTGGGGAAAACTATCTAGTTCGAAAGGAAGGAATTGGGAAAGTGCTTGCCGACCAAGCTTTTCCAACCTTCTTAAATAATTCCATTCAATCCGTCTCACACTTTCGGGTGATAATTCGAACTTATTTGCCAACACCCTTATATTTTCAATATTGCCGTTTACTAAACCATATCTTCTTTGAAAAATTTCGTAATTTCTTTCAGATAGTTCACTTGTATGTCTTTGTTTAAATGCCCTTTCTAAAACTTGATTAAGTATTTCATGGCGCTTTCTTTCGGCTTGAGGTGAGATTGGTATAAGTAGTGACAGTGGTGAAATTTTACCTAAGGTTGTCTTTGGAGATATCATCGCCAATAGTAATCCCTCGTTTCCAATAGATAACGGTCCTTCTAAGAAATTTCTAAGATCTCCTTCAACACTTTTCCATACGGTAGTAGGAAGAAGTTTAAGATTGTCAACTCGTAAATTTAACAGATCTTGGAGAGTTTTTACTTCTATCGTGTTTAGTGCATTAACTTCTTTATCGCTAAACAGCCTATAGACATCTAAATCTGATATCTTTCCGAATCTAAAAGTTTAATTTCAGAAAGTGGAGTTGTTAGCAATTCCGCAGGTCTTTATCTTCCTTCTAAAATGTCGGGGAAAACCTTGAAGCCCAAAGTATCTGGTGCAAAATTTTCTTTTCTAAAAGTGTAAAAGGAAAAAGCTTCTTTGCCTTGTTCATTTTGCCCTAAAATATAGTCACGTTCTTTCATTACCACGAATAATAGTCGATATTTTCCTTTTAAGCAAGACTAATTGCAATTATTTTCCACATCTGTTAATATTGCAAAAGTAAAATCACACATCAGCCATGTCTCCTGGATTCTTCCGGCTGATGGCGGGACAAGGAGACAATAAAAAAGCGTTTGATTTTTGAGGTTAAGTATTTAATTTCCATGCAAGAAGTATCGCTTAAAGAATTGGTTTCTTCCGGTGCGCATTTTGGGCATCAGGTAAAGCGTTGGAATCCTAAAATTGCCCCCTATCTTTATGGCCAAAAAGATGGAGTGCATATTTTTGATCTCATTAAAACTAAAGAGTGTTTGGAAGAAGCGCTCCAAATTCTAAAAAAGAGGAGTTCTCAAGGAAAAAAGATTCTTTTTGTAGGAACAAAAAAACAGATAAAGGAAAAAATTAAAGAGATTAGCCAGGAAACAGGTTCTTTTTATGTTAATGAGAGATGGCTAGGGGGGACACTTACAAATTTTGATCAGATAAGAAAATCTGCAAAGAAGCTTTTGGATTTAAAAAAAGATTTGGCAGGTGGCAAGTTTGATAGTTATACAAAGAAGGAAAGACTTATTATCCAAAAAGAAATAGACAGACTTGAAAGATTCTTATCCGGAATCGTTGATATGCAAGACCTACCAGATTTAATGGTAATTTTTGATATTAATAGAGAAAAAATTGCGCTAAAAGAGGCTAATGAAAAAGGAATTGAGACAATAGGGGTTGTAGACTCAAACTCTGACCCCACACTTGTTGATTACCCGATTCCAATGAACGACGATGCAAGCAAAGCCCTTGAATATGTGCTTTTATTGATGAAAGAGGCAATTCTTGAAGGTAAGAAAAAAATAAAAAAAGCTCATGATTAACGGAGGAAATCTAAAAAGGGATACAAGAATATGGTGAAAATTAACGCTGATCAAATTAGGAGACTAAAAAAAGATACAGGCGCTCCAGTAATGCGAATTAAAAAGCTTTTGGAAGAATATTCAGGTGATGAAGAGAAGGTGAAAAGGTTGTTGATCAAAGAGGGTTTTGAAAAAGCTGAAAAAAGATCGGATCGTGAAACTACCCAGGGTTTAATTGAGACTTATGTTCATCACTCCGGGAAAATCGCAAGCGTTGTTGAACTTTTCTGTGAGACAGATTTTGTTGCGCGAAACGAAATTTTTAAAGAACTTGCACATAACCTTGCGCTTCAAGTTGCTTCAATGGGTGAGAAGGATTTAGAAAACCAAGAGTTTATAAAAGATCCCACCAAAAAGATAGGAGATTTAGTCAAAGAAGTTATAGCAAAAACCGGAGAAAATGTTAAAATAGGAAGGGTAATTAGAGTAGAATTAGGAGAGAAAAGAGAATAAATGAAAGAGGAAGAAGTAAAAAAGAGGATGCAGCAGGTTGTGGAACTTTTTCGCTCCGATATTGCTTCCATTCGCACGGGTAGGGCAACTCCCGCTTTGGTTGAGGGTATAGAAGTCTCGGTTTATGGAGGAACCCAGAAACTTAAAGTTAGAGAGCTTGCGACGATCTCTGTTCAAGACAATCAAACTCTAATTATTGATCCTTGGGACAAATCAATTATAGGAGAGATAAGGCAGGGGATTTTAGCGGCGAATGTGGGTTTGAATCCTTTGCAGGATGGAGAGATTATTAGAATCACACTGCCACCTTTAACGACAGAAGATAGAGAAGCTTATGTAAGGCTTTTGCGCACAAAGTTGGAAAATGCAAGGGTGATGATTCGCCAAATTCGAGGCGATTCTATGCACAAAATAAAACAGGATTTCGAATCCAAGGTTTTGACTGAGGATGAAAAGTTTAATTATGAAAAAAAGCTTCAAGAGATAACCGATAAATTTATATCCGAGCTTGAAGAAATAGGTAAGAAGAAAGAAGAAGAACTCTTGCAAGTTTAAAACACCCCTTTTTAAATCCTAAATTTATCCACCCGTCGGGTGAACTACATTCGCACCTGTAGGCAGTGTAATTTAAAACAAATAACAAATTTTTAAATCCTAAATTCTAATCTCTAAATTCTAAACAAATTCCAAATCCTAAATTCTAAACAATTACAAATCACAAATAACAAAACACAAACAAATAACAAATTACAAATGACAAACAACAAAATTTTTTAAATTCCAAATTCTAAATTCTTACTTATTAATTAGAATTTTTTAATTTTGAACTTTGAACTTTAATTTTTAACTTTTAACTTTAAACTTTTAATTCAATTT
>CAYSEQ010000007.1:0-42550 GCA_964430475.1 uncultured Gammaproteobacteria bacterium
GTAAGTATCTTCTTTGGCATTGACATCCTTCAACTTAATATTCCGAGTGCACAACAACAGTAATTTTCATCAAAGTTTTTAAAGAAATTCTTATATCTTTTTCTATACTTCTTTTCCTATACTCAATCCTCTTGCTTCGCGATACTATTTTCATTTAAACTAAAAAGGGCCTTAATCTTTTTAAAATGAACGAAAATCTAATTGCACAAGTACCAGTACCAACCATCAATGGAGTTGTCACTCTTAAAGCGTTTGAAGCAATTTTCCAAAACCTTTTAACTGCAGTACTTGGGCTTGCAGGGATAGTCCTTTTTATTGTACTAATTATCGGTGGCTTTCAATTTATGACAGCTGGCGGAAATCCTCAAGAAATTGAATCTGCCAAAAAGACTCTGACTTATGGAATACTTGGTTTAGTTGCAGTTGCCCTTTCGTTTATGGTTTTAGTGTTTCTTAGAAGTGAACTTGGTTTACAAGACATAACAAACTTTCAAGTTTGGATTGAGCCTTAACCCTAAAATTAATTTATGAAAAAAATACTGCCCAAACTATTGCAATCAATTTTTATAGCCCTTTCTGTATTTGTCATTAACCTTTTTCCTTATCCACCCATTCCTCAAGAAGGTGTATATGCCCAAAGTGGGCCTGATTATCAATGCATCGGAAAAGCGGTTGCTGAATATATGAATACGGTAATAAGACTAGCTGGTAACCTCCAGCATATAAAACTTCTTTCACCCGCATTTAATATGACCAGCGTATATACCCGCCAAATTATTGAGGCTATGAATGCCGCAGGAGCTAA
Organism: uncultured Gammaproteobacteria bacterium; assembly: GCA_964430475.1. GTDB lineage: Bacteria > Patescibacteriota > Microgenomatia > UBA8517 > UBA8517 > CAYSEQ01. Next base: position 806 of record CAYSEQ010000007.1, read on the forward strand.
TTGGGGCGGTCTCGATGGAATTGCCGGAAATGCCTACAACTGCTGTGGAAACAAAATAACAGAACATGTTGAAAATACATTAAACTATATCCCAGTAAAACTTCCTGTGATGTTAACTAAGACAGGAAAAATTGACGGAACTTATCAGGAGCTGGGGGAAGAGATGAACAAAATCAAAAACGATCAGGGAGTAGATTATATAGGTGCTTTGTTTTTTAATGTATTTAATACAAATCCCGGCCGGAGTCAGTTTGCAATTTCAGATGATGATCTCCCAACTGCTTGCTCAGGTTCATGCAGTGGATTAGGTGCAAACTCAGCAACATATTATCCGGAAAATTCCTCTTTCTATGATAGGACAGCTTCGCATTCAATGTCTTTTACTCTCTCTATCTCAAATGCAGATTCCTCTACTACAGAGGGGGTTCTCATGGCTCACGCCAGAGGACTGACTCCCATTATTCGAGTCGGAACAACCACTTCGAGTGGACCATCTGCCGAGGATTACGCAAATTATCTTATAAGTCTCGATTCCCAGGTTAATAACACTGTTTATGCAATTGCGGGTCCAAACGAACCAGACTCAGAATACTGGGCATCACCCGGTTGTGCTGGAACTCCTCCCCAAGGATATATCCCCTGCAACCAAACAACAGAAAACGAGTGGCATTCTTTAAGACCATACAGAGGCTCTCCCTGTAATCTCCAAGCAACAGACCTTGCACTTTTTTGCGGAAACGACTTTATTGTAATGGATTCCTTCTCCTTTACCAAAAACTATAACTATGGTCAAACAATAAGCTGGGGGTATCAATATCAATCAACACCCAACACTTCTGAACCTATAGATCCCTTTCCCCGAGAGAGCCCACCCGTTGCTTGCGGATATTGTAATGAAAAAAGGGAGTGTGTAAAAAGGCCCCAACCTTGCGACGAAAACCTTGGGTGCAAAACAAGCCAAGATTGCCTAACACCGAGCCTATCTCCCTGCTACTCTAACAACGACGGAACGGAAAAATGCTACTTTAATGTTGCAAGAAGCAAGAATATAAGCATTGACTTAGAAAATACCTACTTCCCAATTATGGGTTTGACCGAAAGTCCTTATGTAGTTAACCGTGAAACTGATATCGATAAAGTCGATGACCCACAAAAAGTTAACGAATATGTCAGTTGGTATTTGAATGGGGTTTTTGGCAGAGCGGAATACCCCCCTGAAGCTGACCGCCTGCCTCAACAAAAAACTTACAAGAGCATACCAGATTTTTCAGGACCTCTTAAAAAACTCCTCTCTTTTGAAAGCCAAATAGTCACAAGAATCAACGAAATAAAAAAATCCCTTGATGACTTAAGACACGACCAAATAGTCGGTTGTTTTGTATCTGATCTTTTCCAGGGAAATCTACCAATTTCATGTAAAGATCCCCGTTTCGGAAAACAAAAGGCAAGGATTGAAGACTGGGATAGCAACGGGCAATTTTTTCCTCCACTAAGACGAGATTTTGATACTTTAAAAAATTACCTTGATGCACTTTGGGTTTGGAGGCACAACACGGACCACGCATGGAAGCTTTTCCGATATATTCCCTTTTCCTCAACAGAAGACAGGCTTGGAAAAGCCGAAATTTCAACCTATTCTGTTCAACCCCCAATTACCAGTGAAGGGGTGATTTTATACAACGAGCTGAAAAATCAAAAACCCGCAGATCTATTTTTTGCCCACATGCAAGAAACAGAAGAGTTAGGAAAACTTTTTCAAAAAATCTTTAGCTCAGCCGACTTAATTAAGAGGGGTGTTATCAACGAACCTGCTGACCCCCAAGTTGTTCCTTACAGACCTTTTTGCGATCTTGTAGAGATTCGCTCAAATCCAGGGGATGATCTTTTGGCTGGAGAAATTACTGCAACCCTTGTATACGATGCCCAAACAAGTTGCAAATTCCATTACCCTTATCCTACTCCTGGCGCGCCTGAAGGAAATGTCTGTACAAATGTTGTTGATAAAAACGCAACCTGCCAAAGTGTTCCTGATAATTACGATTGTGAGAAATACTATGGAGTAATTGATTGTAACCAGCAAGATCCAAATCGTGCCTGTGCAGTAAATTGCCGCCCGCTTCCGGTTAGCGAAGATTGTGCTGGGCTTAATAAAACCTGTTTTCCCAATGATTGGTCATCTTGTGAAGGGGTGCAAGATAAAATATTTAAATGCCCTCCAGGACTTATTTGTGAAAATCAAACATGTTATCCAGGGGATACTTGTGGAGAAGAAGAGTGTATACCAGGCACCAATTGCGCTTCACAATACTGCCCGAAAGGGGCAAACTGCTATGTTAACCCTTGTCCCTCCGGATATACCTGCGCCAATATTTGTACAAGACCGATTGATCCTGCAAATAGCACTGAATCCTGTCCCATTCAACTTCCAATAGCCCTCAAAACAACTACTTACACGCCTTTAGCAGATGAGGTTTGGGCAAGACTCGTGGCAGGTCCTGCGGCGGTATTTAGGAGAGTTTTTCCTCAAATAAGAAACGAGCCTGGGCGTCCAATTAAAGCTCTTAAAGATATTCCGGGAGCTTCACCTGTTGACTACATTACCTCCGAAGGGGTAGCTCTCGCCGGAAATCCTGTTACAGGAAGACTGGGAGGAGATGCAGAGCTTTACTTTCCCCATATTGGCGGAATCCACGAATATTTCCTAAGATGCATTCAAAAAACATTAAGACCAAAAGATTATGGCGAAGGGTGTGTGGATGCAAGCTCAGCCCCACTCCCACCGGGAGGACCTCCTCCATCAGGAGAATGTAGCATTGGTACAGATCTTTGTAAACCAGAAACTCTTGCAGAAATTAGTAGCAAAGTTGACGGCCAGGGTTGGCAGGGATGCAAGGCAGTACAGGCTTCAATTATTTGCAATAGAGAATCTGGTGGAGATGCTGATGATGAAAACTTGGGTTGTACCGAAGGATTATCCCTTGATTACTCAATTGGCCTTTTCCAGATAAATCTTTTAGCACACTGTGAGGGAGCTTTCGAGTACGGAGAAGATCCCAAACCTTGGTGCGAGATTAAAGATCAGACCTTAGTCGGACAATGCTGGGAAAGGTTTAAGAATCCAACCCAAAATATTCAATATGCTTACATTCTTTCCCAAGGAGGAGAAGATTGGTCACCTTGGGGTGCATATGATGCTTGCAAAACAGTCATTGATAGTCAATGTCCATCTCCTTAATAAATCTCAAGGTTAATTTTTATAAAATATGGGAAACATACCCAAGGCAAAAAATTATAAATACTTTCTTTTTATCCTAGTTTCAATTTTGGCGGTTTTTCTGGGAATATTTATTGCCAAAAGTGAGGTTAATAAAAAAAATCCCGATAAAATCAAGATTTCAGATGTTTGGGTAAATAACTTTTTGAAGGAAGGTAAAAATAACAAAGACCTATTTATCAGCTTAATAAGAAACGAGGACTATCATATCTTTTATATTCCGAATAAACAATCCTTTACAATCTCAATTACTGGCAGAGGGTTCAAAGATCTTCGGGTAAAAGCTGAGGAGGAGTTCCTAAAAATACTGGGGGTAAGCCAAACTGAGGCATGCAGACTTAATGTCCACATCACAACACCATCTTTTGCAAACCCAAACGAAGCAGGAAAAATTTATTCCCTAAGCTTTTGTGAATAAATTAAGAATTGTCTTTTTATGCACTTGATTTTTTGAAATAGTTTTATGCTATTATTAAATTAATGTCCAAGGTTAAAAAAATTATTGTTTCAGTAATACTTGCATTCTTCCTTTTGACAACCACCTTTATCCCCTCTACTAAAGCCCAACAACAGGGGAATTGGTATCTTCAAGACTATCAAGATTGGTACGCAAGAGTATATGATCAGAGTAATCCAGACGAGGTGTTTGGAGAGCGTTATACTGCTGCGCAGGTAGAGTGGGTAATATATGGTTTAATTGCTTTCCTTAATAATCACATCTTGGGCAACGAGATGGCTGATGTGACATCTTGCCTTATTAATGCAAACGGGGACCCATTAAGGTGCTTGCAAGAAATAGGAGATTTATTTAATAATCCTTTATTTAAATTGGCTTCTTCTGCCCCCCAAAACGCAACCTATTATGCAAATTCCAATGTCCATCCAATACGACTTTTATTTTCGAGCCCAATATCGGGTATAGGTTATTTTAAAGAAAAATTTTTAGTAAACTCAACGTTTGTCCCTGAAGTTAAAGCACAAGGATTTGGTTTTATGACTGCTGCAGCACCAATTCAAACAATGTGGAAAGTAGCTAGGAATATCTCTTATTTTTTTATGGTAATAGTAATTATAGCACTTGCATTTGCTATAATGTTTCGAGTCAAACTCAGCCCTCAAACAGTCGTCACAGTAGAGCTGATGTTGCCCAAGCTAATCCTTACACTAATTCTTATCACCTTTTCCTATGCTATTGCGGGGTTTATGATTGACCTTATGTATGTTGCCCTGGGACTCATTGCAGCATTATTCTCCCAGTCAGGCCTTTTCGACCTAACTTGGGCTGACGCCTTTACGAATCTTGCTGGGTTAACTACTAACCTTTTTAGTCTACTTCTTGCATATATAATTTGGTTTATTCTTGCTACTTTAACTCATATTATAAACAATGAGATTTTAACAACTATTATCGGCATAATCTTTTTGGTTGTAGTACTGATTGTTTGTATTTTTCTTCTTTTCAGAATAGCCTTTTTACTTTTAAAAACTTACTTTATCATCTTACTGCTAATTATAGGTGGTCCTTTTATAATACTAGGCGGTTTATTAGGGGGAAGGGGTTTTGGGGGTTGGCTAAGAAATCTTATAGCTAACCTTGGAGTTTTCGTTGCAGTTGGACCTATGTTTGCCTTCGCATTTTTATTTGTAGCCTCCTCCTTTCAACCTGGAATTATAAACGAGATATTAAAGTTTCTTATAGAAAAACTAGGCATCCAATTACCATTTTCTCCCAAACTCGAGGTTTTTAGTAACCCAGAATGGTATCCACCATTCGCAGGGGGTGTTAATGTTAACTATTTCTGGCTAATAGGAAGTCTAGTTATACTCACCTTAATTCCTCATCTTAATAATATTCTACGGACTGCTATTTTAGGAGGGGAATTTAAGTACGGCACTGCAATTGGAGAGACTTTAAAACCGCCGGCGATTGCGACTGGAACACATGTATACGAAGAATTAACCTCTGGAGCTAATACCCGGCTTGGGCAAATAGGAATTACTCTAAGAGTAGACCAGCAGGGTTCAGTCCAAAGAAGATTATTAGACGAAATTGCAAGAGCACTTCAAATACAGACCAGAAGAAGAGAGTAAATACAATCAAAAATACATCAAAACAAGTGTTGTCAAAAGAGATAGATTATATTCTAGAAAGATTGTCAGACTTAACTTATAAGGAGTTAGCCTCAGGTTCCAAATCCAGTTTGGGAAAAATTGGCTCTAAACTAAATCTTCACCGCGAAGGATCAACACCAAAAATCCTTTTAGAAAAATTAATTAAGGTCTTAAAATCAAAGTAGAACAGCCTCTAATTGTCTACTAGTTTTAGGTAAATTATCAAAAATTTTTACTAAACATTAAATCTGCAAATATAAATCTAAACTTAAGCACCAACCATCCTGTACACCCAATCCGCTTCCTTCTTACTTATCAATCTTGCCTGAATATAAAGCTCGCCTATCGTACGGAGACTCAAACCTCGGCTTTTCTGATCATAACTACCTGCTGGATATACAGTCAATTCTTCTTGCGGTATCAATGTACGAAAATTTAATTCCTCTTTTCCAGTCCTTAAAAAATAAAAGGCTGCTTCTGCTAAAAATCTATAAACAAACGGGTTTTTAGGCCACTCGTCCTGCCTAATGTCTCTTTCGCTGGGCATAGCCATTCCCAACCTTTGCCAGTGTCCAAAATTCTCTAAATTTCTAAGACTAGATATGTGGTTAATAATTCCAACCACATCAGCCCTGACTTTCATAGCTCGCCCTCTTTGTACATGCCAATATGAAAAGGAGGCTTCTGAAGGTTCATCAGCATATTCTGTCCCAAAAACCGTGTCCATCCATGGAAAGTTGGGATCTGATTGATTAATACCAAGCTTACGCCATATATAATAAAGACTTTTACCACGAAATTCTTCTCTCCTGGCTTTTTGGCCTAAAACAGCAAACTCCATATAATTTCCCAAGCGCCCCGCACCTTTCCACTTTCCTTCTTTGTAATCATATCCACCCCAAAAAGAAATTGGAAATTTATCCTCGGGAAATTCAGGCTCTCTCCGAGGAGCTATATGACCAATAGTAATTGGGTGCCCTGAATTAGAAATATTTTTTGGAGATTTTCTCTCTCCAATAAATTTACCATTCCATCTAGGATTATTAGAAGCCTCAAAGGTATCTTTATTCCAACCAAACTCTTTTGCCCTAATTTCTTCAAAATATGAGAGCCAAACTGACAAGTCACTAACATACGGAGTTGACCCATCAAACTTAAATTCTCCTTCCTTCACTGTTAGGGCAAATTTTCCGCTCATTTCTTTAAGTAAAAACATTCTCCACGCAGCCCATACTACATCCAATCTCCACTCCGGATCGTCCCCAACCTGAGAGGCTTTTAAAATCTCATGTAGAAATCTCGCAAATGTTGAGCTTGAAAATCCCTCTGCAAAAGGGTTGTATCCTACTTCCTCCACACTACCATCCGATCTTCTCCTACTTAGTTTTATTACTTTCCCCTCTGCAATTTCAATCATCCTCCTTTCAACCCTATCAACTGCCTCACCCCAAGGACTCTGATCTGCCTCCTTTTCATGAGGTAGCTTGTACTGATAAAAACTTAAAAAATCAGCAGCCTCAATTTTAACAATACTATACCCGAACTTTTCTGGATCGGCTTGAGCCTCTTTATTATGAGCTAAAGCCTGCCTTTGCCTAAATGCTAAATCAACAAGTCTTCTTGCTGAAACATGTTCTTCTAAAGCGGAGAGTCTTTGAACACTATCTATAAAGTCTTTGTACCGGCGATCTAAACCTCTTTCTTTTTCTTCTATTATAGATCTAATTTTTTCATTAATCTCCTCTTCAGTAAGAAATTCTTCGCCTCTTACAATTCTTTGAAGTCTTTCCTCTTGGTAAAGCTTACTTAGACTTGATTTCAATGCCAAACGCCATCTTTCCCTATCTCCTCTAAACCAAGCATCAGCTTCTCTTAATGGTCGTGTTAGAACATCATTAATAGCTTGTTCCAGATAGTCAGTTCTAGGTCTTGCTGTTGATTCACTTCGCCCTAAAAATAAATTATAAAATTTGGTTAAAATTAATTTATCGTACTCGGAAGGACTTGTTTCTAAATTTCTAAAAAAATCTTTAGTCAAACCGTAATTCTTTGCATAAACTCCTTTTTCTAATCCTTCTAAAACCGGAAGTGCGTCATAAAAAATAGTTCTTTCTATCTCATCAATTCTTCCTAATTCCACTGCACTATTAATTTTCTCTATAATTTCTAGACCAACTATGGTGTAGAGGCTTCGAGTTTCTAAACCCCTAATTAGATCCACAGGTGGTATTTCAGTAGACAACCGTTTTTCTTGTTGACCCCCACCTAAATTTTCAGGTTCTCTCTGTGCAAAACCTTCAGGAAAAACAGACTCACTCATAGCTAATTATATTTTAACCCGGGTATCTTTACGACCTCAATACCCAGATTCTTATTAATTTTTAATATTAAACTCAAACCCAAAACTTTCAACTAAATACTTATGAATATGAATAAGAAGGTAGCAACAGTTACTTGTTTTAGTAAATAAAACAATCTTTTAAATTGTGGGGTTGGAATATTGATCTGGGCTAGCTTACTATTAAACCTGTTTTGATATAGCTTCTATCAATTTTTAAAATCCTTCAAGACATAATTGCCCAAATACTGGTACTTTAAATTCCACAAAAGAAATTCCATTCGATTTAAATTTGGAATGTAAACTGACTCAGTGATTAACCATGTTTATCTATACAATAAGACCTCTTATAAACAGCGTGGTTCTCCAACCTTATAAAATTTATTCGGCTTTTTTAATCTCCATTATCGTTAACTCTTTATTGAGGGTCAGGAAAAATACTCCCGCAAAATGTTTTTAAAATTTACTCCTTTCAATACTGTTCAAAACAAGACAGGATCCTTATAGTTTTATGCTTTAAAAATTCTCTTCTTCGTGAAAATCCTTAAGGGTTGAAAATTTAGGTTCACGAGGTAATCTAAAAAGAGGGAGTTAGGCTTTCAAAAATATGTACGAGGAAATGCATCCTATTCCACAACAAATTTCAGCCTACCAATTTAGGCTGGTTGGCGACATGACCCTTAAGCAATTTTTCCAGGTAGCAGGCGGGGCTTTAGTTGCACTTCTTGTCTACTCAAGCTCTCTTCCTTCTTTTATTAAATGGCCCTTAGTTATCTTCTTCTTTCTTTTTGGGATTGCACTTGCTTTTTTCCCTCTTGAGGATAGACCCCTTTCAAAATGGATATTTTTGTTTTTTAAGGCAATCTATTCCCCCACAATCTACTATTGGCAAAGGTCCGAAGGTAAATTAAATGTCTTTCAACCAGAAGCGCACGAGGTACAACTTCCAACACTACTCTCCACTCCCACTCCTGTACAAAAAATACCAGAAATAGAAAGATTAGAAAAAAAGGAAAACGAGTTTCTATCTAAAATTTCAAGCCTTTTTAAACAGATCACGAAAATTAGATCTAGACCTATTTTAAGCGAAAAAGAAGAATCTAGTCTACAAGAAAACCTCCTAAGAAAAGGTACTACTCCGGTTATCCCTGAACAAAAGTTCATAAGAGTTGAAAAAAAGGGAGAAGAGGAAAAAGAAACATTTAGGGAAACTCCAAGCGTTCCAAGTATTGATCTTAAGCCTATGATTGGTAAAAAACCCTCACTAGAAAGCACCGCCAAATTCTCGTTAGAAGCATCTCCTCCAACTCCCCCAACAAAACCCAATGTCGTTGTTGGACAAGTAATTGACACTGATGGCAAAATCGTTGAAGGAGCAATTATTGAAATAAGAGATTCCGAAGGACGACCGGTCCGAGCATTAAAATCAAATAAACTCGGACATTTTATGATCGTTACCCCGCTCATCAACGGAAGGTATGAGATAATAACCGAAAAAGAAGGCTTAACTTTTGAACCTTTAGTTTTTGAGGCAAAGGGCCAGATAATTCCACCGATTGCAATTTTGGCAAAGAAAAAGCCTGCCTAGCTAAAATGAATAAACCTTGATTTTATTCTAGGAGTTAATTTATTTTGGATTTAAAATTCAAAAAGTTAAAATTAATTAATAAACTTTATGCCTATACCATTCCTTTCAACACCCGACAAGCCTCTTACTGCATCAACACAGGATCTTATTCCAATTGCAGACATCACAGACGGAATAGTTTTTTACAAAAACGGTGGAGCAGCGTTGGTTATGGAATCTTCTTCTTTAAACTTTGGACTTCTATCCGAAGAAGAACAAGAGGCTATCATCGCCTCATATGCAGGACTTCTTAATTCTTTTAATTTCCCTGTCCAAATAGTCGTAAGGAGCCAAAAAAAGGATATTTCAAGCTATTTAAACTTTCTATCCCAAAAGGAGAAGGAAATCAAAAATCCTCTGTTAAAAAACCTTTTTGAAAACTATAAAAATTTTATTCAAGAATCAGTTAAAAAAAGAAATGTTTTAAGTAAAAAATTCTACATCATTGTCCCCTTTACCCCTTATGAGTTAGGGATTGCAAAATCTCTTCTTTCAAGTCTTGGCCAATCCTCAAAAAAAACCACACTAATTCCTTATCCCAAATCTTATGTTGTTAGAAAAGCAAAAATTGCGCTTCTACCCAAAAGAGATCACTTAATAAGACAGGCAAGAAGGCTTAATATTAAACTTAGACAACTTACAGATGAGGAGTTGATAGGGCTTTTCTATAATATTTTTAATCCCGAACCCCCTGTAAAAGAAGAAGGGGATTATTTCTAAAAACCATGGCAATTTTGAATCCTTTAAAAGTTTTTAAAAAGAAAGAGACTAGAGAAAGAAGTGGAAATGGAAAGCCCACTCTACAAACCCTTGAAAAAGAAGCACAACCCCAAAAACCTCCGATAACTGATCCTGTTGGGGCGGTCTTAGAAGAAAATTTAGAAATCACTGATGTTATCTCTCCTGAAAAAATAGAGGTAGAGTTCGACTATCTTAAAATAAACAATGTCTACTTAAGAACCCTTTTCGTCTCCGGTTATCCAAGATTTGTTTCTCCCGGCTGGCTTGAGCAAATAATAAACTTTAACGCCTCTTTAGATATCTCCTTCTTTATCTACCCAATTGAGGGTAAAACCGTTCTTGATGAGCTCCTAAGAAAAACCGCAGAAATGGAAGCAGAGATTGCAACTGACCTTGAAAGAGGAAAAATTATAGATCCTGCAACGCAAGCAAAATTGGACGACGCAAGGGCACTCCAAGAGGAACTCGTTAAAGGAATAGAACATTTCTTTGAATTTGGTTTTTACATTACAATAAGGGCTTTTGATTTAGAACAATTAAATCATATTACAAAACAGGTTGAGGCAACTTTAGGATCGATCCTTATCACTGCAAAACACGCTACATTAGACATGACCAACGGCTTTCTTTCAACAGCCCCACTTGGATTGGATAGGCTTTCAATAACAAGAAATATGGACACTACTTCCCTAGCCACAACATTCCCCTTAACTAGCACAGAACTTTCGGGAGATACTGGTGTCCTCTATGGCTTAAACTCCCAAAACGGCTCTTTTATCATTTTTGATCGATTTTCTTTGGAAAATGCCAACATGACAATCTTTGCAACCTCAGGAGCTGGTAAAAGTTATTTTGTAAAACTGGAATCTCTACGATCACTTATGTTAGGTACTGAAATAATAGTTATTGATCCTGAAGGTGAATACAAAGCCCTTTGTGACGCAGTTGGCGGACAAAACATCTCCTTCTCTTTTGCCTCACCTTCAAAGATAAACCCCTTTGATTTATCTCAAGTCAGAGAAAAGGGGGAAAATCAACTTAACCTAAAACTTTTGTCTCTTCATTCTCTTTTTAAAGTCATCATGGGCCAAATCACTCCAATCCAGGAGGCAATACTGGACAATGCTCTTGTCGAGACATACCAATCAAAAGGGATTAATCAGGATCCAGAAACCCAAGATAGAGAGCCACCCTTAATGGAAGATCTTTACAAAACTTTAATAGGAAAAGAAATTCCTGAGGCTTTGGATTTAGCCGCCAGAATTGAAAAATTTGTAAAAGGAAGTTTCGTTGGAATATTTGACCAGCAAACAAACATAGAGGTAGATAATCCCTTTACTGTTTTTTCAATTCGTGAACTTCAGGATGCCCTAAGACCAATTGCCATGTTTATAATACTTGATTTTATCTGGACAAGAGTCAAAAGCGACCTTAAACCCCGAATCTTAGTTGTGGACGAAGCGTGGCACATGATGCGCTTTAAAGATTCCGCAGAGTTTTTATGGTCAATTGTCAAAAGGGCAAGAAAATACTATTTGGGGATAACTACAATTACCCAAGATGTTGAGGATTTCTTAAGTCAAGATATAGGAAGGTCAATTGTCACCAATAGCGCCTTGCGGGTGCTTTTTAAGCAATCTCCCGCAGCCATAGATAGGGTTGGAGATGTCTTTTATCTATCTCAGGGAGAAAAATTTCTTCTTTTAGGTTCAAACATCGGTGAAGGGATATTTTTCGCAGGCAACAATCATGTTCCAATAACAGTTGTTGCATCGCCCGAAGAACACAAACTGGTGACAACCAAGCCTCAAGAACTTTTAGAACAAAAGGCGGAATCTGGATCAACCAACAAAATTGGAAATTCAAACCAACCTAGATCCTAAAATTAATAATTTTTAAAAACTATGCCAGAAGTTAAAACAGATACTGAATCTACAGGAGGGAGATCAGAAAAGAAAAGTTTTGTCATTAGCCTTAACCCCGCTGTTCCTACTTCGCCTGAAACCTTAGTAGCTCAAAAAAAGGTAGATAGTTTTAAGAGTCTTATACAACAAGGGGGGTCCTTCGATTTAGACCCTAAAACAATTCAAGAACTTCAGTCCCAAGGTATTCTTCCTCTCGACTACCAAGGAGGGGAGCTTCAAAGCGCATTAACACTCTATTCAATGGGTGCTACTAGCAGCGGTTTAGTTGATGCTATTAAAAAAGCAGATTTTTTAAATGAACAAGAAAAACACTCCCTTGTTAATACTTCCTATCTAATAGAAGTCCTTGAAAATGCTCAGGTTCCAGAAATACCAACAACTAGTGAGGTCTTTTTAGCAAATCAAGAGCCTAAAATACTAATTGAGCAAACACCCTCACCGCCCCCACCTCAACCAAATCAAGTCTCTTTTGAATCTCAGTTCGGCATCATAAAACAAGTTTTTCAAGAAGCAACAGGAAAGGCGGTTGATTATGCAAAACAAAAAGCCAAAGATGTTGCAATAAAGGCCATCAAAGAGGGTGGTAAAAAGCTTCTTAAGGAAGGATCAAAAATTGCCGCGAAAGAAGGAGTAAAATTGGCAGTTGCAAGTGCTGCTACAGCAGCAGTCGCAGGAGCAGCTGCGGCTGCTGAAGCAGCGGCCGGACCACCAGGTTGGTTACTGTTAGCAATTGAGGCGATCGTGTTTATTATAGGAAAATTACTAAAACGCATCATTAAATTTTTAAAAGAAAATCTCAATAAAATTTTAGAGAGAATTACAGGCGAGAAAGATACTAAAAAACAACTTTTGTGGCTTTCTTTTGTATTCAGCGTAATTTTTCTAGCAAGAGGGATGCTTCCGCACTTTCTTGTTTTTGGAGCTATAAGCTCAATCTTAGCCTTTCTTACAGGATCCTCTCCTTTTTTGATGTTATTGTCCCCGCTCACAATTACACTTAAACTCTTTATAACAGTATTTTCTCTAGTAATATCTGTCCTGATTATTCCTCTAGTAACTGCTATTATTGTTACACCGATAGTTGTCGCCTTAATCCTTTTTATAATAAACTCCGGCGCACTCATTGTTCCGCCTCACAAAGCATTTGTTGCGGGTGTTGTCCAATCACCCTACATAGAGGTTGTTAAAACCATATCCATAGAAGAACAAGGTAAGTGCGTTGGAACGCCTAATACACCAAATCAAAAAACATGTAGTAATAACGATTTACCCCTTACTGTAAAGTACTCAATAACTGTCAAGGCACTAAAAGGGACTCTTACCAAAATAAGGTTTGAAAATACTTGTACTGTAGTTAAAGATGGTACAATTCCTCCCTGCACCCACCCCACACCCACGCCACCCCAGCTCATTTCTCCCACGGAGGATTTCACTTATGAGTATGAGTTAGATTATGATGAAAACTTTGAGGATTCTCTTGTAATAGATAATTTCAAAGTTACTGCTGATGTTGAATCTGAGCAGATTTCCGCAACAACTTCTGTGGGTTCCGCAAGTATACAAATTGGAACTCCACCCACAAGCTGTCCCTCGGGCTGGCCAGTTGAAAGTGGATACATCACTCAAGGAGCCTACACCTCAAATAGCCATGCTGGTCAAGAATCAATAGACATTGGAATAGGCGTAGGCAATCAAGTAACTGCAAGGCACACAGGAATCGCAACTGTGCGTAAAAGTGACTGTCTTGGAAATTATGTGGAAATAACTTCTGTTTGCGGCAACAGACAGTTTGTGAGCCAGTATGCACATCTCGATTCTGTCTTTATTAACACTGGGGAAAGGGTTACAATAGGACAAGAAATCGGCCTAAGCGGTAATACGGGAAATTGCACCAGCGGAGCTCACTTACACTATGGATTTAAGTATGTACCAAGTGGGGTCCCAAAATATCCAGATAATCCGCCCTATATGTGGTGCAGCTTTATTCCTGCGAATATTCCGCGGGGTTGTATAAGAGACGAGTGTGACTGTAATGATATAACAAGTCCTGAATGCGGAGAGGGTTGGTGCGGACCATGAGAAACAAAAAAATTCTAATTGCTATCACTTTAATCTTTCTAGTTTTTATAGGTATAATTCTTTTGACACGAACACAACGAGTTCAAAAGGAGGTACCCTCTGCCTTAAAACCCCAAGAGGTACCAGAACTTTCGATACCAGGCTCACTAAAAGGAGGCTTAACAATTAATTTTGAGGTTACTTCCCGGGATTTCAACTTTCCTCGAAGTCTGCCTTTACTACAAATACAGCGTCATATAGTTACCAAAAACGAAGCAAAAGAGATTGCCCAAAGGCTAGGATTTACTGGAGAACCTTTGGAGGCAAGAGATGTTACAGAAGGAACAAAATACTTTTGGACCGACCAAGAAAAATCTCTTGTCATAACCTCAAATTCGGGAACAGTAAAGCATGTTCTTAACCGAGCAGAACCACCTAGAGTAGCCAATAAACAACTATCTCAAGAAGAGCTTGTTAGGATTGCAAAAAATGAGGTCGAAAAGCTGGGATTGGAAAAAGAAAGAATAGAGCCTTTTGCTATCGTCCCGCTTAAAAAAAATCCTACCACAGGAGGCTTCTCTCCAGCTCCAGAAAAGGAAGCACAACTTTTTCAGGTTAACTTAAGATACTCAATTTCTGACTATCAAATCTTAACTATTATTCCAGATTTTCCGTTGGTCTTTGTCCAGATTTTACCTGATGGTACCGTCTATAATTCCCAAATTACAAAGTTTGAATCTATAACTAAATCTCAGAAGGAATATGATCTCAAAAATTTCGATGAAATTAAGAACAGCATTAATGAGGCAATCTTGGTAAATATTCTAAACGGATATATTAATATTCCGGACTTGAATAAAAATGACATTAAAAAGATAAGTATTGATAAAATAAGCCTTTACTATCTCTTAGATAATATTTCTTCGAAAATGATTCAGCCGGTTTATCTTCTTGAAGGTCCTACTGAGATTCCAGGCTATTCTGGATTAAGGGCACAACTTTATTTCTCTGCACTTTCTAAAAATAATAATTAACTCCCCAACCTTATAGGCATTATGATATGAAGAAAGTCTTCATCTTTGGTATCCAAAAAAAGAACTGGTGCATGTGGATCTAGGATTTCAATTCTGACACTGTCTCCCTTAACTATATTAAGAAAATCTTCTAAAAATCTGTAATTAAACGCAACTAAAAATTCGGGAGGGGGTTTTTCTCCACTACTTTTTATCGCAACCTTACTTTTCTGCATCCCCATTTGACTACTTTCAGCAAATACCTCTATTTCGTCTTCTCTGAGGTAGAACTTAACAACATTTGCAGAATCTTTGGCAAAAACCGAAGCAAGTTTAACCGCTCTTAACATTTCATCTTTATCAACTTCTATCCTAAACTTCGTATCTCTTGGAATAATTTTCTCGAATTCAGGAAAATTACCCTCTATTATCCTACTTGAAAGAACAGTGTTTGAAAGACCAAACATTACTTGTTTTTCTTTCTTATTAAACGAAAGATTTATGTTTTCTGTTTTATCTGTAAGCCTGAGAAGTTCTACCATAGCACTTTTGGGTACTATTAAACGCTCAGTCTCAGACTCTATCTTCCCCTTTATAGATTTCTGCGAAAGTCTAAACCCATCAGTTGACACAAAAGTAACCTTTCCTTCTTTCAAAATAATTAAAACTCCAGTAAGTTGAGGTCTTGTCTCATCAAGAGATACCGCAAAAAGCGTGGAATTTAAAGCATCTAGAACATCTTCGCTTTTAAGGCTTAGACTTTTTAGACCCAACTCAGAGGGTACTGCGGGGAATTCTGAAGAATTTAAACCCACCAACCTAGCCTCAAAATTCTCCAAACTAATTTTCAAAACTTCTTTTTCTGTTTCCAAATCTATTGGACCAGTACCAATGTTAGAAATAATCTCTGAAATGGCTTTTGCAGGAACAGTAATATCTCCTTCTTCGATGACCTTAGCACCCACGGTTAGGGAAATAGAGAGTTCAAGATTGGTTGTGCATAAAAGAAGCTTATTTTTTTGGGTTTTTAAGAAAACATTTTGCAAAATGGGAAGTTGGACTTTACTTAAGGTAAGTCGGGAACAAGAAATTAAGGCACCCTTAAAATCCTCTTGAAGTACTTGAACTTTCATTTTTGTAAGTTCTTCCTTTCTATCATAAATTAATTAGTAGGTTTAGTAGTAGTGCCTGTTTATAAGTTGATAATTAAACTACTACAAGCTTTAATAGACGATGTTAACAACAAGCAAGTCTCAATGTGACTAAATTTGTGGATAAAATTTAGCTCTTTGTGGATAAGTTTATTATTTTTCATTTTATATTCAGAACATCCCCTTAATTTCCGAAATATCCTTACGGATTTGAACATCGTTAGAGGCAAGATGACTTATTTTATTAACAGCGTGAATAACTGTAGTGTGATCCCTTCCTCCAACTAACTCCCCTATTTGTTCCAGCGGTAAACCCAATTCAGTTCTAAGAAGATACATTAGAATTTGTCTTGGTCTTGCGAGAGGTCGTGCCCTAGATGATCCGAGAATAGCCCTTTTTCCCAAAGAATAATATTTAATTACAGCAGAGATTATATCGTTAGGTGTTGCCTTAGTCACCTTCCCGTTGGAGGAGTTTGATCCTCGGGTTATTAAAGATTCAATAAGGGAAGGTGTGATCTCTATTTTTTTAAGCTTGGCTTCGGTGGAGAGAAGAACTAGAAACCCTTCAATTTTTCTTGCACTTTCTAAATTTCCAGCAATTAATTGAACCATGTCCATAGGAATTTCAATACCTCTTTCTTTAGCCTTGATTTGTACGATTGCACATCTTAATTCAAAATCCGGTGGTGCAATGTCAACAATAAGACCCGCCTCAAACCGGCTTTTTAATCGCTCCTCTAGTTTCGAAATTTCTGATGGTGGTTTATCCGAGGTTAAAATTACCTGAGAACCTGACAAAACCAAGGCATTAAAAGTATGGAAAAACTCTTCCTGAACTGCATCCTTACCAGCAATAAATTGGATGTCGTCTACAAGTAAAGCATTCAATTTTCTATACTTTTGGCGCACAAGTGAAGTGGTTTTATTCCTTATTCCTTCTACTATATCGTTTGTAAATTGTTCCCCGGTCGTACAAAGGATCTTGGTTTGAGGGTGATTTTCTAAGACTTTATTGCCAATTGCATGCATAAGGTGAGTTTTACCTACTCCTACACCACCCCAGATAAAAAGAGGGTTGTAAGCGCTTCCCAGCTGTCTAGCAACCGCCTCTCCTGCTGCGTGAGCCATTTGATTCGATGAGGATACGGCGAAGTTTTCAAAAGTAAAGGAAGACCGTAATCCTGAAAGTTTTTGTCTTTCTAAAAAATACTCGCTACTTGTATTTCTTGATTCAAAAAGAGGCGCTGAATGTTCTGGATTCTTAACCGTTGGGTTTTGCTTGATTACAAAATCAAGGTCGCATTTTGCGTTGAGTGAGTTGGAAAGGATTGTTTGTATAAGACCGTAGTATCTAGTTTCGATAGTGTTTTTTATAAAAACAGAGTTGCACCCGATTTCTACTAAGAAGCGATCCTCGTTCTTTTTAATATTAACAAGATGGGTTTGGGAAAACCAGGTGTTGAAGGCAGGTGCAGAAACACTCACCTTTAAACTTTCTAAAACCTCTTTCCAGAGTTTATCTTTATTGCGATGCTCATAAAGTGTTTGCATTGTAGTATCTAAAAGAAAAAGTTTGAGGCAGGAGAAAAAAACACCTAGGTGTAAAAGAATATTAGAAAAGTTATCCACACCGAGTCAACCCCAAAAAATTACGAAAATTTATAATCTTGTATAATTTAGGATATTTACCAAAAGTTTTAAGTTGCTATAATTTTAGAAGTCTTATGCCAAAAAGAACATATCAGCCTAATAAAAAACGCGCCCTGAGAGTGCACGGTTTTAGGAAAAGGTCAAAAACTAAGGGAGGAAAGAAGGTTCTTAAAAGAAGAAGGGCTAAAGGAAGGAGGAGAATTACAAAATAATGCTTGCGAGGGATTATCGGATTACACAAGGATCAAGAATCAACAAGGTTAGGTTGGAAGGAAAGTGTATCCAAAGCGAAAACTTTAGGGTCTTCTTTCTTAAAAGAGAAGATTTAGGTGTTCCAAAATTTGCCTTCATAATTTCACGAAAGGTTTCAAATTTGTCGGTTCACAGAAACAGAGTAGAAAGAGCACTCAGCGAGGCGGTAAGAAGGTTGGTTTTTAAGCTGCCTAAGGGGTACGATTTTGTGTTTTTGGTCAAAAAAGAGATTGCCACAAAGACAACTGAGGAGATAATGCACGAGGTAGAATTTTTCTTTAAAGAAAAATTTAGAAATGTTTAAAAATTTAGCACTCTTTCTTATTTTGTTTTACAAAAAATTTTTTTCAGGGGTATTAAGGACATATCTAGGCGGAGGTTGTCTTTTTACTCCAACCTGTAGTGAGTATTCATATCAAGTAATAGAAAGATACGGATTGATAAAAGGGGGATATCTTTCTCTACTAAGACTAATAAGGTGCAATCCTTTGTCAAGATTTTATTCTTAAAATAGATTGTCAAAAAACTAGAATGAACTTATTTGAGATTTTGCTTATTCAGCCCTTGGCAAACGCTTTAATTATTTTTTATAAGGTTTTAGGAAACAACCTTGGCCTGGCGATTATTGGTTTTAGTATCTTTTTAAGGTTTGCCTTAAATCCATTAACCAAGCCCTATCTCGAATCAATGAAAAAAATGCGGGAAGTTGCCCCACAACTTGAAAAACTTAAAAAAAAGTATAAAGGAGATAAGGTTAAGCTTGCACAGGCACAAGGCGAGCTTTATCGTCAAAAAGGAATAAATCCAGGTGCTGGGTGTCTTCCCTACCTTTTACAGATTATAATCCTTATTGCCTTTTTCAATATGTTTTCAAGAACGCTTTCTCCAAACGGCAATCCCACAGAGAGATTTAACCTCCTTTTATACAAGCCTCTGAAGTTTTCTCAAAACGAAACATTAAACACAAGATTTCTCTACCTTGATATTACAAAACCCGATGTTATTAAGCCAGAAATGTTTAGCTTTCCAGTGCCAGGACCAGTTATCCTTCTTGCAACCCTTATCCAGTTTCTTTTAGCGAAAGTCACCATGCCCCAGACATTAGTTCAAGAGAAAATTGTCAAGAAAACCAAAGACCCAACAGACGATGTTCAAGTTGCGATGCAAAAATCAATGGTTTATACATTTCCTCTTTTAACACTTTTTTTTGGAATGAGTTTTTCTTCAGGACTCGCACTTTATTGGCTTGTTTTCTCACTTTCCCAATTTATCCAACAGGTAAGAAGTCAGGGGTGGGGAGATTTAAGCCCAGTAGTTGATAAAATTAGAAACCTGGTTTAGAATTTTTACCTTAGACTTGTTTTATATATGGCAGAATTAAAAACAAAAAAAAGCGATTTAGAGATTGTTGAGGATTTAAGCAAAACCCTTTTCGAATTAGCTGGTGTTGATGCGAAGGTTAAAGTATCAGAAGACTTAGAAAACGATGCTATTTCAGTTGATATTGAATCTAAAGAGGCAGGACTTTTAATAGGAAGTCGAGGCTCAACACTTAATTCTATTCAGGTTGTATTAGGAATGCTAGCAAAAAATGCGATTGGTAAATGGAGAAGGATAATTGTTAATGTAGCAGATTGGAGGGAAAAGGAAAAAGACCGTCTTGTAATGCTTGCTAGAACCGCTGCCGAAAGGGCTAAGTCCACAGGTTTGCCTCAGAATCTTTATAATTTAACCCCAGCCCAAAGAAGAATTGTTCACCTTACTCTTTCTCAAGACGCAGGGGTTGTTACTCAAAGCCAGGGCGAGGGTAAAGATAGATATCTTGTTGTTAGCCCAAAGCTTAAGGGTAAATAACGAATGCTTAAAATTTATACTGATGGTGGAGCGCGTGGCAATCCCGGACCCTCTGCGTGTGCTTTTGTGGTCGTCAAGGATGGTAAAGTTATTTTTTCAGACTCCAAGTTTTTGGGTAAGACCACCAATAATGTTGCGGAGTATAATGCAGTGAAACTGGCATACGAGTGGCTGGTCTTAAATAAGGGAAAAATAAAAAATGAAACTATCGTTTTTTTCTTAGATTCAGAACTTTTAGTAAAACAACTCAACGGGGTTTACAAAATTAGGAATAAAAATCTTGCTCAAATTGCCCTTAAAATTAGGAGATTACAGGATTTATTAAATAGACTCGTTTTTTATAAGCATGTACCCAGAGAAAAGAATTTATTGGCAGATTTTCTTGTAAACAAAGAAATTGATAAACACCTTATTTAATTTAAGAACTTATTTTTATATTGAACACACTCCTTTAATCACCTGAAATAAATTTCAAAAACCTTCTTTGTCTAGGGAAAGATACTCGTAAGTTTTACCACTTTCTTTAAATTTCTTAAAAACTTTACTGTAAAATTAGTAAAGATTAATGGAAGATAAATTATCTTTAAAATTTGCCCCCCGGATTTTATTATTTTCTAAGCCTAGCGACTTATCAATAAAATTAGGTAATCGACTTCTTAGTCTTGGTTGTAATTTATTTGTGTTTTCTGAAGAGAGTCAAACTTGGGAGAAGTTATCTACACAAGCCGGCAATCTGAAATTTTTAGGTGACAAGGAAAAAATCCTTAGTCTAAAACCAGACTATCTAATTTATATTGGAGGAGGGAATTTACGAGGACTTTTAAATAAAATAAACTTTAGAAAAAAGATAAATTTAATTAAAAACTTATTGAGGAAAAACCACCCCAAAATTTTATTTGTTTTTCCTTTTCTCCAAAATTTAGACATCCGTGAGGAAATCGAAGAAGTAATTAAAATAAAAAAGGAAGTTGATGTGCATCTTTTAGGAACGGTTTATTTAGGAGATGTTATTGGGGACAACAACTTTATTTTGGAAGGATTTTTAAAAAAAGCGCTAGTTTCAAAAAGGATTGAAGGATTTCCTTCCTCTTTTGTTTTTAATCCCATATCGACACAGGAGGCAGCTGAATATTTGGTCAAATCCCTTTTCTCTTTGGGTTCTTGGGGTAAATCTTCCGCTTTAATTGGTAGGCCTGTGCTAATGAGGGATTTGGTAAGGATTTTGAAAAAGGTTGATCCGCAGATTGAACTTGTTCTCCGAAAAAAAGGGGGGGATTTGCCAACCCGTCCTTTGGTAGACTTCAAAATCTATTCGAGTAAAAGCCAAAAAACCTTGGTTTTAGAATATTATAAATCTCTCTTTGGAAAAAAATATAAAATCACTTTGAAAAATCCGAATGTTTTTAAAAGCCCAATTCGTTTACCCTCCTTTAGAAGGAGCAAAAAGATTAGTATTTTTCTTTTAATCTTACTTTTATTACTATTTTTTTTGCCCTTTTTATCCTTTTTTTTGGGCAATATTTTTTTTATATCAGCAGAGATTAGTTTTTCAAAAGATTTGCCCACTACAGCGAAGGTTTTGACAACAATTGCTAAGTTGGGTTTTAAGTTTGATGAAGGAAGTACAAAGGTCTTTTCCAGACTACCTTTAGTGGGTGAAGTTTATAGTGAATTTAGTCAGATAACAGACCCTTTCAAGTATAAAGTAAGAAGCCTCGAAAGAATTGTTAGAATAACAGATCTTACTCTTGAGTCAGTAGAGAATATCTTTTCCAAAGATAGAAATTTAGATTTGGATAGTTTGGAAGAAATTTCTCTTGAACTAAATCTTTTGTATAATGACCTTCTACTTCTAGAGGGAGAAAAATCAAATGTTGAATTTATCCTCCAAAAGATCGATAGTTTTTGGGGTCTGAAACCCCTTCCTTCTTGGAGAGAGAAGCTTCCCATGCTTTCAGAAATGTTTGCCTTAATGCCTAAAGTTCTTGGTAAAGATACTCCGAAGAAATATGCCTTTATTTTAGAAGATGTACAATTTTTGCGACCAACAGGCGGTATGATTAGGTTGATTTATATTGTAACAGTTTCTGGGGGAAAAATTGTCGAAATTAAATCTTACCCAGCCTATCTTCTTGATAGAAACTTTATTGGAAAACAAACCCCACCCTATCCACTAGAAGTTTTCATTGGCAAAGAAACATGGTTTTTGAGAGATTACAACTGGGACCCTGATTTTAATTTTTCTGCTCAACATATCGAGAAATTTATTCAAAGAGAGCTTGGTATATCAGTTGATGGAGTAATTTCTTTTGATACAGAGTTTATTAAAAGCCTTTTAGATATTTTGGGAGAAGTTAAAGTTGATGATAATTTTGTAGATAGTCAGAGTTTTTATAAGTTTATAGAAGTTTCAATTACTGACTACCCCAACCTTAATAACGAACCCCTTTTAGAAATAACTAACGAGGTTATTAGAAGACTTTTTAATCTAAGAGATAAAAGGTTAATGCTAAAAATTTTGAAGACGGTTTATCATGCCCTTGATCGTAAGAATTTACAGATCTCTCTTTTTTCTTCAAGGGAAGGAGAGATTTTAAGAAGAATGTATTGGGACGGAAGCCTTGATTTTATAAGGAATTGTCAAGAAAATTGTTTTAATGATTTTCTAGCTATTGTCGAAGTAAGTAATATCCCTCAAAGTGATAAAATTTTAAAGGAAGGAGAACTAGATCTTTTATTAGAAGAAGGCTTTTTAAAAAGAACACTTACTATTTATTTTAATAATTCAACCCCCCTTCCCTACAAAAGCTATTTAAGAATTTTTGTTCCCCAAGAAAGTAGTTTCTCACCGCCTGAGTTCGTAACTTTGGGAAAAACTGAAAAAAAGGATTTTGCCACCTATGGTTTAAGAAGATTTAAAGAAACAGCTGTCTTTATTGAGATACCTCCGAGTGAGGCATCGGCAGTAAGATTTGTCTGGGAAAGTTATATAAAAGATTTTACTAATCTAAAAGATTATGAACTTTTTATAAGAAAGCAAGCCGGTATAATTCCATATCCATTAAAAATCACTTTTAATCCTTTAGCCAATCAAAGGGTTTTATTAGGATCTTTAGGCTTGACCCAAGACGATAGTCTCGTTTATAATTCTTCGGAGCGCTCGAGTTACTCGACATTTTTAACAAGCGATAAGCTTTTAAGAATCTCTTTTTCTCACAATGAATAAGTTAACCCTTAAAGCTGAAAAAAGGAGCTTAGTTGGCCGGAAAGTTAAAAAATTGCGAAAAGAGGGAATTCTACCCGCGAACCTTTATGGTAGGAATGTAAAGTCAGTGGCGTTGCAGGTTGAAAATAAAGAATTTCAAAAGGTTTTTGAAGAAGCAGGTGAAACAGGCCTGGTTGAATTAAAGCTAGACAAGAAATCTATTCCGGTGTTGATTCATAATGTTCAGATTGACCCCGTAAGTGATAAACCCATTCATGCCGACTTTTTGCAAGTTGACTTGAAAAAGAAGGTTGTAGCGAAGGTTCCAGTTGAATTAATAGGTGAGTCTCCAGCTCAGAAGCAGGGTCTGGGGACCGTAGTATTATATGTTGATGAGGTTGAGGTGGAAGCACTACCAGGGAATTTACCCGAAAAATTTGAGATTGATGCTTCAAAACTTACTTCGGTTGATCAGGTTTTTACAGTTGGGGATTTGGAATTTGACTCCTCCAAAGTGGAGATTAAAGCGGCCTTAGATCAGATCTTGGTTAAAGTAGAACCCCCCAAGGCAGTAGAAGAAGTACCAACCGAGGAAATAAAGGAAGAGGAAGAGAAAGCTGAGGAAGCTGCCGAATCTAAAAAGGAAGAGGAAGGGGTTGAAATACCCAACGAACCTCAACAATAAACCTTAAAACTAAGATTAAGTTAAAAATTAATTAACATTTTTTCCAAAGGTTTTTAAATTTTGAAAGATAGAAAAGGTTTACTCTTGAACCTCCACAAAACTATAATAATATTTGAGTCAATGTTTCAGGTCTGACAAGATGTATAAAAAAGACTCCTCAAAAATCTTTGTTTTTGGATTATTTTTTTTATTTTTTGTATTGTTGGTGACATCTTTTTACCTAATTGCGAAGTACTTTATTTACAAGGATAGGCTTCCCGAAAAGGAATATACCTTAGGTACAATAACCCCAAAACAAGAACAAGGATATACCTCCTCTTGGGATGTTTATACAAACAATAAGTATCGTTATTCAGTTTCGTATCCCAAGCTTCTTTATAAGAAGGAATTCGAGAATCAAGGAGGATACCTACACTTTGTCCGTTTTGAAGAGAATAATTTTTCTAAGGAGAAGGGTATAGCTATTGGAGTAAGAGAAACCACCCTTAAGGAAGAGGTTGCCAGGTTAAAGGATGATTTTAGTAAGGAGGGCAAGTTGATAAAAGAGGAAGAGATCAAGGTAATGGGTAAAAACGGGGTAAGGTTAGAGTTTGAACCTAAAATTCAAGGAAATGAAAGTAGAACACTAGTTATTTTAGAAAGGGAAAACTGGGTTTATTCAATAAGTACTGTGCCTGAGCAGATGGATAGGGTTTTAGAAAGCTTTAAATTTTTATGATTTTTTCGTTGGCCAGGAGGCATTTATTAAAAGTGGTGAGTCAAAACGCCCCCCTCCTTCCTGCCAGATAGTTTCAGTAACGAAAGGCATGAAAGGGTGTAGAAGTTTTAGAGATTGCTGTAAGACATACTCTAGGGTTTTTTGCGCTTTACTTCTTCTGGTCTTAGATTTTTCCAGGTAGTTATTAGCAAACTCCTCCCAGAAGAATTTATAAAGAATTTGTGCTGCTTCATTTAGCCGATATCTTTCCAAAAGTTTAGTGACTTTTTTTGTTGCCTCGTTTAATTTTTTGATTATTTTTTCATCCTCAAAACTTTGGTTTTTGGGCGCTTTTTTATAGCCCCCACTTTTATTGGGTTTTTCCATAAACACAAATCTCGCCACATTCCAAATCTTGTTTGAAAAGTTTCTTTGTCCAATAATATTGTTTTCCGAAAGTGAAATATCATTTTCAACTAGCGAAGCCCAGATAAGTCCCATCCTGAGGGCATCCGCGCCATATTTTTCTACCATTTCGATGGGGTCTATAACATTTCCTTTGGACTTACTAATTTTTTCCCCTCTTTCATCTCTGACTAAACCATGAAGGAGTACTTTTCTGAAAGGGACCTCCCCTGTTACATAAAGACCAAGCATAATCATTCTGATTACCCAAAAGGGTAAAATGTCGTATCCTGTTTCCATAACTGAGGTTGGATAAAAGTAGTCAAAATCTTTTGTAACTGGGATATCGATTCTAATCTTTAGTCTACCCGCCTTTTTGCTTGATATTGAACCTTTGGAATCAACTTTATTTTTATTTTCACTACTCAAAAGAGTGGCAAATGGCCATTGCCCTGAGGAAAACCAGGTATCGAAGGTATCTTCGTCTTGGGTTAGATTTTGATGACCGCATTGTCTGCACTTTTTTGGTATGTAACCATCGGTTATTGTCCACTCCAGGCATTTATTGCAGCGCCAGGCAGGGATTCTAATTCCCCAGACAATTTGACGGCTTAAGTTCCAGTCTTTTAAGTTTTTAAACCAATGTTTGGCAATCTTTTCAAATCTTTTGTTTACGAATACCACCTTCTTTTCTTCTATTGCTTTTAAGGACAACTTGACTAGGGGTTCAACCTTGAGAAACCATTGTTTTGATACTCTTGGTTCGATTAGTCCTTTGTCTTTATAGCATACTCCGATTGTATGGTGTATTGTTTTTACCTTTTTGATTAGTCCTTGGGATTTTAGATCTTTTACCACCTCAATCCTTGCTTTATCTATCGGCATTCCAATGTACTTTGCTGGGGTGTTGATCATTTTACCCTCATCATCTATTGTGGAAATGATGGGAAGATTGTGTTTTTTGCCTATTTCAAAATCTAATGGATCATGCGCCGGAGTGACTTTAAGCGCACCTGTGCCAAAAGACATATCTACAAGATTGTCGGAGATAATGGGAAGTTGGCGTTTGACGAGGGGAAGGGTAGCCTCCTTCCCTATTAGCTTTTTATATCGGCTGTCTCTAGGATTTACTGCCACCGCTACATCCGCAAAGATTGTTTCCGGTCTAGTTGTAGCAATAGTTAGACTTCCATAATCGATAAAATATAAAAGGTCGTCTCTTTCAATAGAATCAATCTCTAATTGGGATAAAGTTGTTCCACAGCGTGGACAATAGTTAACAATTCTTTCACCTCTATAGATTAGTCCTTCATCGTAAAGTTTTTTAAATGTCTTATAAACAATTTTTATGATTTTGGGATCAAGAGTAAATTTATTTCTACTCCAATCACAAGACGCCCCAAGTTTTTTGAGTTGACCCTCCATAATTTTTTTGTTTTTCATTGAATATTCCCAAATCATTTTGTAAAGTGTTTTTCTATCAAAATCTGAACGGCTTTTACCGATTTTGCTGAGGTGTTTTTCAAAGACATATTGAGTTTCTATACCTGCGTGGTCTGCACCGGGAAGCCATAAAGTGGGTTTACCCCGCATCCGATGATATCTGATAAGAATGTCCTGGATTGCAACGAACCTTGCATGTCCAATGTGAAGCGGGTCGTTTGCATTTGGTGGAGGCATTATAATAGTAAATGGCTTTTTGTGTTTTTGGATTTTTGGATTAAATGCTCCTGACTTCTCCCACAAATCGTAAATTTTTTCCTCGTGAAGTTTATGGTTGTAAGTTTTCTCCATATTCTTGGTTCGAATTATATATAAAGAGTTTTATATTAATCAATTCCTAAGTTTAAAAACTTAGGGCTCGCCGGTTATTGTTAAGTCAGGTTTTGCTGAATTTTTTTTCCAATCAACCGGGCGGAAGTTATAAAAGGCAAATGCGGCTACATATGAAGCATTGTCAGTACATAGTCCTGATTTTGGTACATGAAAATCCTGTAGTTTTTCGGATTTTATTAGCAGAAAAAATTTTTTTCTTAATCTTAGGTTCGCAGAAACCCCACCAGCCAGGATAAGAGACTTCGGTCTATATATTTTTGCTAATCTTATAGTTTTTTTTAAAAGGCTATCTACTATTGCTTCTTGAACCTCAGCTGCGAGTCTAGAAACTTCATCTGGGGTAAGTTTCTTTTCCTTTATACTTCTGAGTACAGCGGTCTTAAGACCAGAGAAACTCAAATATGAATTTTTTTTGTTTAAAAGTGGTCTAGGAAAAAGATTAAGTTTTGGCTCAGTATTTTTAGGCAACGAGTTAAAATATTTTTCAGCCTCTTTTGATATTGCAGGGCCTCCGGGGTAAGGTAAGCCAAGTATTCTTGCACATTTGTCGAAAGCCTCACCGGCTGCATCATCTAAAGTCCCCCCAAGCCATTCAATTTTTCCATGGTCTTTAAGAAGTACAATGTCAGTGTGGCCACCTGAAACAACCAAAGCTAGTGCCGGAAAATGAGGAAGCTTATTGGAATCCTTAAGTTTTTTCATTTTGCCATTTGGTAGCCTTTCATAGAGAAGCCAGTTGGCGTAGATGTGTGCTACCAGATGATTGACGGGAATTATTGGTTTTTTCCAAAGGAAACTAAGGGTTTTGGCTGTCTCAACACCAACAAGGAGTGATCCGATAAGTCCAGGGCCTACGGTCACCGCAATTGCATCAATTTCTTTTAAGATTTCTAGGATATTGTTGCCCTTTTGTGGGAACGCGTCCAGCAAAGCCTGCTTAACCACAGGAATGATTGATTTAACTTGTTGTCGCGCCGCCTGTTCTGGGACAATTCCACCAGTTTTAACATGGATTTCGGCAGAGGTAGCTACAACATTTGAAAGAATTATTTTACCATCTTCGACAACTGCAGCTGCTGTTTCATCGCAACTTGTTTCAATTCCTAAAATTTTCATCGTGTTTTATTATAAATAAATTGATAAATTTCTATAGACTTAATGTCCTTTTTATTTACTCTTTATCTTAGCTATTTTTACTTTTGAGAGCTTTAAAAATTAAGTTTGTTATTTATTAGTAAAAATTTTGAAATTTTCAATTAGGTAAATTAGGGATTTTTACTTATTTAGGGAAAAATCTATTTTGTCTTGTTCAATTTACATTAAATACTACCTGTTCCTCTTAAGAAAACAGCTTGCCAGGGTCGGTAATTTGAAACAAATGTTTTTTCAAAAATAATTTTTCCCTCTTTTTCAACTTTATAGTCAAAAGATACCTTTGCGCCCCAGGCTTTATAGTCGATTTGCTTTATAGTTCCTGCGGGTAAGTTTGGGTCGTCAATATAAAGATCAGGAGGTGGAGGCGTGGAGGATTGGATTATTGGTTTGCTGACTGTTACCTTTCTTCCATCCTTAGTGCCATAGATTTCAAAGGTTAATGTGGATGTTTTAGTGTCAACTTGGGTTTGGATTAGGATATGTTGGGGAGTATCATTTTTAAACTTAAAATCCGTAGTAGGCGCGTAGACTGTTGCGTCAAGTCCTGGGGGAGAATCTTGTTCATAATAATAAACTCTGTAGGAATGCGCACGCCTTTCAATTATCGGTAGCCCGGCGTCAAGAACTGCTCTAAAAAGCGTTGTGGATACCTGGCAAACACCACCTCCATCTCCGAGGACTGTCCTTCCATCTTTAATAATATAAGCCTGCTTGTAACCTGTATAAACTGAGACATCTCCCAGGTTTTCGTTAAAAGAGAAAGTCTCACCTGGTGGAACTAGAATACCATTAAGTCTTGATGCTGCTAGACTTATATTATGCACGCGGCTCGGTATTGAACCAGTGAAACGCGAAACTCCCCTACCCAGAAGCTCGTTTATCCCTAAGTTGTTGACTTTTTCAGAAGTGATTTGTGGGAGTGTTACTTCTACCGGAATCTGAATACTTAAACTTTTTTCAGAACTTACCTCTAAGGCGTTAAGGGTTTTGAGAATTTCATTTGAAAGAAGTTCCTCATTTACTTTTAGGCCTTCTTTGTGTGGTTTGAATTCGACAACTCGACCACCTCCGCTGTTAGAGACAACAAATTTAAAGACCGCATTTTGGGGATCTTGGTTAATGTTGGGTGAAACTTCTTTAGTAATATATTGCAAGATCTTTTGAAGACTGTAGTCTTTTTTAACATCAATAAGAGAGAGAAGTTTTTTGTCCTCAAGAGTAAAATTTTTATCCTGGCTGAGTAATGTTATGCTTTTTCCTATTAGTTTTTTTGCCTTATTTTCTAAAAATACGGCTTCTTCTTCTGAGATTTGAGAGTTGATTATTTCAAATTCCAAATCTATGGACGGTGATTTAAACCTTGAAAGGGCTTCATAAATGTTTGTTTTTGTTTGGTTTTTATTTAACTTTCTTCCTGGAGAACCTCTTTCCACTAAGATTTCCCCTTCCTCGTAAGATACACCAGGGTAGATGGGTTTTATTTGAGTAGAATCACTGACTACCTGAAGATACTCTTCTAATTTTTTTTCGTTCATTGTAAAGACTAGGGGGAAGTTTTTTTCATTAAAGAAGGACTCGACTATATTTAAGGAGTTCGTAATTAGGTTTGGTGAGCGATTGTTGGTTAATATAGATTTCAATGTGCTTTCAAAATTATAAGAGAATTCGAGTTCAGAAAGTTCAAGATCAAATTTTTTATCCTCTGTAACTAGATATAGCTTTTGGTAGGGGGTAAACCTTGTTTTTATTAGGTTATATGCTTCTTTTTGAGGCAGCCCAGACACATCTATTCCAGCAACTTTTGTTTTGGGAAGGACTCTATTTTCAAAATAAAGGTTTAGGTAAAGTAAGACACCAAAAAGAATAATCAGTAAGAAAAACGCAAAACTCAAAAGATATTGGAGGCCCTTTTTAATTAAAAAAAATGATTTTTCATTAGATTCTTGTATATTGCCTTTTTGCATTAGTTTTATGATATCATGGTTTCATAAAGAAGGGGTCTTTGTTTGTAAAAATGGACGATGATTTATCGCAAAAGCAAAAATTAGAACAGGTTATTTTTCATCAACCTATTACCCAAAATCAGTTGCCGAAACAAAAAGGGTCTTCTTTACCAGGAAACGCAGATAAGATAAGATTTGGAAAAAATTTTCTCAAGCGCAAGGTTTTCATTTTCGGAATAATAGTTTTTAGCGTTGTAGTCTTTTTGTTTACCTTAAGTTTTAGGATCAAAAACTCAAAAAATGTAAGTACGACTACAAAGAAAGGAGAATTAGTTTGGTGGGGAGTACAACACGATCCAGCTGTCTTTCAACCCTTGATTGAGGAGTTTGAGAAAAAAAATCCTAACATTAAGATAAAGTATACTAAGCAATCAAATAGTGATTATAGAGAAAGATTGGCAAATTCACTAAAACAGGGTACTGGTCCTGATATTTTTGAAATTCACAACACCTGGCCTTATATGTTTAAAGATAGTCTCTCCAGCTTGCCCTCTCAGATTATGAGCAAAGAGGAGTTTGAGAAATCATTTTATCCAGTAATCGTTTCTGATGTTACACTTCCTAATTTGGGAATGGTTGCGATGCCTTTAGAATTTGATGCTCTTACTCTCTTTATTAATGAAGATATCTTTATCTTAGCCAATCTTGACCCCCCTGAGGTATGGGATGAAGTGGGATCTTTGGCACATAGGTTAAGTCTAAAGGGTGCAGGTGGTATTGTTTCACAGGCTGGTGTGGCGATGGGGATAACTCAGAATGTGGATCATTGGCAGGAGATTGTGGGATTACTTTTAATACAAAATAGGGTCAATCCTGCAAGCCCTATCGGTGATCGGGCAAAAACCGCACTGAATTTTTACAAGAGCTTCAAGGAGGGCGAAGTTTGGGATGATGCCCTCCCTCCTTCTACCGTTGCATTTGCAAATTCAAAAGTTGCTATGTATTTTGCTCCAACAAGGAGGGCTCAGGAAATAGTTAAGCTAAATCCTAACTTGAAATTTAGAACCTTACGCCTACCACAACTTAGAAAGAACCTCCCAACAGACCCTGATTTTAGCTACGCTACCTATTGGGTTCAGGCAGTATCAGTAAAAAGTCAAAATCAAGAAATTGCTTGGGAGTTTTTGAAATTCCTGTCATCGCCAGAGTCTTTGAGAGAAATAAATTCCAATATATCTAAGTTGGAAGTCTTTCCTAGGCTTTATCCCCGTCCTGAAATGAATTTAGAATTTAGGGAGCACCCCGTTCTTGGATCTGTGGCTTCGCTTGCCTATAATGCACGAAGTTGGTTTTTGGCTGATCAAACCTTTGATGGTCAGAAAGGTATAAATTCACTAATTGGAAAAATTTTTGAAAACTTGCTTGCGGGTTCTATAAATGATAGGGTTTTGGGAGGCTCTGCCCAAGATATTAAAAAGATACTTTCAAGTTATGGTATTGCCACAAAATAACTTGAGCTTAAATCTTGCATCTTGACAAACCACTTTTTCTTTTATTAAAATATCACTCGCTGTTAGATACTGCCAAGCCTTTGATCTTCCAATAGGCTTTCTAACAGCATATTTATTCTTTTTAAGAAGTTTAGGTAATAAATTTTTTTATATGGCAGACAAAGGTTCTAAATTAAATATAAAACCCAGTCCGGGGTATTTACTAATTGAACCCCTTGAAGCAGAGGAAAAAACAGCCTCTGGAATTTATTTGCCGGATTCTGCATCAGAAAAACCTCAGCAAGGTAAAGTTTTGGCGGTGGGTCCGGATGAAATTACGGATTCAGGTGTAAAAAGAAAATCACCAGCGAAAGTCGGCGACATTGTTATTTATAAGAAGTGGGGAGGGAACGAAGTTAAAATTAAGGGAGTCGAATATCTTTTTGCCAAATTTGATGATATATTAGCAGTAGTAGAGTAGTCAGTTAAAAAGAATTAAAAATTTATGGCAAAACAACTTAAATTTTCAGACGATGCAAGACAATCCCTAATGCGGGGTATTGATATCGTTGCAAAAGCGGTGGTTACCACACTTGGACCTAAAGGAAGAAACATCGCCTTAGATAAAAAGTGGGGAGCTCCAAATATTGTTCATGATGGTGTATCTGTAGCCAAGGAAATAGAACTCAAAGACCCCTTTGAAAATATGGGCGCACAGTTGGTAAAAGAAGCTGCAGATAAAACTAATGATGTCGCAGGTGATGGTACAACCACAGCCACCTTGCTTGCCCAGCAAATAACAGCCTTGGGTATGAAAAATATAGCAGCAGGAGCCAATCCAATGATTGTTAAAAAGGGTATTGAAAAAGCAGTTGATGCAGTGGTTTCTGAGCTAAAAAGAATTGCAAAACCCATTAAAAATAAAGAAGAGATTGAACAAGTAGCAACCATCTCGGCTGGAGATCCTGCTATTGGAAAGACGATAGCGGAGGCTTTAGAGAAAGTAGGTAGGGATGGAGTAGTTACAGTAGAGGAAGGTAAGGGTTTGGAAATAGAGATTGAATATAAAGAGGGTATGGAGTTTGACAGAGGATATGTTTCTCCTTATTTTGTAACCAACCCTGAAAAGATGGAAGCAGAAGTTGAGGATGCTTATATTCTTTTGACAGATAAGAAAATTTCTTCAATCTCTGAACTTCTGCCCTTTTTGGAGAAATTTGTTAAGGTTTCAAAAAACCTAGTGATTATTGCAGATGAAGTTGAAGGAGAAGCACTAGCCACCTTGGTAGTAAACAAACTTAAAGGCACCTTTAATATCTTGGCAATTAAAGCGCCGGGTTTTGGGGACAGAAGGAAGGAGATACTTGAAGACATTGCGATTTTGACAGGAGGTGCGGTTGTATCCGAAGACACTGGTCGCACCTTCGAATCAATCGAGATTCAAGACTTGGGTCAAGCAGAAAAGGTATGGGCAGACAAAGACAATGCAAGAATTATAGGAGGGAAGGGTGATAAAGCAAAAATTAATGCCAGGATTTCACTTTTAAAAAGACAAATTGCTGAAACAGATTCCGATTTTGATAGAGAGAAGTTAGAAGAAAGGTTGGCAAAGCTTTCGGGTGGAGTTGCACAGATAAATGTTGGTGCAGCAACAGAGGTTGAGCTTAATGAGAAAAAAGAAAGAGTGAAGGATGCCGTGGGTGCAACTAAGGCAGCAATTGAGGAAGGGATATTACCGGGAGGTGGGGTCGCTCTTCTTGGGGCAAGAAGGGTATTAGATACTCTCAGCGTTGAGAGTGAAGATGAAAAGGTGGGGATTGAAATAGTAAAGCAAGCACTTGAACAACCCCTACGCTGGCTTGCTAAGAATTCCGGGGAAGATGATGGTTTTGTATTAAGGAAGGTTGAAGAAGCAAAAGATAGCGATTATGGGTTTAATGCCTTAACTGGGGAATTTGGATCAATGACAAAGTTTGGAATTTTGGATCCCCTTAAAGTAACCCGCTCTGCTTTACAAAATGCAGCTTCAGTTGCGATGATGGTTTTGACAACGGAAGGGTTGGTAACTGATCTTCCGGAGGAGAAGAAAGAAACACCAATGCCCGGCGGTGGCGGGATGGAATATTAACCTTTTAAGCTTCTTTTAAAACCCCACTTTCTTTTAAGATTAGAGTTTCAGCATTAAGTTAATTTTTAAGTCTCTCTTAGATAAGTAAGTTATGAGGGGCTTTGTTTTTCTGTCTTTTTTGAGGCCACGGCGGGAATCGAACCCGCGCATCGCGGTTTTGCAGACCGCAGCGTTTCCACTTCGCCACGTGGCCGGGAAAAATCCTAGTAATATTTTATCCAAATTTTTATCAATTTAAAAGCCCTACGAGAAGTATTAACGTAGGGCTTTGTTTAAATCAAGACAATAAAGATCTTCTAAAATTTAACTTTTTGCCTTTACGGTTATTTTTCTCGGTCTTGCCGCTTCGGTTTTAGGGATAGTTACGGTTACAATACCGTTCTCTACTTCAGCTTCTGCCTTATCCCATTGTCCACCTGATAAAGCACAGGTGTAATAGTATTGATAGGAAGAGGCTTGATACTCATCTTTCCCTTTTTGTTCTTCCTTTGATTCTGCCTTAATTGTAACTACTCCATCTTCTATTTCCACATCCACATTTTTGGCTGGAACTCCAGCAACCACAGCCTCGACATAAATGTTTTTATCATCCTCGTGGATTCTTAATCCTCTTTGTCTGGTAAAAGTAGGGAAGGTCTCCTCAAATTCTTCTAACCACCTTGGCCAGGCAAAGAGGCTTCTTAGAGGGTCCTTTCTTATTAAGTCTGCCATATCTTTCTCACCTCCTTCCTGACCTCAATTAGCACTCTATATTGCTAAGTGCTAATTAAAATGTTAATAAAGGTTTTTGTAGTTGTCAAGAGGAACTTCGTTGTTGTAAACTTTTCTACCATGCAAAAACTGAAGCTGGCTGGTCTATTTACTCTTGTTCTCTTAATTTTATTAGGGCTAACCTTTGGGACTATTTCTTTCTTTAGACCTAAAGTGGCGGGTATTTTTGTTGATTCCGATCCGGTAAGTACTGTTTTTATAAATGGGCAGGAAGTAGGAAGAACTCCATTTGAGTCCAACATGCAACCTGGTGAGATTACTATAAGGCTTATCCCCGACTCTTTCCAAGTTCCTCTTGTACCTTACGAGACAAAGATAGACCTAGTCCAGGGAGTTAAAACAGTATTAAGAAGAGAGTTTGGAGAGTCCGAGGATTATTCTGGTGGAGAAATCCTGTCTTTTGAAAAATTAGATAAAAATAGGATAGGTCTTGTAGTTGTTACAATTCCTGATAAGGCAAAGCTTAGAATTGATAATGGTGAAGAGGTTCTTACTCCATACAAAACCTCGTCGATTTCCGAAGGCCAGCACTCTTTAACCATTTCAGCAGATGGATTTTTAGAGAAAAATATAAATATAAAAACATATAAAGGTTACAAGTTGACTGCTATAGTGAAGCTTAAAAGAAAACCTCAAACCGAGGAAGGACAAACTACTGAAGGGTCTTTAGAAAAGGCAGAAAGTAGTGAATATTTAGGTGAAGTTGAAATAATGCAAACAGATGTTGGATTTTTGAGGGTGAGAGATGAGCCATCCACTTTGGCAAAAGAAGTTGGAAGGGTTGAGCCAGGAAAGAAATACCCTCTGGTTGAGATAGATGAAGAAACTCGTTGGTATAAAATTGAGTATCAAAAAACCGAATCTGGTGGTTCTTATGGGTGGATTTCAAATCAATATGCAAAATTGATTACACCAACACCCACACCTTAGAAGGTTTTTCAATAAGATGCAATACCCCCGTAAAGAGTTAATATTACCAAGAATATCCATATAAATATTGAAGAAATTAGAAACTTATCGGTTAGAAGTAATCTTTCTGGAGATTCAGCCCTGTCTTCGAAAATAAGGGCTTCATAACGCATAATTCCAAAAATGACGATGGGCAAAGTAATCATTAAGAGTTTGCTAATAGTGGTTGTCTTTGAAATTTCAGCCAAAGTAAGCCAAATCGAAAGCGAGGGTTGCGGTGATTCAAAGAAGGCAAAAAGTGCCCAACTCATCCAGGCGGCATTTCCAAACATAGTAACATAAGAATTAAGAAGTTCCCTTTTGTATTTACTTAGACTCTTTCGAGTTATCCCTTCAGGTATAAATCCAAGTTCAGCCCTTCTTTTTCCAGCAGCAAGAAATAGTGCCACAGAAATTACACAAAGAAGAAACCAAACCGAAAGATGAGCATCAATAACAAAAGCCCCAGCATAGACCCTCAGAACAAAACCGGAGGCGATAATTAATATATCCACTACCGCGATATCTTTTAAAGCAAGACTATAAAGCCCTTGGATTAAAAGATAAAGTAACACGGAGACAAGGAAGGGATTGTTATTTAGGTATGTTGCGGTTACTAAAGAGCAGATGATAAAAAAAATTAGGCTAACCAATGCTGGGAAAATCTTAAGTTTACCTGAAGCAATTGGGCGATTTTTTTTAGTAGGATGTAATCTGTCCAAGGGTGCATCTTTTATATCGTTGAATATATAAGTTGCAGATGATGCAAGGTTAAAACTTATGAAAGCTAAAAAAATCTTGATAAAAAGATCTTTGGAGAATAGACCCCCACTAAAAATTAGAGCTGCAAATAAAGAAAGATTTTTAATCCAGTGAAGGGGCCTCGAGACTTTTAAGATTTGATATAGAGTTTTTAAAAAAATTAGCGTTTGGGTTTGTAAGTTAGCCACAAAAGTAAACCTCCTACAAGCAGAGTTACACCTAAAATTGTATAGATTTTTTGTTGAGCATTCAAATTAAGAGCCAGAATTCCAAGAAAAGCGGTTACTCCCCAATAGAAAAGTGCGACCTGGGATTTGGTCAATCCTGCATCTAGGAGTTTATGGTGGAGATGACCTCTATCTCCCCAAACTGGAGATTTTCCCTGGAAAAGCCTTCTTAGGATTGTGTAACCCGTGTCGATTAATGGAATACCCAAGGCTAAAGCTAATGTGCCTACTTTGGTTGTGGAAAGAATTGAGAGAATGGCAAGTAAATATCCAGCCAGAGTTGAACCCGAGTAACCCGGCATAATTTTTTGGGGGTAAACATTCCAGGGTAAAAATCCCAAGTAACTTCCAGCTGTGGCAGAAGCTAGTATTATTACTGGCCACTGAGTGATATCGGCTGAGAATTTTAAAGAAAGTAATGCTATGGTAGAAGAGGCTATCACAACTACGCCCGGAAGTTGTCCATCAACACCCTTTGCTCCCATGTTAAGCATGTTCATCATAAAGACAATCCAAAAAAGGGCAAAAATGTCAGATAACACCCAGATATTTCTTGTCTCCCCTAAAAATGTGAATGTAATTTTAGGGTTTGAAAGGTCTATAATCCCGTTAAATGGATTAGTAATGAAGTCAATTCCAATTCCGGCACCGATTGGAAAAAGGACGGTTAGGAATTGAACAAGAAGTCTAAAATAGGGATTGAGATTGTACTTGTCGTCTAAAACTCCAAGAAGAACAATAACCCCGGCACCCAGTAGGATTGCAATAAGATACTTATCGAGGGGTAAAAAAAATATTGAGGTGATGAGAATACCCAAGAATGTTGCAATTCCCCCGCCTCTTGGGACAGGATAAGTATGTATGACCTTGGGGTGTTTATGTTTTTTAGGGTCGTCCACTATTCCTAATTTTTTAGCGGAAGCAATAACCACTGGAGTTGCAAGATATGCTATTAGGGCAGAAGCTAGGATTGGCAGGATGGTTAAATTGAACAAGGTGTCCATTTCAGAAACTACTTACTAAGATAATAATCCTTAGGGTAGTTATCAAAGAAAGAAGGTTTACTCCAAAAGAGGCCAACACCAAACTTTTTTTTAAGAAATTATCTTCTAATAAAAGGATAAGGAAAGTGTTGAAAATCGTTGTAATCAAAGCCAAAAGGGCTGGGATGAAAAGCTTTCCTGAGGATGCAAGTTGTTCCTCACCCTTAGGTAGTCCGTAAAAAAGTGGCACTTCAGGGGGTAAATGGCGGAAGGACAAAAGAAAGATACCGAAAGTAAGTAAAGCTATACCATATGAGGCTAAGAGGTAATTTTTTAGAGGAATTTTTGCCAAGAACCTAGAGCTTTCTGATTTATTTCCTATAGTAAAGAATTGCCTTTTGGGGATAGTTGTTCGCATTTAATTTTTAAAGTCAACTAATTTTAACAAAAAGGGTAAAACTCGTCTAAATTTTATTAGGAGATAAGAGATCTAACCTTGGGATTTAGGAGTTTCCAAATTTCTGCCCCATCAATGGTTTCTAATGGAACGTAGTTTGAATTCAGTAAATTGTCAAGTCTATTAAAATCTGATGCCTCTGGTAAAACAATGATAAGACTGGGGAGGTTCTTAGAAAGAGCTGAAATTATCTCTTTCTCGTTTGAGTAATCTTTAATGTGGTAGTCAGCAACATACTTAATTGGAGGGAGTCTTCTAGAAAGAGCATATATTGCTGGAGAGTCTCCCCAGACAAAAACCCTTTCGTGAGGTTTGGTTGAGGCTAAAATAAAATCTACAATTTTGTAATTTCTAGGTACTTGTGATCCAAACGAGGCAAGATATTCATCTTGCGTTATATTTCCAGTCAGAAGCTTTAGAAATCTTTCGTAATAGGGGATGGTAGGATAGTACCAGAAGTGCAAAACAACTGGAACTAGAAATGCAAAGAAAAGTGGAATTATGGAAAAGACTTGTTCTTTATCTTTTTTGGCGAAGAGAAAACTTATGAGAATTGAAAGCGGTGCAACAGTTTGAATAAAGTAGTGGGGGTAGGGTCTTTCGGAAAGGGTTGCCGCGAATAAGGTGAGAAAAAGCCACGAGGTTACAAAAATGAATTCTTTTGAGAATCTTTTTCTTTCTCTATAAATTATCAAAAGGGCTAAGAGTGTAAGTAGCCCTCTCATAATTAAAGGTAGGTTTCTTAAGATAAAGGGTTTCTGGACATCTCCCGGCCTCCAGCTTGAGAGGTAACCGATATTTTGAAGAAAAGAGGCAGTTATGAATTCCTTAACTGCTCCTTGAAGAAGGAACCAACCAAAGGCTATACCTAACACTGTAAAAAAGCCTAACAGAATATATAAAAATTGAGACTTTCTTTTTAGGATGTTTTCTTTATTAAGTTTTGTTGTTGTAAACCAAAGGATAAAGATTGCAGGTATATCAAAGATAGATGGAACTTTGAAAAGTACTGCGATTGAAAATGAAATTCCAGCCAAAAATGCATTTCTTGGCGATGCCTTTCTTGAAAGGAGAATAAAAAACCCTAGAATTATTGGCCCAATCATAAACAGCTCAGCATTAACGATATTTCCCTCAAGAAGTGGAAGGGTGGTTAGAAGTGAGAAGATAACGGTTGATATTTTTTGGAGTTTTTGGTTTTTAGGAAAAAGAACCTCGGTGAGTTTCCAGAAAATAAAGATCGTGATTAAAAGCCAGATAGCTAAAATAGCTTTAAACCAAAAAAGATTTTGTGCAAGGGATGCGACAAGATAGATAAGTGGAGGTTTGTTATCATGGATTTCTGTATAAAGCTGGACTCCTTGGCGGATCGCGTGTCCTAGGGTTAGATAAATCATTTCATCACCATACGAGTAGGGTTCAAAGAGGGAAGGAATTCTTAGAATAAGAGTTAGTCCCAAAACGAGAAATAACCATCTTGGAGTGTGTAAGTGTTTGATTAAATTCTTAAACATATTTAGAGTCTATTCCTCATTTTTCTTTTTCCATCCAAATAAATTTTAGATTTTCGAATTCTACCTCTTCTTTTTTAGTATAACCAGAAATTCTTACTTCATCAATTGCCCCACTAGTTATAACACCGATTCTTGAATAATCTTTAGGGATCTCATGAATTATGTCCTCTTTGGTCATTAGTGCTGTTCCTACAAAGAAAGGTAAATCTCCCTGAGGAAGATAAATTGGTGCCTTGATTCCATAATACTTTGTTTCCCAAATATGGTGGGTTCCATTTGAATACCAGTTAATCAAAAAATCTCCCTCTTTTGTTGTCCTTTTTACATAGGAAGAAAGTGTCCTAAAAGGGGGTTTGCTAGGGTGGGTAAAATAATTGTAATCAATAATTAGAAATAAAAATGCAAGGACTGAAAGTAGATAGAGACTAAGCTTACTTCTTGAGGAGGCGAAAATTAAAGATATAGCGGGTATTGTATAAAGAAGATATCTATTGAAAAATATTGGCTGGAATTTTTGGGAGATTAACCAGGTTAAGATTATTGGTCCAAAAAACCAAAGTATAAAAAATATTGTTTTTTTTATATTCCTCCACCATTTTCTTATTATTAGTACTCCGAAGGCTACATATAAGGAAGCCTTGGAAAGGGGAATGTCAATAAGGGGTATTTTTAAACTCTGTCTTTTTATACCTTCCGCAAGATAATCATAAACTAGGTTTTTTAAATCATTTAAATTAGGTTTTGACAACCAAAAACCACTCGCAACTTGTCTTGTTTGCAGATACAAGGGATGAATCCAAGGGGTATAAAGAAGACCTGTAATTAAAAATAATTTAAATATTTTCTTTGCACGCACCCTTCTTCCGAAAACAAACTCATAAAACCACCAGATTCCTTGGACAATAATTGAGAAGAAAGAAAAATGATGTGAATATAAGGCCCAGAGGGTAAAAAACACATAACCAATCTTATCTGTCTTTTTTAAGTCTTCGCTATATAAAATTCGTAAGAAAAAGAACATTGATCCAGCAACACCCATGCTCATAATGGAATACATCCTTCCCTCAAAGGCGTAAGTAAAGAAAAACGGATTAAGAAGGATTAAAATACTTGCCAGTAAACCTGTTTTTTTACTAAACAAAAACGCACCAATCTTGTAAACAAAAATGGCAGTCATTAAGTAAAAGAAGAAGGATAGCCCTCTAATAAAAATTTCTTCCCTTCCCAGTGTTTGGAATACAATCCACTCACAAATATTCCAAAGAGGGGGGGAGGTATCGCGTGAGATAATTGAGATGATTTCTGGAAGAGATTTCATTGAAAGGATTGCAGAGAACCCTTCATCACCCCATAAACTTTGGTTGAATGCATTTTCCATAATTTTTGATCCTGATGACTTATTTAAGTTTATCAAAAATTAAACTTGTCAACTCTAATGGGTTTAAACACGCCTTTAAGAATTAACCCTAATCGTCAGTTTAGCTTTGTTTTAGAAAATTAAGATTTATTCTGGATTTATTTTTAGTGCCATTAGATAAATTTTAAGTAAGCTGAGAGATTAGTCTTTAGAAATTTTATTGGTTCTTATATAATTGATTAATGCAGAGCAAGACCCTTTTAATTGCCTTCCTTATTCTTGGATCCTTATTTCTGATTGGTTTGTATCTTTATAAATTTTACTTCCGCGTAGAACCAGGTGGTGGACAACCAAAAGAAAACCCCGAAAGTATCAGTAAAATAGAGTTGGAGGTTTGCAAATCACCTTCTGGTAAGGAAATGAATTTGGCAGTTGCAAGACAGCTTGCCTTTGAAAATTGTGAGGATGGATATTTAAAGGCTGGAAGTTCTTGTGATGAGAAAAATGGATTGTGGTTAATTGATTTTAATCCTGAAGTACAAAAAAGCGGTTGTAGTGCAGTGTGTATGGTGGATATAGAGACAGAAAAAGTGGAAGTAAAGTGGAATTGTTCAGGGGATTAGCCTTTTAGTGTATTTAAAATTATTCGTTAGTCTTTTTCTTCCTAAGTTGTGGCAAGCTAGAACGTTTTCTGGTCAATCGGAATAAATAGAGACATCTTCTGCGTCTCGGAAGACAAAATAGGATATCTTAGTTAAAGCTAAAAGTGCGTGTTTTTGTTTTCTTGGAAAGTCTATTCTTATAGTTTGGTTTTTCAAATTGAAGTTAACCTCTTCGTTTTCTAGCCAAACCTTAAATTTCCCTTTATCGATAATGAGAAACTCGTTAGCCCTACGATGATAATGGAGTCTAATTTTATCTCGAGGTTTAAGGAGGTTTAAGGATGTGTCTTACGAAAATGTAATTTTGAGACTCTTTAGTTGTTTTTTCAATCATCTTTTTAAGATTTTTATATTTTTAATTCTCATTATTAAATTCAAGACAAAAGCCTTAAATTAGAGAAAAAAAGCATATGTATTATTTAATTTGCACTGATGAATTGTATTACTTGACCTCAGGATACCTGCTAATATTGACTCAAAGTGCTAGAAGATTGTTTAAAAGTTCTGAAGTCCACGAAAAAC
>CAYSEQ010000008.1:0-30226 GCA_964430475.1 uncultured Gammaproteobacteria bacterium
CTGGCTCCTCGGGTAGGATTCGAACCTACGACCTTGCCCTTAACAGGGGCCCGCTCTACCGCTGAGCTACCGAGGAATACTTTAAAAATTTCTAAATACTAAATTCTGATTTCTAAATTCTAGGGCTATTATATCAACTAAGGTTGATATTATCCAGAGCTTGGGACTGGAAAAATTGAACTTTGGGAGTAAAATATAATCACGAGGCAAATCTTTCGCCTCTTTCTTGCACCAGAAAATATATGGAATTTTTGTTGTCCGAAGATTTTGATCCTTTGGGTCAAAAAATTTTAAATATAGCCTTTAAAAATAAAGGGGGAGATTGTTATGGGGATATTCATGCAGTCTTTAATATATCTTTTTGTTGGGTTCATCGAAATGTTTTTGGCAACAGCCAGGACCTCTTTTATCGCAAAGGGGAAGAGTTTTAGTGCTTCAGCAATAGTTTTTGTAGAAAATATTTTGTATTTTGTCATTCTTTATCAGATTATCAATAATCTTTCCCACAATTGGCCTATTTTTATTTCCTATTCATTGGGAGGGTCTTTGGGAACCTTTGTTAATATGAAGAAAGCCTCCTAAAGTTTTTTATATTTTTTGGAGATTACGACCTTTTACAATGCTGTAATTTAACTATGGGAAGAATTTCTGATTTTGTTTCTCAACACCTTTGGGATACTCCGAAAAGAAATCTTTCACTGATAAAACACGCCAGATTTATAATCGAAGGGGTCCTTGAATACGGCGATATTGAATCATTTAAATGGCTGACTAAAACATTTGAAGAAGAACAAATAAAAGAAACCTTGATTAAAGGCAGAAGAATTTCTCCTAAAACAGGGAATTTTTATGCGCTATACTTTGGTTTACCTAAAGGCGATTTGCTATGCATCAAAAAGCCCTTTATCCAAAAAAAGAAAGGTTCTAATTTCTCTTCGAGATAGCGGCGTTCTTGAGGGTTTTTACCTTGCAGGAGGGACTGCTTTAGATTTGCAGTTAGGGCATAGAAGGTTTGTTGATTGAGACTTTTTTCAGCAAGATTTCCAAAAAACAGCTTAATTTTGCAAAAACTAAAACCGCTCAGCCCAAAAATTATTTAAGAAGGACCCGGAACTGTCGATACCTTTATTGATGCTGTCCAGGTAAGTTTTTTGGAGTATAAATATCCACTTTTGGAAAAGTCCTTGGATCACAATGGGGTAGGACTTGCGAGTGTTTTGGACATTGCCTGTATGAAGCTTTCGGCTATTTTCTCGCGTGGCTCAAAAAAGATTTCATCGACTTTTACTGGGTTTTAAAAAAATACAGTTTTTTGGAGATTCTTGCTGCTTTCGATAAAAAATACAAAGGCGTAAAGTATCAGAAACTACATATATTAAAATCTCTGGTTTTTTTGATGACGCAGACTCGGACCCTGACCCTGATTACTTGAAAGAGACTAATTGGGCAAAAGTTAAAAGGTTTCTAGAACTAGAAGTTAAGGGATATCTTAGAAGTCTCTAAATATTATCAGAGCTTCATTAATCACAATAAGAACCGTATTCCTCTTTTGTTATTCCACAGTGAGGGCATTTTGTTATTCCGCGGCCGGAGGGGATGGGTCCGTGACATTTTGGGCAGGGAAAAGATTTTTCAAGCAAAGGAATTGCCTCCGACATTAGTGAAAATGCCGAGTTTGTATTAATTCCGGCTGCCCATAGGTTTTGTAAAGCGAAAGTGTTTGTTATTCCACAAGGACCGATGTGCATTATCCCGTGACCTCTTCTTATAAGTTCTTGCTCAAGTTGAGCTCCAAGTGTTAGGTGTTGGTAAGAAGTCCGAGCTTGGGCTATTTCGGGATAAATTCTTGCCATAACTTTACCCACCTGTGCTTGTAGTTCTTGTTTTCTTCTGATGTGATTTCTTGATCGAATCTCTTCCCAAATTTCAGGTGGATTAATCAAGTTTCCTAGAAAATCTATCCATGTAGGATAAGTTGGTTGAGGATCAAAAGGTATTGGAGTTTTTCTCAAACTCTCTTCGTTTTCTATTGGTGGTATTTCTTCATTTGAGAAAGCTTGTGTTTGTTGCGCAATAAATAAGCACTCGGATAGATTTTGTTTTCCACAAATTGCGTGTAAAGAAATTTTCTTCCGACCATCTACTTCTTCTAGTTCATAAATTATAAATCTTGATTCGTCCTGGCCTGGGTAGGACGGGCTAATCCAGATTGCTTGTCCCGACTGATGGTTTTTTGCCCATTCTGAAAGTCGGCTTACAGCATTCAGTTCTAATTGGTCTATTTCGGTTTTTACTTCTATAATGTCTTTGATTTTGCCAAAGGCAGGATGGTAAAGATCCCCATCAGGGTCTAAAAAGATTTCTGTGTAATTTATTCTTTCTTGAAGAGCACCTTCTTTTTGTTCTATAAGAAGACTTGCTGTATTTTCTATTGCTTGTTGTTGTGCATGCCAGTATCTGGTATCTAATGCGATTCTTTCTATCATTTTTTCCTGCTCGGGATATCCGCATTCGCGGGAGAGGCTGCTAGTTTTCTGGCTTCCTGCCTGACGGTAGACAGGTTACAGTTGCGGCACAGTCCCGGATTTCCACCGGAGTTCCTTGAATACAACCTCTTAACTTTTATACTAGCAGATCAGTAAGGATTTACAACGACTAATTTGTGCTAATATGATTTATATGGCAAGAATAACTATCTACGAACGTGGTGAATATCTTTCAAGTGTGGTTTTTGCAATCGCGGATGGTATTGTTACTACTTTTGCAATCGTGGCTGGGTCTGCTGGTGCTTCCCTTTCTCCAAACATCGTTCTTATTTTAGGATTTGCTAATCTTTTTGCGGATGGTTTTTCGATGGCCTCCGGCAATTATCTAGGTAGGAAAAGTGAGATTGAGTATGAAGAAGTAAGGGGGAAAAACCCGAA
Source organism: uncultured Gammaproteobacteria bacterium (assembly GCA_964430475.1). Classification (GTDB taxonomy): domain Bacteria; phylum Patescibacteriota; class Microgenomatia; order UBA8517; family UBA8517; genus CAYSEQ01. The sequence continues at coordinate 2,925 of CAYSEQ010000008.1, forward strand.
ATATATTGGTACACCCTTGATTCATGGAATTTTGACTTTTGCCTCCTTTAGTTTATCGGGACTTATTCCGCTTCTCCCATTTCTTTTTTCTGACTCTAACCCTTTTATGATATCGACATTTTTAGTGATTCTTTCCCTCTTAGGGGCAGGGTTTTTGAAGAGTTTTTATATTAGAGAAAATCCAATTAAGGGAGGTGTTGAGGTGTTTGCAACTGGTGGTCTTGCGGCATTTGTTGCCTTTGTCACAGGATTTTTAATAAACAAATATGTTTTGTAAGATTAAGAAAAGGTATTTATCTGAAAGGAGGTGAGTAAAATGAGCAAAAAGGATATGAAGACTTTATCGCAGGTTTTGATGGGTGGAAGTGTAGTTGCTGTGGTGTTTTCTGCTATTGGTTATTTGGGAACAGATATTTGGCTTGCCTCCACTCAATGGCTTTTACTCGCAGCCGTACTTGCGCTTTTTGGTCTCTATTTTAAAATTAGCTCTTGAGACTGTAAAAGTTTATTAAGAGAAGATTTTAGAATCTTGCGGAAAAAGTGCGTTAAATATGCGGGAAATTTTTAAGAAGACTGTATCTTCTTACTGGTAGTCGTCCTTGCAGATGCTACTACCTAAAAAACCGAGGGTTTAATTTAGGTTATTTTGGATAATATTTAAGCTAAAGAAATTTTTAAATATAGAAGGTGAGATTGATAAAAATTAGTTGATGATTAAAGGTTAACTAATAAGAGATTTAAATTTCTGAATTTTAATTCTTGAACGATCCTCAAAGTTTTCCAAACTTCAATTTTTCATTTCGGATTTTTACTTTTAAGTTTTTAAATTTGTTTAGAATTCCGAATTTAATACTTGTTTGCATAAAAGTACCATGTCCTGTACCTACATTTGACATATAGTCTTTAAAGTGCTATTTTATTGTCAATGATTAGACGGGATATAATAGTAGCTATTATTATCATCTTGGTTCTTGCCGGGCTCATCTTTTTAAGAAAAAAACCTCAACCTCCTAAGGAAGAAACCCGAGTTCCTGAAACTTTGTCTTTAGAAAAAGAGATTGAAGAGAGATTTAGACTTGAAATTCCAGAGGATGTTGAAAAAGCGGAATTAAAAGATGTATCAGGTGGAACTTCAAGTGGTATTGCTACACGAAAATACGAGTCAGGAAAATTCACCCATACTATTCTTGCTGATCTTCCTGATCCTGAGAAGGGTAGTTTTTATGAAGGTTGGTTGGTTAGGGGCGAAGAGGGGAGTGCAGATTATTCTTTGGTTTCAACAGGGAGGATAAGGCTGGCGAAGGGCGGATATCTTTTAGAGTTTGAGTCGGCTACAGACTATTCTGATCATAAAAAGGTGATTGTTACCTTGGAAAGGGTTGCTGATAAAAACCCCGAGAAGCATATTTTGGAGGGTAACTTCTAAAGAAGAACACTTTATGCTATCCTAGTTTGATGAGGAAATTTTTAATTTCCATCTTCTTTCTTGTAGTGCTACTATTTTTCTTTACCACGCGTGAGGTTTTTGCAGGTATTGTTACATTAAGGAAAGACGGAAAAGTTGTTATAAATGTTTTGGCTCAAGAAAGTAGTGATAGTCATATACAAGGAAGCTCACTTGAAGTTAAAAGGATCAAAGATGGTCTTTTAAACTCAAACTCAATTGTGGGCTTGGAGATGGAAGATGGTGAAGTAAGACTAACTGTTTCTTCTGAGGGTGAGTTGAGAGAGTTAAGTTTAAAAAGTAGCGAGGCAAACATTGTTGAGGTAGAGGAAAGACCTGAAGTCCAAAGATTAGTCATTGGGATAAAAGACGGGAGATTTAGCTTAGAGCAGGGTAATGTCGTTGCACTAACCGATTACCCTATACGAATTGATGCCAAGAGGGCGATTTTTTCTCTTATGACGCCGGAAGGCGAGGAGTTTCTTTATGTTTTACCGAGGGAGGCAGTTGAAGTTGCGTTGAGAACGAGGCTTGTGACTAGAATCAACGAGGGGAAAATAGAGGTAACCCAGGTTAATGACCGTTTGCAATACATAATTTCTGGGGACAAAGTGTTTAATTTTGCAAATTTATTCAAATATTCAATACCGGTAAGTGTCTTTATATCAGGTAGAACAGGCGAAATTACTTCGATTGACTCTCCTTCACTTTTGAGGTATCTTAAATTCTTATTCTTATGATTTTAAAAAAGTTAAATTGCTATAATGTTTATACAAGGGGGTGAGTAAAGTGCAAGAAGAAGGTAGTCTCGAAAACCAAAGTACAAATACCCAGCCAAGCTCTAACATTAAGGCGGTTTTTAAAATAGTAGTCGTTGTTTTAGCTGTGGGAGTTCTAGGCTATTTCTTTTATCGTCAAAAATCAGCCTATCAGCCCTCACCGCTTTCTAATTCCAGACCAACATTGAGTGAATCCACCTCTCCAACTTCTACCCAAGAAGTTCAGACTGGGGAGGTTAAAGAGATCGTTGTCGAGGGAAGGGAATTCTCTTACAGCCCCTCTTCTATTAGTGTTTCTAAAGGTGAGAAGGTGAGAATTAATTTTAAAAATTTAGGCAATGCTCCTCATAATTTAGTAATCGATGAGTTAGGTGTTTCCACAAAGGCCATACCTAGTGGTGCAAGTGATACCGTGGAGTTTACTGCAAATAAGACAGGGACATTCACCTTTTATTGTTCTATCGGAAACCATCGGAATTTAGGAATGGAAGGTGACCTAGTTGTAGACTAAAGAAAAGCAAAGTTTTTGTAGTAGAGACAGATTAAGGAGGTGTAAAAGGAGATGAAAGTTATTGTTTACTCAACGACAACTTGTCCCTATTGTAAGATGCTAAAAGATTATCTAAGCGAAAGGGGTATAAGTTTTACCGAGAAGTTGGTTGATCAGGACGAAGAGGCAAAAGAAGAAATGTCTCAGATATCCGGAGGTTTCCTGGGTGTGCCTTTTACTTTGGTTGTTAAAGATGATGGGACAAAAGGCACTGTAATTGGATTTGATAAAAATAAACTCAATGAGTACCTTGGAATAAGTTAGTGCCTTTTGTTAGGAATCTTTGAGGGTTTATTTTTTATACTTAAGAGCATAAGGCTAATGATTTTTGTTAATTTCAAGACTTACAAAGAAGGTACTGGCGCTGAAGCTTTGCGGTTAGTCAAGATTCTGGAAGAAGTTTCTCATCAAAGCCAAATTAAAATTATCCCTGTTGTTCAAGCAACTGACGTTAAGGAAATAATTTCTGCTTCAGCATTGGAGATTTGGGTGCAACATATTGATCCAATTGAACAAGGCCCATTCACTGGTTATATTTTGCCCGAGGCAGTGGTTGAGGATGGTGCTTTTGGCACATTTTTAAATCATTCGGAGCATAGATTTGAAAATTTTCAAGATCTAACGAAGGCTGTTGAAAGGGCAAGTGGTGTGGGACTAAAAACATGCGTTTTTGCCAGAGATTTAAAAGAAGCTGAAAAGATCTGCGGACTTAAACCAACATTTATTGCTTACGAACCTCCTGAGCTTATTGGAAGCAAAGAAACCTCAGTTGCAAAAAAAAAGCCAGATGTAATTTCTCGAGCAGTCCAAATCACCAAAATTCACGAAATTCCGTTAATAGTGGGTGCTGGGATAAAATCAAAAGAAGATGTTAGAAAAAGCCTTGAGCTTGGTGCAGTAGGTGTGGCCGTATCAAGCGATGTGGTAATTTCTCAAGATCCTCGGAGGGAAATCAACGATCTTGTTCTAGGATTTTTAGGTTAAAGACTTAAGTGTAGATGCTTATGGATATTTATTTAGGATCAGACCATAGAGGATTTAGACTGAAAGAAAAGGTAAAAGCATGGCTTTCTCTATGGGGATACGAGTTTAAAGATATGGGAGCTTTTAAGCTTGATCCTTTTGACGACTATACGGTTTACGCCCAAAAAGTGGCTAAAGCAGTTGGAAAGAATAAGAATTCAAAAGGGATTCTTTTGTGCGGCAGTGGGGTCGGAGTAAATGTGGTAGCGAACAAGTTTGATGGGGTGCGTGCTTCGGTAGGTAAATCATCAAGCCAGGTTGAGGCAGGTAGAAAGCACGATGATATGAATATCTTGGTTATTGCAGCAGATTTTACAGGAGAAAAACAGGTAAAAGAAATGTTGAGGGTATTTTTAGAAACCGAGTTTGACCAAGAATCAAGGCATAAAAAAAGGTTGGAGGATATAAGTAGGATAGAAAAGAACAATTAGTGTTTTAAAATATGGATACTGTTAGACTGCCTGAAGTTGAGGTTTTTTCAAAAAGTGTGTTGGTTCGGGGAGACTTAGATGTTGATGACGCGGACAACCCCAGGGCAAATTCGATAAGGGAGATTGTCCACTATCTTCAGGAAAAAGGTGCTGCAAGGATAAAGGTGATTGGACACTCCGAGACAGGTTTTGATCTTGCTTCACGGCTTCGGATTGAATTTCCCAATGTAGAGTTTGATGCGGGTCTTAGGCAAAATCCGGGCGAAAAGGAAAATAGTTTAGAGTTTGCCCAAAGACTTTCCGAAGGCTTTGAAGTTTATGTAAATGAAGCTTTTGCGACCTCACATCGACGCCATGCCTCAATTGTTAGTTTACCTAAGGTGGTAAGAAAAAAGGGAGGGGAAGTTTGTATCGGCCTGAGGTTTGCTAAGGAGTTGGAGATGCTTTCCCAGGTTTGGGATAAACCCGGAAGAAGAATTTTGGTTATCGGTGGAGCTAAAATTGAAGACAAACAAAGGTTTATTGAAAAAATGCAGGATAAGTTTGATGCTGTTTTAAAAGGAGGACTACTGCCTGGAGTTGATTTAAGAAGTGATGGATTGGATATTTCAGATGAGACGATAAGAAAATATTGCGAGGAGATTAGTCAAGCTGATGTTATCCTTGCAGCAGGAGTGATGGGAAAGTATGAAGATGAAGGTTCCAGCAAAGGTACAAGAATGGTTTTGGAAGCAATTGCTGCTAACGAAAAGGCCTACAAAGTTGCAGGAGGAGGAGATATTGAAATGGCAATTTCAAAGTATGGTTTGAGTCAAAAGTTCGATTGGATAAGTGTGGGAGGAGGAGCAATGCTTGAGTATTTGGCAACAGGCACCCTCCCGGGGATTGAGGCTTTGGTAAATGCAAGTAAATGATTTTAAAGATTTTTATTTATTTATACCCCTTTTATATGCTTTCTTAAGATATGTCCTTCTATATAGGAAGGAGGAATTCAAGAAGACAAGGCTTTATTTTGCCCTAGCAGGAATAATTTTTTATGTCTTAATAGCTTTGTTTGTTGCGAGAATTTGTGCTGAAACTATTGTTTTAATTCTTAGTATGATGTCGGTGGATTTGATGGATTATTCAAGATACATTTTTATTGTTCTTTTTGTCATTTTTGATTTTGCCTCTGAAGCCGGTATTAAAAAATATATTGATTTACCTAAAGATGAAAAAAAGAAAGAACTTTTATTTCTTTTTTATAAACCCCTTACTTTTGCGATTGTTGGTTTTTTATTCCAATTAATTTCTGTTCTTGTCTACCTTGTTTGGTTTTCTTTTGCGATATTAAAAGCTTAAGGTATTGTCTTTCTTGGCTTCTGATGCTAAATTGAAAATATGGTAAAGGTTGGAATAAATGGATTTGGAAGGATTGGAAGAATTGCGTTTAGAATTTGGCTTTTGAAGCATACTTCGGAGATGCAAATTTCTGCTATAAATACTTCCGGAAGTATGAATGTTGAAGGATGGGCACATCTTGTAAATTACGATACAATGTATCGGAAGTTTGAATTCGAGATAAAATCTGAAAAAGTTAGGGACTCTAAAGAGGTAAGCGACGAGGATCCTCTCATAGGTTATCTTTTGGTTAGTGGTAAGGATTACAAAATTCCGGTTTTGGCACAGAGGGATCCTGCAAAGATTCCCTGGAGCCGCTTCGGAGTTGAGGTGGTTATTGAATCAACCGGTGTTTTTACCAAGGAGGAAGATGCCAAAAAACACGCCTTGGGAGGAGCAAAAAGAGTTGTGATATCAGCTCCAAGCAAGGGAGGGAATGTTGGCACTTATGTGATTGGTGTTAATGAGGTAAGTGGTGATAGTGAAGTAATTTCCAATGCTTCTTGTACCACAAATTGCGTTGCCCCTGTTGCGGCTGTGATTCATTCGGAATTTGGTATTGAAAAAGCGGCGATGACCACAATTCACTCCTATACAGACGATCAGAATCTTCAGGATAATTCCCACAAGGATCTTCGGCGCGCTCGGGCAGCGGCTGAAAATATTATTCCAACTACAACCGGTGCAGCTGTCGCAACCACCGAGACGATCCCAGAACTTAAAGGGCTTTTTGATGGAATGGCAATAAGGGTTCCGACAGCGACAGGATCAATTTCGGATTTTACATTTTTACTAAAAAGAAGTGTCACTAAAGAAGAGGTGAATGCGGCTTTTAAAAGGGCAAGCGAAAATGCCTTGTACAAAGGAATCCTAGCAGTTTCAGAGGAGCCTTTGGTTTCTTCGGATATTATCGGAAGAAGCGAATCTTGTATCGTTGATCTTTCTCTAACCCAAATTATTGCAGGAAACCTGGTTAAGGTATTTGCCTGGTATGATAATGAGTGGGGCTATGCAAATAGATTAGTTGAGCAGGTAATTAGAGTTGGACAAAGGTTAGATAGTTCAAGGGCTCCAAGCGATCCAATAACCCTTTCTTTTGGTGATAAGCTCTAAAGGAAGTATTAAAAAATTTTTAATATATCAATTTTTTTATGTTAATACCAAGAGGGAGAAACGACGACCACATATTTGACTTTTCAAAAATTACTGACCAAATTTATATAGGAAGTGACCTTTGTAAAGGAGGAATTTGTAAAATTCATGCCGAGGAGTTTAAGAGATTAGGGGTAAGCTTTGAGCTGAATTTAAGTCATGAAGAAAACGAATTGCCACCCAAAGATATTAGCTTGGGTTATCTTTGGCTACCTGTTGTAGATGGTTATGCACCAACCCAGGAACAATTTGATATAGGAACATCCGCAATACACGAGGCGGTTAAAAATGGTGGGGTTGTTTATGTTCATTGTAAAAATGGACATGCAAGAAGTCCTTCGATGGTTGTTGCGTATTTAACTAGATATCAGGGACACACACTAGAAGATGCTTTAAGGTTAGTTAAAGAGAAAAGATCTGAAGTTCACATAGAACCAAGTCAGAAAGAAGCGTTGAGGAAATTTAGTAAAAGGATTCATGCTTGAGATAATTCCGGCAATCTTAACTTTAGATAGACAAGAGCTAGAATCAAAGTTGAGGATTTTAGAAGGCGTTACCAAAAGAGTTCAGATAGATATTGTTGATGGAAAATTTGCAGATAATAGAACGCTGGAACCAGATACTCTGGGTTTAATTGAAACGAGCAATCTTATAGATTTTCATCTTATGACTAAAGAACCTGTTGACTGGATGGAATCTTGTATCAGAGGGATGGCTGATAGAATAATAGGGCAAATAGAGATGATGAGTAGTCAAATGGAGTTTGTTGGCAAAGTTCAGGAGGCAGGAATATCTGTGGGTCTTGCAATTGATATTGATACCCCAGTTGAAGCGCTTGATCCTTTGGTTCTAACCAATCTTGACCTGGTTTTAGTAATGAGTGTAAAGGCGGGTTTTGGTGGTCAAAGATTTAATGATAAAGCAATTCAAAAGATAGAGGCGCTTGATAGGATAAGAGTGAAAGATAATACTCCTTTCAAAATTTGCGTGGATGGCGGGATAAACGAGTCGAATATTGAGAAGGTAAGAAAAGCAGGTGCAGACGAAGTAGTAATCGGTGAACATCTTTTCAAGGAAGAACTGATTACTCATCTGGAAAAGCTAAAGAGGGCTTCTTATGGAAAAGAATAAACACTTGCCTAGACCATTAATTAAGAATATTGCCTTTTTTGGCGATGCCAGTGCCAAAAAAGATAGTCCTTTGTACAAACAAGCCTTTGATGTTGCTAAACTTCTTGCCTCTCATGGATACACGATAGTAAATGGAGGAGGGCCTGGCGTAATGGATGCTTCAACTCAAGGAGCAGAGGAGGTCGGGGGTGAAACTCTAACCGTTACTTTCTACCCTGAAAATGCCCCAGGTTTTGAGGGAAGGTATGTTGGGAATATTGCTGATAAAGAGATTATCACCACAAATTATATTGACAGGATGTTTAAGCTTCTTGAGCATGCGGACATGTACATAATTTTTAAAGGTGGGAGTGGAACAATGTCTGAATTTGCGACAGCTTGGGTTTTGGCAAAACTTTATCATGGTCATCATAAACCCTTCATTCTTTACGGAAGTTTTTGGAAACAAATAATAGACACTTTTAAAAAAAACCTTAACCTTGACAAAGAGGAATTGGATGTTTTTGAGATAGTTACCCAAAAAGAAGATATCCTTCCCACAATAAAAAGATTTGAAGAAAAGATGATGGAGGTTGACCACACACATTGTCGGGTTTGTCGGGAAAGGGCGTTTATGAAGTAGATTCAAGTGCCTCAAGGATTTTTGTTTTCCTTTGTAAATTATGGTGTCAATACAAGATTTAGAGAAAAAAGCAAACGCGATAAGGCAGGATATTATCAAGATGCTTCTTGCCGCAGGAAGCGGACACTCCGCAGGTCCCCTTGGGATGGCCGATATTTTCTGCGCGCTTTATTTTGGCGGTGTAATGCGCTATGATCCCAAAAATCCAAATTGGGAAGAAAGGGATAGACTTATTCTTTCAAATGGGCATATTTGTCCGGTTCTTTATGCTACGCTTGCCCATGCGGGGTTTTTCCCCCACTCCGAACTTATGACTCTTCGAAAACTTGGCTCAAGGCTTCAGGGACATCCGGAAAGAGGTAGGCTTCCTGGGGTTGAGACCACATCCGGGCCTTTAGGTTCTGGTCTTGCCCAAGCTGCTGGATATGCCTACGCGGCAAGGATGGATGGGAAAAGATTTAGAGTTTTTTGCATCACAAGTGATGCCGAACACCAAGAAGGAAATCATTGGGAGGCCGTAATGTTTGCCGGAAAATATAATCTTTCAAATTTGACAGCAATAGTTGATCGCAACAACATCCAAATCGATGGACATACCGAAGATGTGATGCCCCTTGAGCCTTTGAGAGAAAAGTACGAGGCATTCAATTGGCATGTTCTGGATGTGGATGGGCACAATATTGGACAGATAATTGATGCCTGCAATCATGCAAAGGCTGTCTTTGAAAATCCTACAGTAATTATCGCTCATACAATTCCAGGGAAAGGTGTTGGATTCATGGAGAACTTACCGGAATGGCATGGAAAACCCCCAAATCCCGAAGAGGCAAAGATTGCATTAAATGAACTACGTACTCTACAAGGTAGGATTAGGTCTGAGCATGAATAGAATGATTAAAATTGTGAATGCATTTTTGGCATTTATATTAGCATTATTTGTCTCAATTGTGGTTTCATTTTTTCTAACAGATAGATTTTTTAGTCCTCCATGTGACGACATTATTATTACAGAACCGTCGCGGCTTCAGCCATTGTGTACCCTTCCAGCCACACCATTTTTGGTAATAAGTACAATTTTATTCATAATAACATTAATCTTATTTTATAGGTTGATGAAACGTTTGTTCCCCAAAACTTAAAATTATTTTAATTAAATGCTAGTTCCAAAAGCTGAATTATCTGATCGAATATTTAAGGAGGATATTGAGAAAATTCCAACCCGTCAAGGATATGGGGAGGGATTGGTGATTGCAGGGGAGAAAGACGAAAGGGTGGTTGTTTTGTGTGCGGATTTGACTGAAAGTACGCGTTCAATTTTATTCAAGGAAAAGTTTCCCGAAAGGTTTATTGAGGTAGGAGTTGCAGAGCAAGCCCTGGCGACAATCGCTTCTGGAATGGCAAATTATGGCAAGATACCCTTTATCTCCTCTTATGCGGCATTTTCTCCTGGAAGGAATTGGGAACAGATAAGAACAACGATTGCACTAAATAATGTTCCTGTAAAAATCGGGGGGGCTCACGCAGGTTTAACGGTGGGGCCTGATGGAGCCACCCATCAAGCCTTAGAAGATATTGCGATTATGAGGGCAATGCCCAATATGGTGGTTTTGGCTCCTTGTGATGCGATTGAGACTAGGAAGGCAACAATTGAATCGGCGAAAAATGGAAAGCCCACTTATATTAGGTTTGCTCGTGAGAAAACTCCAGTTTTTACTAGTGAGAATACTCCATTTAAGATTGGAAGGGCAGAGATTTTTTGGGAGTCGGATAATCCTGAGGTAGCCATCGTTGGTTGTGGCCCACTTTTATACGAAGCACTTTTGGCAGCAAAAGAACTTGAAAAAAAAGGGATAGGAACGCTTGTTGTTAATTCTCACACGATTAAACCAATTGATGCAGAAACTATTTTAAGGGTTGTTAGGAGAACAGGTGCGGTGGTTACGGTTGAGGAGCATCAGGTCATCGGAGGACTTGCTGGGGCTGTCTCAGAATTGTCAGTTAGAAACTACCCTGTCCCTATAGAATTTGTTGGAATGCCAGATACTTTTGGTGAGTCAGGCAAACCCGATGAGTTGCTTAACAAATACGGAATGAGATCTAAGGATATTATTGTAGCGGTAAAGAAAGTAATTCAGAGGAAGCATTCTTTCTTATAAAACCAAACTAATATTTAGGCAGGTGCTGAAGTTTAGAACCATGTAAGCTTTTTAAATACCGCCAATTTTCTATAAGGAATCTCTATAATACTTTGAGAGACATTCTTCTAGCTCCGGGGTTTGTCGCCAGCCACAAGTTCCATTTTCTTGTCTTTCACATATCGCGTTTTTGTAACAGGCAAATTCTGGCTTGGCTATACACGCTGAGAAGACTTGATCGCTTTCTGAGATATCAACGCAAAACTCCGCGTTACACCCACCAACTACACAACCTTGAGTGACGAAAACATCAGACGATATTCCTTGAACTGGAGATTGTTTTGGAAGTTGGATTTCTGCTTCTGGCACTACATCACTTCCCCTTACGGGTATTTGTTGCCAGTAGCTTGTAAGAAAAGAAAGCACAAAAGTGAGTATAAAAAGTATAGCCAACAAGACAATTGTGACTAATATTCTTATTGTATTTGATTCAGGAAATCCTTTGGAAGGTAAAAAACTTCGAGTTAATTCTGCTTCCACAATCCAATTATGATATAAATATTTTTTTTCTTCAAGAATTTTGTTTAAAAAAGGAGCTTGTCCTTTATCTGGGAAGGTGTTAAATTTAAAAATTAATGAACAAGGAGGTTTTAGAAAAAACCGCAGTAGCACTAGTTGCTGAAGGTAAGGGCATTTTGGCAGCTGACGAAAGCGATAAGACAATAGCAAAACGTTTTGCCACTATCAATCTTGAATCTACTAGTGAAAACCACCGCATCTATCGTCAGCTTCTTTTTAAAACACCCGGCATTGAAGAATTTATAAGTGGGATTATCCTTTTTGATGAGACAATAAGACAGGAGACTGATGAAGGTATTCCCTTCCCAAGTTATATCAGCCAAAGAGGAATAATTCCAGGAATAAAAGTTGATAAGGGGGTAGTTGATCTTGCAAATTTCCCAGGCGAGAAAATTACAGAAGGTTTGGATGGTCTTAGAGAAAGGCTTATTGAATATAAAAATCTTGGAGCAAGGTTTACGAAATGGAGAGCTGTGATTACTATCGGTGAGGGCATTCCTACGGATTGCTGTATCAATGCTAACGCTGAACTGATTGCGAGGTTTGCAGCTCTTTCCCAAGAGGCGGACCTTGTTCCTATCGTTGAGCCTGAGGTTTTAATGGATGGCAAACATGATCTAGAAAGAAGTGAAAAAGAAACATACAGAACCTTAAAAGGTGTTTTTTTAAAACTTTCCGAGTATAGAGTTTATTTCCCAGGTATGCTTCTTAAAACAAACTGGGCTCATCCCGGAAAAGAAAGTGGCATTTTAGCGGACAGCCAGAAAATTGCTGAGGCAACATTAAGAGTGTTCAAAGAAGTTTTGCCTCAGGAACTACCGGGCGTAGTTTTCCTCTCAGGAGGAGATAGCCCAGAAGAGTCAAGCGACCATCTAAATGCTTTAAATTTATTAGATAATGTTCCCTGGGAATTAAGTTTTTCTTTTGGCAGAGCACTTCAGGAACCAGTATTGAAGGTTTGGCAGGGGAAACCTGAGAATGTAAGTGCAGCCCAAGAAGAATTTTATAAGAGGGCAAAGCTAAATTCTCTTGCAAGAGAAGGAAAGTACAATAGGGAAATGGAGGGAGTTGAAAGATAATTGGGCTTTAGAGGGAAAAATACTTAATTTATTTAAAGAGTATATATTAGGAAAATGCAAGAAAAACTTGATTTATTAACTATAGGTGATGTTTCTTTCGATGTGTTTTTAGAACCAACTGAGTCTGAAAGTCTTTGTAGACTTGATGATAAAGAATGTCTGATTTGTTTTTCTTATGGAGAGAAAATTCCTGTAAAAAATCTCGAATTTTCTTTGGGTGGAAATGCGGCAAATAATGCAGTTGGTACAGCCCGCCTAGGCATACGGGTAGGTCTAGTTTCTACCATTGGTGGAGATACGATAGGAAATCAAATAATCGAGCGGTTAGAAAAGGAAGGGGTGGATATGAGTTTCGTCGTCCAACAACCAATAACAGGAAGCAATTATTCAGTTATTATAAATTATGGTGGAGAAAGGACGATCTTTACCTATCATGCACCGCGTTCTTACGAATTTCCTACAAAACTTTCCGTTGCTCCTTGGGTATATTTAACCTCGATGGGGGAGTCTTTTCAACCTTTTTATAATCACCTCGTAGATTTTCTGAAAGATAAGACAAATTCTGAGACAAAATTAGCCTTTAATCCTGGCAGTAGACAACTGCGTGCAGGAATCAGCATACTCAAGCCTGTTTTAGAACTAACTTATATAATCTATGTCAATCGCGAAGAGGCCGAGAAACTAACCAATATGGAGAATTCACATAATAGAGAGAAAGATCTTCTGACAAATTTATCCCTTTTAGGGCCAAAGGTCTGTATTGTTACTGATGGAGAAAATGGTTCTTTTCTTTATGACACTAAAGAGAATAAATTCTACAAGGTGGGTGTTCTACCTGTGAATGCTTATGAAAGAACTGGTGCTGGAGATGCTTTTGGGGCAGGATGTCTTGCTGCTCTGATTAAGGGTAAAAGCTTCCAGGAGGCTTTACTTTGGGGTACAGTAAATTCTGCTTCTGTTATTGGTTTTGTTGGTTCACAAAAGGGGCTTTTGCGTGAGGTTGAAATGCCACAGTGGATTGAGAGAGCCAAATCCTGTAAGGTTGAAGTGGTGGAGTTTTGAATAAAAGATTGCCTGAAATAACAACTCTTGTTTAAAATAAAAATAGTCTAAGATGGCAAAAATTTTCGTAACGCGAAAGATACCCGGAAATGCACTTGAGAGATTGTTTTCCCAAGGGCATGAAGTCAAAATTTCAGAACTTGACAGGCCTTTGACTAGAGACGAACTTTTGGATAACGCAAGAGGAGTTGATGCTCTTCTTTGCTTGCTTACAGATAAAATTGATGGAGAAGTAGCAGATGTCATTGGACCGCAGCTTAAAATCGTTTCGAACTACGCCGTAGGCTTTGATAACATTTCAGTGGAGGATATGACAGAGAGAGGAATCTTGGTTACTAATACTCCCTGTGACGAGGTTAATGAGGCGGTAGCAGAACACACCTGGGCCCTGATGTTGGCATTGGCAAGGCGTGTTGTCGAATCCGATGAAGTGGTTAAAAGAGGAGCTTACTCGGGTTGGGAACCTAATATCTTTTTAGGAAAAAATTTAGCAGGAAAGACTTTAGGGATTATCGGGCTTGGGCGTATTGGGACGATGGTGGCAGAGAGAGCAAAAGGTTGGAATATGAGGGTTTTGTACAATAAGCGCTCGCGTGATACGGAGGCTGAAGAAAAATATAAAGTAGAGTTTGCGGATTTAGATAAGCTTTTAGGGGAGAGCGATTTTGTTACCCTTCATGTTCCATTAACTCCGGAAACACAGCATATGATAAATAAGAATACACTTGCCAAAATGAAAAGAGGAGCAATTTTAATAAATACAGCAAGAGGTCCTGTAGTTGATGAGCATGATTTAGTTGATGCATTAAGGCAGGGACACTTGGGAGGAGCGGGTCTAGATGTTTTTGAAACAGAGCCCAATGTCAATCCAGAACTTATTGGTATGGAGAATGTTATTCTTACACCTCACATAGCTAGTGCAACCCTTGAGGCAAGAGAAAAGATGGCTGAGTTAGCAGTTGAAGCAATTTTGAAAACCCTACAAGGCGAAAAACCCGAGAATTTAGTTGATGAAAATGTTTGGGAAAAAAGGCGTAAATAGTAATTTACGAATAATAAATTTTAACAAAAAATTCTCCAAACTTACCCCTATTCTAAAACCAAAGCAAATACGAAATTTTTAATAAATCCGTTAGAATTGTTAAAATATCTAAGGGTATGTTTTTCAAAAAAAATAAGACAGACGAAGATTTTGAGGATTACCAAGAAAGAGGTCGAAAATGGATAAAGAGGGTTCCTAAAGACGAAGAATTTAGAGATTTAAATCCTAAAAATCAAAAAAAAAGAAAGGAACCTAAAAAACCTTGGGGTAAGAAAGAAAGACTATTTGTCTTGATAATTATCTTTTTAACAGCAGGTGTTTCTTTGATTCTGTCTTTAGACTCTTATTCTTGGAAAATTTCGGGTTTACCATCAGTCCCTTTTTCTTTGTTTAAAGAAGAAACCTTTATGATAGAGGGAAATAAGAAAGAGAAAGAAAAAAGCGAAAAGATAATTTCAGAATTTAAAAAAAGAACAGACGGGCTTTCCGGCATGTATGGACTTTATATAATTAATCTGGAAAACGGCTATTCTTTTGGGGTAAATAAAGATGAAACCTTTCAGGCGGCTTCTCTTATTAAGCTTCCAGTAATGATCTCTGTTCTTTGGGAGGTAGAATCTGGAAATCTGGAGTTTGGCAAAACATACAGACTAAAAAATTCGGATAAAATTGGAGGAAGTGGGAGTCTTTATAACAAGCCTGAGGGTTTTGAAATTACTTATAAAGATTTGTTTGTGCTTATGGGAAAGCAATCTGACAACACTGCATTTAATATTTTTAGAAAGATATTGGGAGATTCTAAGATAGAAGAAACTATTAGAAAAATAGGAATGTTGAACACTTCTTTGAAAGAGAACAAGACAACACCTAGGGACATTGGAATTTTGTTTCAAAAGGTTTGGGAAGGCGATATTCTTTCGAATTCTTTTAAAGAAGATTTTTTTGAGGCTTTAGAAGATACCATTTATGAAAGTTGGCTTGCAGCTGGAATCCCAAAAGAGGTTCGAATCGCGCACAAATACGGTAGAGAGGTGCATGTTGTCAACGATGCCGGAGTGGTTTTTAGTAAAAACCCCTATGTTGTTGTTATTTTAAGTAAAGGTGTGAAGGAAAAAGAGGCGGATGAAATATTCCCGATTCTTTCTAGATTGATTTACGAAGTGGAAGTCTCTGATTAAGGTTAATTTCTTTTTGGTTTTTTATCAATTTTGTTTTGGCGTTTATTGGACAAAATACTGGAAAATTCGTTATTGATATAAACCTGTTCAGGTTGAGTATTCGGCCTTTCGTTCTCGCTGTCTTTGTTGGTATCTTCTTCTTTTTTAAACCAATCAGGACTACATGCTTTTTGGGGTTTATTTTCTTCTAAAAACCACTCCATTTTGACCGGACATCCTTCACAAGCAAGTGTTCCTGTGAAAGGGCAAATAGGCAGTTGAATAATTCTTGGAGGTATTGGCCAATCCTGGCTGGGACTATCTTTTAAAAGCATGGTCATAATTTTGTTAAATATCGGTGTTGCGCCAGTTACACCTGAAGCAATTCTCGCCATTGGAGAATTGTCGTTGTTGCCTACCCAAACTGCGACAACATAATTTTGGGTATAACCAATCGCTAAGTTGTCTCTTAGTTCGTTACTTGTTCCGGTTTTTACTGCCACTTCTTTGTGGTCTGGAATAACCAGAAGGGAGTTTGCACCAAAGGCAGGGGCTCTTGCTTGATTATCTTTTAATATATCTGTTATTAAAAAGCTTACTCTAGGATCTATTACCTGCTCTCCTCCGCAATCATTTTTATCCCCTAAAATGTTTTTAAAACCTGAGCTTGTAGCAAGAGTTTCTGCAACTAAGGGAGGATTATCTTCTTTGCAATTAAATTCTTCAAGCACCTTCCCCTTATAGTTAGAGATTTTAATTATTGACCGAATTTCTGGCCTTTTACCGTAATTAGCAATTGTGGCATATACCGTTGCTAGGTCAATAAGCTTTACCTCTCCGCCTCCGAGAGTCAACGAAAGGCCATAGTTTTTGGGATCTTCCCAGGTTGTAATTCCCATTTTCTTTCCCATTTCAACCATATTTTTAACACCGTAAGTTGCCAGGACCCTAACTGCCGGGATGTTGCGGCTTTCAGCAAGAGCATTTCTGAGTGTTAAGTTGCCTCGAAATCCACCTTCGTAATTTCGAGGTGTATATGGTGGTTGACCTTCAACATAAAAGGTAACTGGTGTATCGGGAATGATTGTTGCGGGAGTAAAGCCGTGAGATAAAGCGTATGCGTAGTTTACAACTTTGATTGAAGAGCCTGGTTGTCGAGGACTTGTCGTAACATTTACGTTTCCGTCAATTGATGTGTCAAAAAAATCTTTTGATCCAACCATTGCCAATATTTGTCCTGTTTTGGGGTTAAGAACTATCACACCGCCGTTTTTAACATTGAGGTTTTTAAGTTTGTTTAATTCTTCTTTAAGAACTTCTTCCGTAAGAGATTGTATTCTAAGATCAAGCGTTGTAATTACCTCAAGCCCACCCATTTCCACGACCTCCGGACCGTATTTTTTCTCAAGCTCCTCTTTTACGAAAAAGACGAAGTGTGGTGCCTTGATAGGGACTGTTTTAGGAGCAAATTTCAAGGTTTCGGATTCAGCTTTTCTTCTTTGTTCCTCGGTAATAAACCCGTTTTCATACATGCGCCTTAGCACCTCTTTTTGTCTTTCTTTTGCACTTTCGGGATTTTGTCCAAAAGGAGAGTACTTAGTTGGGCTTTTGGGAAGACCTGCAAGTAAAGCGGCTTCAGCCAGAGTTAATTCATTGACATCTTTATCAAAGTAAGTTCGGGCTGCTTCTTGAATTCCATAGGCGGTTCCACCATAAGAAACCTCATTTAAATACATCTCAAGGATTTCATCTTTTGAGAAAGAAAGCTCAACTTGGATCGCTAATATTATTTCTTTAATTTTTCGAGAGATTGTTTTCTCGGGTGTTAGAAGTGTATTTTTTACCAGTTGTTGTGTAATGGTTGATCCACCGCTAAGTTCGCCTCGACGGAGGTTTCTAATAATTGCCCTTGTTATTCCTTTTATCGAAAAGCCGGGATGGGAGTAGAATTCCGCATCTTCTATCGCAATGGTTGCAAGTTTTACTTGAGGTGGTATGTCTTTTAAGGAAACTGGTGTTCTTTTTTGTTCTTTAAAGAATGTAAAAAGAAGAATGCCGTTTCGGTCGTAAATCTTTGTTGATACTGGAAATTTTCTTTCTTTAAGACTTGAGGGAGAGGGTAGATCTTTGAGAACCAATTCCCACAAGAAAATTGTGGCAGAGGTTGCGCAAAGGAAGAAAAAGATTGCAAGGTATAGGGTCAGTTTAAATCTTGGCGCGAGGTAGATTTTTAATTTTGTTTTTAGTTTTTGATTAAAGAGGATCAAAGATAAAACTTGCAGTCTTAACCGTGTTGGGACCGTCTCTACTTTTTTAATAAACAGTGATTCTTTCGCTTTATCATAAATTAAGGTAAGGATCTTTAGGCTAAATTTTTCTACGGCTAAAGCAAATACCTGGGTATTCCAATAGGCTTTTTCCAACCGAACTTGAAGATTGTAAATCTTTCTTTTCAGAAAAAGCATCAAAATTTTTAATCTGTACCAACTTGAAGAAAATACTGTAGCCTTCTTTGGGAGCGTTTTTTGGATACTTTGTTTTCTTAAATTAAGGAATTTTAAGATGTATCTTATAATTTTAAAGATAAAAACGCTGAACAATATTGGAGCAATTAAAATAACATAGAAAGGTTTACCAAGGAAAACAAGAACTCTTGAAATTATTTCAAGAGTTTTCTGTATTAAGTTTTGGGCAATTTTAACATTTGGATATTGACGAGGATTCGTTTTCACCTTGGCCTATATTTTAACAAAGTTGGCGCTAATTTTTAGAATAAATTTTTGTTAAGACTTATACACTAAACAAACCCTTAGTCTAGAGAAACCTTTGAAGTGTTTTGATTTGGTAAATCTTTTTAAAACTATTCTAGAAATTTAAATGAGGAAAGGATTTGATCCACAAAGTTAGGGTCATTGGCAAGGATTGCAATTTTGAATATTTGGCCATTTTTTTCTAACAATGTATTGGAGAATAGTCCAGAAGGAGTAATAATGTTTAGTTGATAGGCATCGATATTAGAAACTAACAGCTTTGAATATTTGCCTTTAAACTCTTGAGATTCCACTTCAAGTGATTGGTTATTTTGGAGTTTTGTTTCAACATCGTTTTTGTAGGTTGAGTATAAATCTTTACTTATTTGATCGCTTGAGACATCAATTACTACAGTGTTTGTCTTGCTGTTATTTCCACTTTCCGAAAATTCAATTACTTCTTCCTCATTTTCTTTTTGGTCGTAATTGTTAATGTAAAAATTATTGGGATATTTAACACTGTATTTAAACTTATGGTTGACATATGTCTTCCAGTCCGATATGGGGTTGGGTGTGGGGGAAGGTGGGGTGGGAGTCTGTTTCTCTTTTTGAGTTTGAGAGAATATTTTTTGGGTTTTAAGGTTTTGTGAAAGTAGGTAAAGGCCAAACAAGAAAAGAGCAAGTAGGGCAAAAATTGCAAGAAAGTGGGACAGTTTTTTTGAATTTAAAAGCTTTGGATTTATTTGCATATTGGTTTTTAGCATTTAGGTATAATTAGCCTGTTTATTTTTTTTAGGGAACTTGGTTGTTTTTAGTCAAAAGAGGATAGCTGATTTTTGCTGAATGACTCGCTATCGGGCACTCAAGGCAGACCATTGTTCCTAAAGGATCGAGTAAAAAAGCCTTATTTTGGATTTCAATCATTTCGGCTGGCAAATCTGGATAAGCAAGAGACCCTGTAGTTTTGTCTATTGGCAGGTCGCCTCTTCCAGTATTTATATTTGCTCCGACATTGTCTTTCAAGAAGTACTCAAAACGTGTTGGACATTCTGGACTGTCGGGATTTGAAGGGAGATTTCCAGTGGTGGCACATACATTTGTTCCGATAACTCCCTGGGGTTGTTTTGGCCAAGCGTGGCCAACCTCAGTCTTGTCGTAATGTCCATTTTCTGCCTTGTCGAGGACTTCTTTTATTATCCTATTCCAAATAGGAGAAGCACCTGAAACTCCAGAAATCGCACCTGACATTTGGGAATTATCATTATTACCAACCCAGGTTGCTACAACCGCAAGAGGGGTATAACCAATGGTCCAATTATCCCTCCTGTCATTTGTGGTTCCTGTTTTTACAGACACCTCTGGGTGGCCCTTGACATTAAGAAAAGAGGATTCACCGAAAGCTGTACTCCTTGCGTTATTGTCGTAAAGAATATGAGAGATTAAAAAACTTACTTCTGAACTAAGAACCCTATCTCCGCTGAGCTTTATTTTATTAATGTCAACCTCCTCTAATACTTTTCCTTTCCAATCCTCAACCTTTAAGATGGAAATTAGGGGTTGTTTTATTCCTTGGTTTGCGAAAACGCCAAAAGCAGTTGCCATGTCGTAGATAGTGACTTCACCACCTCCTAATGTTAAGGAAAGACCATAGTTTTGGGGGTTATTGAAAGTGGTGATACCCATTTTCTTTGCAAAATCGATAAAATTTTCTAAACCATTTAGAGCAAGGACTCTAACTGCGGGGATATTGTAAGAGTTTCCCAACGCGAAACGTACTTGGACAGCACCATGAAATTTACCATCATAATTTGAGGGGCAATAAGGGGGTTGTCCGGTTACCAAAAAACAGGTAGGCACATCAGCAAGGGGCGTGGAAGGTGTTATTTTTTTGTCTTTAAGGGCAAGGGCATAGTTTAGGGGTTTAATTGAAGAGCCGGGTTGTCTTTTTGCAAATATTATGTTTACCTTGCCTTCCTCATCTTGGGCAAAATAATCTTTACTCCCGACCATTGCTAGGATTTCTCCTGTGGAGGGTCGGGTAACTAAAGCTGCGCCATTTTTGACATTTTGTTTCTGAAGTTTTGCAACTTCTGTA
Organism: uncultured Gammaproteobacteria bacterium; assembly: GCA_964430475.1. Classification (GTDB taxonomy): domain Bacteria; phylum Patescibacteriota; class Microgenomatia; order UBA8517; family UBA8517; genus CAYSEQ01. Next base: position 23,336 of record CAYSEQ010000008.1, read on the forward strand.
GCAACCGCCTCTTGAGCAAATTCTTGTAATTCTAGATCCAAAGTTGTTGTTACTCTTAGTCCACCCCTTTCAACAGTTGATTCCCCATATTTTTCAGCCAAAAGACTTTTAATCCATAAAGCAAAATGCGGTGCTTTTAATTTTTGAGGTTGAGCGAACTTGAGGGGTTCTTCGAGTGCTTTATTCATTTCTTCTTTTGAAATATAGCCATCCTCAAACATCCTCTGCAAAACCAATTTTTGTCTTTCTTTAGCAAGTTCCGGGCTTGATCCAAAAGGAGAGAATTTAGAGGGTGCAGCAGGAAGTCCAGCGAGAAGTGCAGCTTCAGCAAGAGTCAAATTTTTAGCCTCCTTTCCAAAATAAAGTTCTGAGGCTGCCCCGATTCCATAAGCTGTTGATCCATAGGGGATTTGATTAAGATACATCTCAAGAATTTGATCTTTTGAATAAAGAGTTTCTACGGCTAAGGTAAGGGCAAACTCGCGAATCTTGCGTTTTAATGTTCGTTCAGGGGTAAGGAGCGCGTTTTTTACTAGTTGTTGGGTAAGGGTTGATCCTCCTTGGAGTCTTCTTTTGAATAATGTGTTAAATGTTGCCCTTATTATACTCAAAAAAGAAATACCGTAGTGCTTGTAAAAGTTTTTGTCCTCAATGGCTAAAGTAGCCTGCCAAACATAATCAGGAAGGTCTTTTAAGGACACAGGTGTGGAGCGTTTGTCGGCATATATTTCATAGATTAATTTGCCGTTTCTATCAAAAATTTTTGTCGAGACAGGCACCTGTTGATTGGCAAGATGATTAGGAAGAGGGGTATCCCAAAAAATCCAAGCGAAAATTAGTAGGATACTTCCCCAATAGACTATTGCCTTTAATATCTTAATTCTTTCAGGTTTTTTCTTAGAAGAAGTAGTTTTGCTGATTTTTTTATTCTTTATGAATCTTTTTTGGCGGCGCCTAATTATTTTAAAAATTTCGGTCATGTTCTAAATTATATCAAGATTTGTTAATATATTATTTGGTATGAGTTTGTCTTTAGAAAATCGAAGTTGGTGGAAGTATATTCATGAGGATCTGAGGGAACTTTTAAGGGAATCTCTAATTTTAATAGAAAAGGTTGGAAAGTGGGAGGAAAAGTTCCATGATTACGCATTTATTGTTTTTCCCGCAGCCAAGTCCTATGAGGGTTTTTTGAAGACCCTTTTCCATGATCTTGGTATGATCAGTGATGAAGAGTTTTACGGAAAGAGGTTTCGTGTTGGTAAGGCACTTAATCCAGAGCTTGAACCTCGTTTGAGGGAAAAGGAAGGGGTTTATGATAAACTTGCCGCATTTTGTGGTGGTAAAGAACTCCCTGATACTTTATGGCAAGTTTGGAAAGAAGGTAGAAATCTCCTTTTTCACTGGTTTCCCAATGAGAGAAACGCGATAGGTTATGAGGAAGCCAAGTTGAGGGTTGAAAGGATTCTTGATACTATAGATCTTGCCTTTAGGGAGTGTAAAATAAAAAGGTAAAAAGGAAGCTAAAATCAAAATTTATTGAAAAAACACCCTTGAGGGGTTGACTAAATCATAAGTGCCAAGAAAAGAATTAGCTGTTAAAAATTCGACAATACTTTTTGCCTACCTACTGATTATCTGGGGTTTTTATAGGATTTATTTTAAATTGCCAGAGGAGCTTGAAGACTTAATTGTCAAACCAATACTTTGGTTGGTACCTGTGTTTTTTTTGATTAGAAAAGAAGGTTTAGGACTATCGTCGATAGGATTTAACACCAAAAATTTGTTTTCTTCTGTTTATTTTTCGCTGGTTTTGGGTATTGTCTTTGCGATCGTAGGGCTTTTGACAAACTTTGTTAAATACAAAGGTTTAAATTTCTCAGCGAATATTGGGGAAGGCAGTTTTTTTGCAGCACTTTTGCTTTCTTTTGCGACAGCAGTTTCAGAGGAAATAACTTTTAGAGGTTATATCTTTAGTAGGGTTTGGCATGCCTTAGGTTCGGAGTGGGTGGCTAATTTTGTAGTTTCTTTAGCTTGGGCTTTAATCCATGTTCCAACCTATTTGTTTTGGCTGAAATTAAAAATTGTTGAGGTCCTTTTACTTTTATTTCTTACGACAATTTTTAGTCTTACTTCTGGGTTTGTCTACGCGCGTACTAAAAATGTATTTTCTTCAATTCTTCTTCGTGTGTTTTGGGGATGGCCAATAGTCTTGTTTAGGTAAAAGTCATAAGGATTTTAAGAGGAAACCTTTGGTTGCCAAGGCCTTGAGCTTTATTGACTTTAGTTTCAGTTAGATTTACTATGCAGATAAGTCTTAATGTATGGGGAAGAAAATAATACTTATCTTTCTAGTTGTTTGTTTTGCATTCGGTGTTTTATTTATTTCAGTTTTTAGAGCAGCTGAGGTAAGATACGAATTTGCCTCTAACTCCAAACCTTCTGAAAGTATCGAAAAGCGTTTAATTATTGATTACCAGTTGGCTTCTCCGGGTAAGATCTTACCAGATAGTCCATTTTGGTTGTTGAAAGCAGCAAGAGACAGGGTTTGGCTTTTGTCAACAAGAAACCCCAGTCGGGTGGCAGAGCTTTACCTTCTTTTTGCGGATAAGAGGTTGGGTGCAAGCAAAATACTTTTCCAAAATCAAAAACCCGAAGTTGCTTTATCTACATTGACCAAGGCAGAGAAGTATCTAGAAAGTGCTGGGAATAAAGAGAAAGAGAATAGAAGAGAAGGGATAGATACTACCGAATTTCTACAAAGGCTAGCTAGTGCAGCCCTGAAACATTACGAGGTTATCCAGGAGATTTATGGCTTTGCGCCTGAAGAGGCACGCCCTCAAATCGTAAAGATACAGTCATATCCAGTCAGTGTTTATAATGAGGCAAGAGACGCTTTACTGGAAAAGGGTATTACTCCTCCACAAAATCCGTTCAAATGGTAATTTTTGCTTACTTTTGTTCACTTTTTTCCTTAAATTGACTTTCTACTGTTTTTGCTAGATTTAAAAAAGTCCTCATTTGGATAACGTAAAATTTTCTTTTACAGCATTTTAGGGGGTATTTTTAGCTTTGAAACTTAGAAAATTGATATATTTTGACATAAATATTGCTACTTGACTTTACATATTTAGGGGTTAAATATTTGAAGTATCACTACAGATAGTGAAATTTGTTTACACTTGTGAAATGTTTATTATTTTATGAAATGCCCTTTTTGTGCGGGCTTTAATACGAAAGTTCTGGAGTCAAGAGTTGTCGAAGAGGGAAGTTCAATAAGGCGAAGGAGAGAATGTAAAAGTTGCCATAAAAGGTTTACGACTTACGAGAAGGTAAGAGGGACACCGCTCTGGGTCATTAAGAAAGATGGTAGAAGGGAAGCTTTTGACAGGGAGAAGGTGAAAAGAGGGATACTGAGAGCGGTTGAAAAAAGGCCTATATCAATGGATTTGGTGGAAGATATCGTGGAAGCGGTTGAAAGAGAAATGTTAAGGAGCGAGAAAGAGGAAGTAAGCTCAAGAATGATAGGTAGGGCAGTTTTAAAAAGACTTAAAAAAGTTGATAAAGTGGCTTGGCTCAGGTTTGCTAGTGTTTATCTCGAATTCGAGGATTTGGAAGATTTTGCAAAAGCAATCAAGGAGTAAATTATGTCGCGCAAAAAAATACGATTTCACAAAAGATATCCAAAATTAACACTTGATAGTATCGATGTCCCCTCCTATGAGCAGATTATGAAAAAGGTGAGGAACAGGGTTGGGGAAAGGCCTGCATTACCTAAAGATCTACCCAAAGGAATTTGGACAGAGCAAGCCTTGAAGGTTTTATCAGAGAGGTATTTAATGAAGGATGAAGAAGGGAAAATTGTAGAAACACCAGAGGAGATGTGTTGGAGGGTGGCTTGGGAGGTAGCTAGTGCAGAAGCTTGTTGGGGTGCAACAAGAAGTAAGGTATATGAGATTGCAAAAGAGTTTTATAAGCTTCTTGTAACCCATGAGTTTCTTCCTAATTCCCCAACTCTCATGAATGCAGGTACAGGAAACGGTCTTCAGTATTCAGCTTGTTTTGTCCTTCCGGTTGAAGATTCAATGGAGGGGATATTTGACGCTCTAAAGTATCAGGCATTAATCCATAAAACTGGTGGTGGAACCGGATTTGCCTTTAGTCGTTTAAGACCAAAAGGAGCTCGGGTTAGAACATCCGCAGGCACTGCTTCAGGGCCTGTGTCTTTTATGAGAATTTTTGATGCCGCAACCAACGAGGTTAAGCAGGGTGGTAAAAGAAGGGGTGCTAATATGGGAATATTAAGGGTAGATCATCCTGATATTTTGGAGTTTATTCACTGTAAGGAGGACGGAGGAATAACCAACTTTAATATCTCGGTAGCAATAACCGATGATTTTATGGAAGCTTTTGAGAAAGACAAAGATTACGAGCTTAAGGATCCCAGGGATGGAAAGGTAGTAGGAAGGCTAAATGCAAGGAAAGTCTTTGACGAAATTGCTCAAGCTGCGTGGAGGACCGGCGATCCTGGTTTGGTATTTATTGACCGAAGAAATAGAGGTAGTTCAAACCCCGTACCTTCACTTGGTCCTATTGAAGCAACCAATCCTTGTGGCGAGCAGGAGTTGTATCCTTATGATGCGTGTAATCTCGGTAGTATTTTCCTTACCTACTTTGTTAAAGACGAACAGGGTAAAAGGGATGTGGATTGGGATAAACTCAAAAAGGTCACTAGACTGGCAGTAAGATTTCTAGATGATGTAATCGAGGTGAATCCTTACCCTCTTGATAAAATTAGAAGAACCGTTTTTGCAATAAGAAGAATAGGCTTAGGAGTGGGAGGCTTTGCGGATTTGTTGATTGATCTTAAAATCCCTTACGACAGTGAAGAGGCGCTTGAATTAGGTGAGAAGATAATGAAGTTTATTCAAGAAGAAGCCTTAGCAACCACTAGGGAATTGGCTAAAGAAAGAGGCCCCTTTCCTCTGTGGCCAGTAAGCATCTACAAGGATCAAGAACCCCGGAGAAATTCAACTGTGACTACCATCGCACCAACAGGCTCTATCTCAATCATAGCAGGAGCTTCATCTGGTATCGAACCTATTTTTGCGGTAGCTTTTCAACATATTGTTAAGGATAAGCACCTTGATCGTACGCTTACCTTTTTTAACCCCAAATTTGAGGAAGAAATGAAAAAAAGAAATCTATGGAGCGAAGAGATTAAAAAGAAGGTTTCTGAGCGCGGAGTAGTTAGGGATGTTTCTGAAGTGCCTCAAGATTTGCGAAGGATTTTTGGAACCGCGCACGAGATCCATTATGACTGGCATATAAAGATGCAGGCTGCTTTTCAAAAGTATACAGAAAACGCGGTTTCAAAGACCATTAACATGGCCAATCATGTTAGCGTTGAAGATGTTAAAAAAGCATATCTTCTGGCTTGGGAAACAGGGTGCAAGGGTATTACTGTCTTTAGGGATGGTTGCAAGGATGCGCAAGTCTTGAACTTAGGGGTTAAGACTGATAAAGATAAAGAGACATTCGAGAGTACAAACCCCTTAATCGAAAGGCCATTTGTGGTGAAAGGAGCAACTTATAAAATGACTACTCCGTTAGGAAGTGCCTTCATCACCATAAACGAGGATGAGAAAGGAAATCCACTTGAGGTTTTTATCATTATTGGCAAAGCTGGAAGTGATGTTGCTGCTATGGCAGATGCACTAGGAAGGACTATCTCTGCTGCCTTAAGGTTTAAAGGAAATTTAAGTCCTAAAGAAAGGGCAAAAGAAATAGCCTCACAACTTGCTGGAATAGGGGGAAGACATTCTATAGGATTTGGACCAAATAAAATTCTTTCATTGCCTGATGCAGTTAGTTATGCATTGTCTATCCATTTTGGTTTAAAGGTGAATAATAACCTTACAAATTCTCAAAATACTAAGCAAGAAACTGGAAAGGAGGTGGACGAAAAGACAAAAAGAGGCACCGAAGCCTTATTAGACGGGGCCGGAGCTGTTATGTCGGCGCAATTTTCTGCTCATGCAGACCCCAACAAGATTGGTTTGGGAGACGACCACACAACGGCTTCGGTCACGTCTAATGGGGCTTCAGAAGTTAATGATCTCCAACAGTTAAGTTTTGATTCGTTGAATATATTTAAGGCTGGAGATATTTGCCCTTCTTGTGGCGCAAGCTCGTTTGTTTATGAAGAGGGTTGTAGCAAGTGTTTCTCCTGCGGTTATTCGGAGTGCTGAATCTTGCTTGCTTTTTCTTCTTGGAGTGGATATTCTTTAGGAAGTTTGTACCTAAAAAGTTTTTTTATGTCTATTTATACAAAAAGGGGCGATAAAGGCGAGACTAGTCTTTATGAAGAAGGAAACACACAAAGAATTCGAGTAGCAAAAGACTCCCTTAAAGTAGAAGTTTTAGGCGAAATCGATGAGCTTAATAGTTTTCTTGGAATAATAAAGGCTCAAACTAAGGATAAAGATTTAAACCAAGTTCTAAAAAAGATTCAGGAAAATCTTCTTAGGATAGGTTCAATTATAGCCGGGGCAAGATTGAATTTTCTTTCCACAAACACCAAAAATCTGGAAAGATTAATTGATGACTTAGAGAAAAGCCTTCCTGTTTTGAAAAATTTTTTGATTCCAGGAGGATCTTTGGATGCTTCCCATCTCCAATACGCTCGCGCCATAACAAGACGGGTTGAGAGAAAGGTGCTGGCGCTTGCGAAAGAAGAGAAGGTTAAACCCCAAATACTTTCTTATTTAAACCGCTTGTCCGATGCTTTATTTATGTTGGCAAGGAATGCCAATAAAAAGTTAGGTATTGAGGATGAAGTGTGGAAGAAAAAATAACTCCTTTAGTCTTTAATACCCCAAAGAAAGCTTAAAA
>CAYSEQ010000008.1:30326-41236 GCA_964430475.1 uncultured Gammaproteobacteria bacterium
GTGTGGAAGAAAAAATAACTCCTTTAGTCTTTAATACCCCAAAGAAAGCTTAAAAAGTGATAAAATATTAGGATATGTCACTACCAACAGAGCGCGAAAATTCAGGCAGTGGAGTTGAGGAGTTGGGGGTAGAAGAAAGGCCAACTAGTCCTGGTATTCCTGAGACTCTTTCTCGGGAATTAGGTATTGAAGTTCGGCCGGAGTCACTGGTGAAACCTCCTTTAGCGGGAGAGAGTACAACCCAATCGCCCCCGTCTTTAATCCAAGAATCTCCTCTTAGTGATGAAGATCTTGGTAGGCTGTCAAGAGGTAATCCTAATGATCCGAGGACGTGGAGAGCTATTTGTCTTTTAAGAGAAAAGAGAAAGGAAGGGTTACAAAGGTAAAAATCTAAAATGCCAGAGTTTGATTTAGCATTGTTTTTCATAACAATCTTTATATTTAGTTTTTTCTTTCTAATTCTTGTTGGTTTTTTTGTCTTTTTGCTAAATTTCCTGAAAACAAGAGGAAGAGAAGATTATTCGCTTGACTCAGTACTTCTTCAAATTGCTGTACCCAAAGGTAATGAGGTAAAGATTGATGCTATGGAACAACTATTCTCAGTGCTTTATTCGATCAAAAAGGGGGGTTGGAAGCAGAAGTATAAATTACAACCTGCCATATCTTTTGAGATAGTTGCAAAGCGGGAGGACATCCGTTTTTATGTTTGGACACCCAATAAATACAAGGATCTTATTGAAAAGCAGATACATGCTGCATATCCTGACGCGGAGATTCTTGAGGTGGAAGAATATAATATTTTTCCGCAAGATGGTTTTGTTGCCTACAAGTCACTTCAATTAAGAAAGGAAAATTTTTACCCAATCAGAACCTATAAGGAGCTTCCAACAGACCCTCTGGCATCTTTGACTTCAGCCTTGGCAAAGATGGAGGGGGATGAAGCTGCTGCAATTCAGGTATTAATTTCACCTTCGGATTCAGATTGGCAAAAGGCGGGAAGAAGTTTTATTTCTGAAATAAAAAAGCAAGAGACTGATCCTGAAAAAGCGAAATTTTCTGTCTCGTCCAAGGTACTAGAAGCGGTTGAAAATAAAATCTCAAAACCCGGATTTGAAACCTCAATAAGGATAGTTGTTGTCTCCAAGGATGAATCTTCTGCCAATGCACACCTCACCAATATAGTCAGTGCCTTTGAACAATTTTCAGGAGAGCTTAATGGTTTTACTTCAAGGAAAATAAGAAGAAAGGGAGCGTTTATTGAGGACTTTCTTTATAGATATCAGCCGCTTTACAACTTATTTGGTAATAGGGTTTCTATTTTAAATCCTGAGGAACTTGCGAGTATTTTTCATTTTCCCAACAAAATTATCACCACACCGCATATACGCTGGCTTTATTCAAAAACAGCTCCAGCACCTGCAGAGATTCCTCAAACTGGTTTGTTTCTTGGAATGAGTACTTACAGGGGAATTAAAAAACCTGTTTACCTTTCGGATGGGGATCGGCTGCGACATATATACATCGTGGGAAAGACCGGGACCGGAAAATCCGAACTTCTCAAAGATCTAATAATTCAGGATATTCGTTCGGGAAAAGGAGTTTGTTTTATTGATCCACATGGCGATGCTGTTGAGGATCTTCTTCAGATGATTCCCCCTGAGCGGGCAGAAGAGGTTATCTATTTTGATCCGTCAGACACGGAAAGACCGATGGGCTTAAATCTTCTCGAAGCAAAGACCGAAGACCAGAAACACTTTGCAGCTACCGCTGTTATTAATATGATGTATAAACTTTTTGATCCTTACAAAACCGGAATTGTAGGACCGAGATTTGAACATGCGGTGAGAAACGCAATGCTTACAGCTATGAGTGAAGAGGGTAGCACCTTTGTTGAGGTGATGAGGATTTTGACTGACTCCAAGTATGTTGAGGAACTTCTTCCCAAGGTTCAAGATCCAATTGTAAGGAGATACTGGACAGATCAAATTGCTCAAACTTCAGATTTTCATAAATCCGAGGTCTTGGACTATATAGTTTCTAAATTCGGTCGTTTCGTAACCAATAAGATGATGAGAAATATTATTGGACAATCGAAAAGTTCGTTCTCTTTTAGAGAAATCATGGATAGTGGCAAAATTCTTTTTGTCAATCTATCTAAAGGAAATCTTGGTGAGGAAAACTCAAGTTTTTTAGGTCTTATACTAGTTCCGAGAATTTTGATGGCAGCTCTTTCGCGTGCCGATGTACCAAAGGAGGAAAGACGCCCGTTCTATCTTTATGTTGATGAATTCCAAAACTTTGCGACTCCGGATTTCGCAGTTATTCTTTCGGAGGCAAGAAAATATTCCCTCGCACTTTGTGTGGCGAATCAGTTTATAGGTCAGGTAGAAGAGGAAATCAAGAATGCGGTGTTTGGAAATGTGGGGACATTAATTGCTTTTAGGGTTGGTGTTAATGATGCTAACTATTTAGCTCGGGAGTTTACCCCTGTTTTTACAGAAGATGATTTGCTCAACATAGAAAGATACCATGCTTATGTAAAGACAATTGTCAATAATGAGCCTGTTCCAGCATTTTCCATGGATTTAACCAAAGATATGAGTAAGCAAAAAGAAGCCATGAATCCTAAAATTGCCCAAATTATAAAGGAGATGAGTAGACTAAGGTATGGGCGCGATGTGAGGTTGGTTGAGGCAGAGATAATAAAAAGAGCCAAATTATGAGGCTGATGTAAGATCCAGCCCTTTTTGTTATAATAAACCCAGAACTTAGAGGATGTGTAGCTCAGCGGTTAGAGCACCAACCTTATAAGTTGGGGGTCCCTGGTTCGAATCCAGGCACATCCACCAAAATCTGAGGGTCTGGTTTTGGTGCCTTTATACAATTCCGCTCGAACTTATTTTATCAGAAATTCTTGAAAATTACCAGTGCCCGCTGCCTGCGGGCGGCGCGACTACCTAACGGCAGGAGCAAAGCAGAAATTTTTCAATCATTTTTTTTGGCGCACATCATTTTTAAATTTTTCTTTTAGGGTAGAAAAATTTCTGCTTTGCCTTTCTCCTGACGGAGAACGCGCCGCCGCTTCCCACCCCAAGCCGCGCGGCTACGGCTCGCCCCGTTAGAAAGTTATCATTACAAAAGTGAAGAATAAAATTTTGTCCGCCGAGTTGAGAAAAAGGACTTTCTAACGGGGCTCGCCGGACGGAAGCGGAGGAGGGATTACGGCGAGAATGGTTGGAAGTCAGAGTTAAATCTGACTTCAAGTTTTTCGGTTTTGGAAATTTTACCGTTGCGAAGAGTTATTTTTAATGCAAGCCCGTGCTTGGTATCTTCTGAAAAGTTTTGGTCAAAAACAAAATTTCCCAAGCTGTAAGCAATGTAGCCGCCATTGTATTCTTCGGTCTCTTGAACTACGTGAGGGTGATGGCCGATGATAATGTCTGCTCCAGCGTCAATGAGGGCGCGGCCGAGCGCCTGTTCTCTCGGATGAGATTTTGTCTGGTATTCTTCGCCCCAGTGCCACAATAAAACAACAACATCGACTTCATTGCGGACTCTTGCAATTGATTCTTTGATATTTTCAAGCGTTGGCGTACTCACGCCGCCCTGTGTTTCGGTAGCCCACAACGATTGCGGATATAAATTGGTGTAAGCGAAAAAGGCGATTTTGATACTGCGAACTTCCGCGATGTACGGCGCGTTGGCTTCTTCAAGGTTTCTGCCAGCACCAACAGCTGCAATCCCTGCATCCGCTAAAATTTCTACCGTGTCTGATAAAGCAACACGCCCATAATCAAGGATATGATTATTGGCGATTGAAAGAATATCAAGGCCGGAATACAAAAGACCCTCGACTGCTCGAGGGTCTGCCCGGAAGGAATAAATACTTCCTTGGTTAACGCCTCTTGAAGATACAGGCCCTTCGAGATTGCCTATGGCTAAGTCGGCGCTTCTCAGAAAGTCAGCCATTTTTAGAAAAGGATACTTCCAATCGTTTCTTCTTGCCATAATATCACCAATCATTCTTGAAAGCATAATATCACCAACAAATAGAAGATTTATTTCTGAATCTTTCATGTTCAGCAAATCATTTTTAATCCCCCAAAATCCGCTGACATAGCCGGTGGTAAAATCGCGGTTGGAGCTAAAGTCGCCGGTATTGAAAATCTGCAGGTCAACTTGATGATTCACTCCTCGTGCTTCAAGAAAAGACATTAAAGCCACGAGAGCTTGCGTTGAGTCGGCTTCAACCAGTCCGCCAAGCTGGGATGTTACGGCTCCTAAAACATTGGCGGAAAGATAATCAAGTGGCCTCGCCTGTGCTTCAGAAAGATAATGCGAGAAGTCAACGCTCCCGACAATAAAAACATCCTCTTTGGTAATCTTAGCAAGAACTTCGCCGAATGCTCTTGCAGTTTTGTTGCTGATGTTTGAGCGAAAAACCAACGGTACAACACGGGCTTCGGGAAAAATTTTGCTTATCAGTAAAAGCTGAGAGTCAATTGAGGATTCCTTGTCAAAAGGCGTTTCGTCATATGTAACAAAGCCGGAGTTTCCCAGTTTTTCTATAATTTCCAAATCTGGTTTTACCTCAGTAAATGGCGTTACAAAAACGGCCTTGGAAACATTTATCTGGCCTCGCCCTCTGTCCACATGATCCGGACCGAGAATGATAAATGTTTTAACTTCGCGAGTGTTTTTGAGTTTGGTGTAAAACTCCGCCAAAAGCGGAATTGTTGTTGGAATATGATGCGGGACTATGCCACCAAGCGCTGAATCCAAATTAACCTTCTCGTTGCTTTTCGCCTGTTCAATAGAACTTTCAATGAATTGAGCGTATTCAAAAAATTGCGACTGGTGAAAATTTTCGGTAATCTCCGGAGCCTTCGTTTTTGACAAAAAGAAATATAAGCCCGCTATCGCCAGCGCGATTAAAGCACCGGCGATATAAATTTTTGAGTTGAGAAACTTCATCTAATTATTATGTTAGCTTCGTTGGATATATTTGAGCTTTCCGCACTTCTTAATGACTGAATAAGCGCTGGCTCGGCTTTATAGTCGCCTTTGGAAACCACCCGTGCATAGTAGAAAAACGGCCGCGGGAAGCTCTTCCAAACAACAAAAGTAATTTTTTGGTCCTCAATACTTGAGGGAAAGCGCGGATACTGTCCGTCTTGGCGGAAGGGCGCGGTTTGAATATTGGTTACGGCGCGAAGGCCGCTGGGCAGGTAATCAACGACTTGATATGAACCCTCAAGAGAGCCGGGCGCGAAAGTTGGAGCAAGGTCAATTCTCACGAGGTCGCCTTCTTTGAATTGGATTGTTTGTTTGCCGTCAACCGAGTAAGTTCTAGATACATTGATTGACATGTCTTTTCTCGCTTCTGTCGGCGTTGATTCTTTTTCAAAAGTACTAACAAGCCCGATTCTGCCGGTTATATTACTGAATTTGACTGCGGCGAGTTCTTCGCGGGAGAGTTCAAGGCGAAATACCTCATTATTTTTCAATGTCTTTGAGCCGCTCTTTTGTCCGGTTTGATAAGAGAAACCGACATCTCCGCCTTTTAACAAAGGTAAAGCACTTCTCATATACAAAAGCATTTCAAAGTTTTTCAAGGTGTCTTTGGGGTAGTTTTCCAGCGCGTAACTTCCAAGTCCGTCAGCTTCCGGCTCTGACAAACTCGCAGTCAGTCCGGCGAGCAAAACCGTGGCTATAATATTTTCATCCTGATTTTGGAGCCGATTAACAAATGTGTACGGCTCTCTGGAAGTTAGGTTTGGTTTAATTTCCGCTTTATAATACGCTCTGGCTTCTTCTTTGGCTCCCAAGTTATCCAAAGCCAGAGCAATATAAATTTTATCCTTCAAAGTCAAATTTCGGTCATTTTTGATGTTTTGAATTGTAACCAAGACCGGTTCTTTGAAAACGGACAATCCGTAAAGCGCGGCGGATATACGGCTCAAGTCGGCTTTGCGATCGGTAAGCGAAGTATAGAAGTATCGTTTAAGTCCATCTGGGTCGGCGGTAATCGGCTCGCCTTGAATAAGATTTGCGAATTTTGCGGACAGCTCCAAGTCAACGTCGCTGTAAGGCAAAAGTGTCGCTCCGCCTTGGTACTGATAACTCAAAGCGTCAGTATCTCCCAATTCATTAGTTTCGCCAAAAAATCTATTTAGATAAGACTTGGCGAACACTCCGGCGAATTTTTGGTCAAGCCGCGGCCCGGCTTGCCAAGATAGACGGCGAAGCGCGTTGTAAAATCTTCCCCGTTCATAAGACATAAATGACAAAGTTGTATATCCTTTTGCCGCTCCCTGAATGTTTGTGAGATTTGGAGATAATTCATAAAACTCCGAAGTGTTTTGCGAAAAGTAGCTTGTTAAAACGTTAAGGTCGCGCACAATTGTATCGCTATAATTGCCGGACTTTGCCGATATTTTTATTTTATGCTTGCCAGCTGGAAGTTGACCAAGCGGTATTTCAATAACATTTTCGCCGGTTCTTTCAATCTTTCCAAACGGCAGAGTTTCGCTCTCAACCGTATAAGTAATATTGTTTTGAACATTTGCTGTGCCGGATACCCTTGCCCGCAAAGTCAAATTGTCTCCGGCAAGATAAGTTCGATTAAGAGTACTTTCCACAAAGAACGGCAAGCCCACCGGTACAAAATCAACGATCTTTCCTGCGAACAAATCTTTGGTTATGGCTTGAGCGGTAATGCGCCAAGAGGTGAGATTATCCGGCACGTCAAACGAGACCTGCGCCCGGCCACTTGAGTCGGTGTGGACCGATTCGTAAATAGCAAGGTCGCGAAAGTCGGCTCGTTCTATGCCGCCACCCTTTTCTTCGTTGTGAACATAGATACCGTTGGCAAAATAAGTGTGATAGTTCTCAAGTTCAATGTTATAGACAAGCCCCCATTCCTGAACAAAGCTAAGAGAGGCGACTTTTTCGGGTTTACCGTTTTGGATAGTAAGCACATCGCCAACTTCTATTTCCCCGACCCTCTTCCAAGAGCCATTTACAAACAAAGTATGATTAGGAGTAAGGCGCAACTTGTTGTTGACGACAATATAACCGTCCACCAAATATGAGCCGATTTGTTTAATTTTTGTTTTCACCAGTTTTGACGATGTTTCGCTTTTGCGGGTTAAGATTTCGTCGCCAACTCGCAAGTTCTCAATGGCTTTTTCGCCTTTTGGCGTTAAAACCATTGTGCCCGGTGCGAAACAACCGCCGCCTTCCGCTCCCGATTCAAGCGGGGTCAGGTGAGAAGAACGGACCGCAACTGACGAAAAAACATTTCTATAAAGCAGGTTGGTTATGTCTTTTTCAATCGGATTTAGCGAAAACACCGCCTCGTCGATTCCGGCAATGTTGACTTCGGCTTGCTTTGGATTGCCGTTTTTGTCGGTTACCCGAATAACCAAATTTACCTTATCACGCGGACGATAGCGTTCTTTGTCTTTTGTAACTTCAACATTGAGACGGTGTTCATCAGAGTCAAAAGGAAGGTTTGCCGAATAACTATTGCTAAAACGCAAACCGGTAAACCACACGCCCATTATTTGAACGTTGGGAATATAAGAATCTTTGAAGGTATCGTTGTAATTTGGCGAGTCGGTTATTTGATAGGAGGAGATGCCATTTACCATCCTTACAAAGATAAATCTTCCGGACCCCGGCTCCAAAGCATTGCCGCCAATGTTCTGCATTTGTAAACGCATAGCGTCCCCAAGTTTGTATTTGTTTTTGCCTTCGTCAAGATTCTTTAACACCGCTCCGCGAGCGTCATAAAAGCCAAAATACGAGAACGAGCCGCCGTAAACATAATGTTGCCGCTTAACTAATCTTCCAGCAGCATCTCTTGCCGCAAATGTAACGCGATAGGTCTTGTTTTCTTCAGCGGTCCACTCATAGCGCGCGTTCCCGGCTCCGTCCGTAGTCAAAGTATCCTGTCTCACCGGCCGCTCCTCAGTAAAGTAGCGATAAATCGGGTAAGTGGTTTTGTTTATGACATCGTATCCGGTGCCGGTTTGCTCTTGGCGATAGATAATCTCCGTAACATCCGCCGTAATATTCCAGCCCGAAACCGGATTGCCGAGGTAGTTGTCGGAAACCCACCACGGATCACCCCTTTGAATTTTATCCAAAACTATATTTCTTAGATTGAGGTTAAAGTGGTTCGTTCTTTCGGTTATAGTTTGCTCGCTTCGCAAGTCAATTCTCGGCCCAAAAACCAAAACCGACGTATTGGCGGTAATTTCCCCTTCCTCGGCCACGGCCGGAGAAACGGTCAAACCAAGGTACCTCGGCCAATAGCCGTACTGAGTTTCTTGGTAATCGGTTTTAATTGAAAATGAACCCTCTCCATTTTGATTTAGCTGAACTTCACCGCTGATTTGCCGGTTGAGATAGCCGTTGTATTTCAATTTCAGATTGGCAACCGGCGTACCCTCAAAAAACTCGGCTTTCACTTTGTAAATTATGGTGTCTTCGGCGAAAACCGCGTTCTTGTCGGGAGTCAAAGTTAGTCGGTAAGCCGGCTTGATGTAGGTTTTGACATTGATGGTTTCGGAAATAATAATTTCATCGCCTCGCTTGACGCTTAATTGATAAAGCCCCGGCTTAAGGTCGGAAAAGGCTATGTTTCCGGTAAGAGTGTAAAAGTCGCTGATAACTGTATCTGTTTTTCCGTAAACTGTTATATCATCTTGCGACGTGCCTTCCCAAAACGGATTGGTAAGCTGAACAGTAATTTTCTCTCCTTTAACATCCGTGCCGTTGCGCTGTTTGACAATGCCCCAGAAATAAACTTTGTCGCTGGGCAGATAAACGGTTTTGTCGGTTGAAAAGTAATTCCACCAAGAATCAGGCGGGTTCACTTTTGAGAACGAGCCGTATTCGTTTTCCGTCGGAATTGCGAGCTGTCTTCCGCCGGAATTGACTATATAGAAGTAAGTGGGTGGCGCGGAATACCAGTACGACTCGCCGCGCTCTCTTATTAGTTGTCGCGGTGTGTCAAACATTGCCACGCCGTCGCTATTGCTTCTGCCGACATTTTTTCCTTCAAAAGAAACTTCGGCATTAGCGATGTTGGCGCCGTTTTGTAAGTCCTTGAACCACAGAAGCGTTTTTGTGCTGCTGATGGCGGAAAAGCTGGCCAGGGGCGTTATCTGAAACCAAACCTGTTTGCGTTCGTTGTTGATCGTGGTTTCGGCAATGTAAAATCCTTCGCCGAGTTTTTGCGGTATTCTGACAAAACGGACGTTTGCTTGTTCTTCAAGAGGAACATTTGATTCAAAAATTTTTTTGTCACTTGGAAGGTTTACTGGATTATAAGCGTGGTAACGGGCCCAGCCGCTTTCAGCCGTTATAGTATTCTTGTACGTTTCAACAAATTCATTTATGTTATCCAACTTGTAGATAGTAAGCGGAATCGTGTTTGTCTGGAGATTGGAGTAGCTTACTTGGAAAGTGGCTTCGTTGTCCGGCTTGAACTCCCAGAATCTTTTTGAAAAATCAAAGAACGGCCGCGGAACTCCGGTGTATCGCTCGCTGGTTTCAAACTTTATTTCGGCATCCTCTGTTAATGTGTCATCACTGCCCTGCGCGCGAATCCCAGATTTTATTTTGATTGTGTAAAGAGTTCGCGGAGCCAGTTCTTCCAAGGGGACAAAAACGAGAACATTGCGGTGAACCTCAAATCTTCCGCGAACAGATGGCGATATTTCAAACGAGGATTGGGGATTGACAAGATTTTCCCGGTTGAAAGTAATTTCAATACCGGTATTTGTCGGCACAAAAGTCGCCTTGTCTCTCGGAAGTGAAGCGATAATTTGAAACGGCGCTTTGACTTGGTAGGCCCAGCTATAAGTTCGTGCGGCGATTGGTCCTTTGGCAATTGTGATGGAATAGACCACGTTTTCCGAAAGAGCATTGACCGGAGTTATCTCAAAAATACTGCTCCCGCTTCCGATTTTTCTGATTTTGTATTCAATGTCCGGCTCAAATTTCAAATATCTTTGCACAACCGTAGCGTTAAGATCCGCGCTACTTTTCAAAATAAACGAAGTTTCTGGTTTAATGCCCGCCGCGTCGGCAATTTGCGGAGTAAGTTCAAACTCGGACAACTCCTCTTTCAAAAAGATTTTTTGATATAAAAACAGCGATACGAGTATAACCAAAACTAAACCGCCCAAGACATAATAAGTTTTTTGGGATTTAAAACGTGTTTTCAATGAATCAAAAAATCTTTTTGCCGAACTTGGTTTTTCGACCGGTATCGTTGAAGCTATAAATTCTTGCCGAGGAACAGCGCTTTCAAATTCTCCAAGAGCTTTCGCAACGTCAGTTTCTTGCCAGCCGGCCTCAAGCAAAGAACGGCGAATGTCTTCTTTCGCCTGCCCGGCCTTTAACGCTTCTTGGATATAATTTTTAAGTTGTTCGTTCACTAAATATAAATATAGTTTGCCACAAATATAGTTTTTCCACAATGTGTTTAAGTCAATCTTCCTCCGCTTCCGTCCGGCGAGCCCCGTTAGAAAGTCCTTTTTCTCAACTCGGCGGACAAAATTTTATTCTTCACTTTTGTAATGATAACTTTCTAACGGGGCGAGCCGTAGCCGCGCGGCTTGGGGTGGGAAGCGGCGGCGCGTTCTCCGTCAGGAGAAAGGCAAAGCAGAAATTTTTCTACCCTAAAAGAAAAATTTAAAAATGATGTGCGCCAAAAAAAATGATTGAAAAATTTCTGCTTTGCTCCTGCCGTTAGGTAGTCGCGCCGCCCGCAGGCAGCGGGCACTGGTAATTTTCAAGAATTTCTGATAAAATAAGTTCGAGCGGAATTGTATAAAGGCACACCTTCTTTACTAGAGCTCAGCAAGTTCCTGTCTTTTCCCCGATTGTTTAAC
>CAYSEQ010000009.1:0-39469 GCA_964430475.1 uncultured Gammaproteobacteria bacterium
ATGAAAACTGTAGTAGAATATCTTAAAAAGTCTAATATGTATTGGACGGATACAAGATCTTGACAAATTAAAATCACTTTTTTAAAATACAAAAAATTATGAGAAACCTTTATCTCATCATTATCAGCTTCGTCCTTTTTAAGGACGAGGTCTGACGTGGTGAGATAAAGGATTTATTTTTATCGTCAGACCTCTCGAAAACCGAGAGGTTTTTTTATTGCTATGTCTACTGAAATAGAAAAAAATCAAATAAATATAAATGGTTTTGAGGCAACTGTACCAAATTCTCCTGAATTCGATGAACTACTTAAGCGTCCCGACATGAGAATAGGTTTTTGCATAATTGTGGTAAACGGAGAAGGAGAATTTGGTATGTCTGAAGGATCGAGACTACCCTTAGTCATAGTTGGAATGCCCGAAAACCAAGCCATTAAACACAATGAAGCTATATCTAGAATAGCTATTTTAGAAAGAAGAATAAAAGAAGGATTTGCTGAATCATTTGCAAATACTCACAAAACAGCTTCGGAACTATTAAGATTTTGTTTTAATGTTAAAGAGGGACAAGATCCTTATGTCGATCAGCTAGTTAAAATATTCACTAGAAATCCAAAATTGTGTCTCCAAATAACTCATTCTTATAGAGCCGATGGAAGACAAAAAAACGGAGAAATGAAATATAACGAAGTTAATGCGAATCCAGGCGGCATACATTGGGTTTCAGAAATAGGACGTATCGCTAGATCTAAAAATTATAATCCCTTTGCGGCTGATGAAATTGAAGACAGAGTTGTCGAGTTTATTGTAGGACGCCTTAATGCTAAAGAAGGTGGTGTTTTCTTTCCAACAGAAAGGTTATCTGCTTATAAGGTCTTACCTGAAATGCTTGCAATAGGAAATAAACTTAGGATGAAATTCGGGATTGATTATGCAGTTGGTGAAGTTAGAGCATTACAAATAGAAAGTGATGGGGAGGT
This sequence comes from uncultured Gammaproteobacteria bacterium, assembly GCA_964430475.1. Lineage (GTDB taxonomy): Bacteria > Patescibacteriota > Microgenomatia > UBA8517 > UBA8517 > CAYSEQ01. The sequence continues at coordinate 978 of CAYSEQ010000009.1, forward strand.
TTATGTGCAGTTTCCTAAAAAAAGAATAAGAATAGCTTTTGTTGATGGAGTCTCTAGCCCTACCACTTTCAGAGATCATCCTCTCTTACTAGAAATGGTTGCAAATGGTAAACTTGATTGTCCTTCTTTAGGTGCCACCACAGTTAGTATCACAAACAAGGGCATGTATGCATTAATCACCGCCATGAGAGAAGCTAAAATCGACCCTGGATTATTAAAAATAACAACTGAAGAATTGAAAAAACTATCAGAACCGATACCAGATACGTATTGGGTAGAAGATCCGGAGGACAACAGTATTAATCCTGATGCGTTAAGACTTGTCAAAAATAGAACCGCAGTCCTAAAACCTTTTGATGGAGCTGGTGGAGATTCTGTAATTTTAGACCCAACAGTTGATGACCTTTATACTCACAGAGGAAAAAGATTCCTTGCTCAAGAAATATTGGAACCCTATAACACTGCCATTCTTAGGAACTACGGAAGTAATCCCATTGTACATAAAGGAAGTATTGATCCTTATTTTAGTTACACATTGAGCGGAGAACCTTTAGTTTTGGGATTTATCTCAAGAGGAAGCCAACCTGGTTCAGTAAGTAATGTATCTGCACATAGTGAAGAAAAAACACTAGATGACACATTACCTAATCATTTGGGATTAATAGTAAAAAAATGATTGAACGGATAGAAGAAATAAATAAAATTGATCCTAAAACTGCCAAAAAATTAGGATCATTAACCGAAAGAGTTTACGGCGGGACCTATTACGTTGATGGTTTTACTGGAGATGGACAAGGTTGGATAGACGACGGAAATATGGGAAAAATAACATTTTTAGCCATAGATCAACACACCAACATAATAGGTGTATCTTGCGTATACCCAAATAAAAAAAGCGGAGTTGCATTGCTTTGCGATACCATGGTTCACCCTTCTTTTTCCAACAACGGAGTTGGTAACCGATTAAATTCTGAGAGAATAAAATTTCTGGAAAATAATCCTGACTTAATAGGAATTGTAGAGAACAGGGCCCACCAACCAGGATCTTACATGCCCCTTATTAAACACGGTGGCTTTGTTCCTCTAGCTCTTACTCCAGACGATGCTTTAAAAATGGGAGGTTCTTACTTAAGAGAATATTATCTTCTTAGTATACGCGTTAGCAATCCCAATCAATTTATGAGGCTCAATATAACATGTAGCGACGCTGCGTGTTCGAATGAAACTTTTGCTTTCCCTTTTACAAACATCGTGCTTGCAACCACAGATCATAATAATAATCCTTTAGTCCGGCACTACTCTACCACCCATGAATTATTTAATAGACCAACCAAGGTTAAGGGGGCTATTAAGGTAATAACTTCGCCTAAAGACTTAGATACTTTAGACTTTGATAGCACAATAACTACAATCATCTATATGACATCACTAGATGTAAAAACTTACGAAAAATTATTTCATATCGGCTTTCGATTTAATGGAATCAGGCCGTGGATTAATCTTACTACAGCAGACGGACGTGTTCATAATGGATCAGAACCAATTGATTCTTTTTTCGTTTTTTCTAGAGTTGCCCAAAACGATAATATCATTGTTCCTGATTTTGAAAAAATTAGACTGGACGGTTTGAATGAAGATACTTTACAGATACTAAAATTCCTTTTTAATTCAGCTTTGTCTTAAAAAATGTCACTTAAACAAACAGAATTTTTAGTTAAAACACTTATTTCTTTTCAAACTACCAGTAATAATACACGAGAAATCTACGAATGTCTAGAATGGCTTAAAAAATCCTATGAAAAAAAATTACCTCTTAAAGTGTTAGATAATAAAAAGCACCCCATTCTTTTAATGGGTCAAACAAATCTTAAAGCAACAAAAGTGCTTTTTTTGGCTCATCTGGACGTTGTTGAAGGTAAAAAAAAACAATTTAAACCTATAAAGAGGGGTAACAAAATTTACGGTAGGGGTGCTACAGATAATAAAGGTTCAGTTGTAGCTTTGTTAGAAATTACAGAAAATTTATATCCTAAATTTAAAGACATTACCTTGGTTTTAACTTTCGATGAAGAAATAAGCGGCAAGAGTGCGGAACTTATCGCGAAAAAAATTAAAGGTAATAGCGACTTAAAGTGCGTTTTTGTGCCAGATGCTGGAGGAAATTTTAAGATCTGCATTGAAGCATTAGGTGTTTGGCATTTTAAAGTTAAATTCAGAGGCAAAAGTGCTCATGCATCGGACCCTTACGAAGGGAAAAATGCAATTGAGGAAAGTTATAAGTTTTTAAGTTACATAAAAAAGCTATCAAAATATAAAGGTGATGCTTATAAAATTCACTCTATTAATCTTGGGAAAATTAAGGGAGGAAATTCGATTAACTCCGTACCTGATTCAGCTGAGGCTTATTACGATGTACGTTTTAAATCTAATTCTGGCCTAAATAAATTTAGAACGAAAGTTGAAAGCTATCTAAAAGCGAGAAAACATACTTTAGAGGATCTAATCGTTATAGGACCGTTTCACGCAGATAAAAAGCACCCACTCTTTTTGAAATTTATCTCATTCTTAAAACTAAATCACATAAAACCGATTTTCTATACGGAAACTAGCTCAAACGATGCTCGATTTTTTGCTCAAAAGTCCGCAGTAATTGTCACAAAACCCAAAGGTGGTAACGCCCACAGCGATAATGAGTGGGTTGAACTTAACTCTATAGAAAAATATAAAGAAATCGTCTCAAATTTTTTAATTGAAAATGTATTTAAATGAAAAGGCGTTATGTAGACTTTCCAGGTGGTATGTATCGGCACCCTTCTGAATTTTTAGTGATTTATACTTCTAAAGTTATTATCAACAAAGAAAAAGTGGGGTAGTAAGTTCCACAGACAGGGTTACGCATAAACTTTGGTGGACCCGGGGGGAGTCGAACCCCCGACCTCCTGACTGCCAGCCAGGCGTTCTAGCCAACTGAACTACAGGCCCTTTTCATTTTTTAATTTAGCGATTTTTAATATTTTATCAAAACCAAAATTAATGTACAATCAATTATTATTTTAATTACTATTTCAAAATAAATTCATTTATGGAAGTGGAAAATCAATCAAGTTTTGCCTCAATCTATAAAGATAGGGGACTAGAAGGACTCCTAGAAAAGATAGAACTACTCACAAGAGAAAATAAACTCCTAAATTTGCTAGCAAATTTTGATAAAAAATATTTCATCCTATATAAATTTTTAAAAGATATAAAAAGATTTGAAAAAGGTATCGAAAGATTTGGAACACAAAAGCAAGCTTTAAGGCTAATAAAAAAACTCAAAATCAATATCTATACTTACACTGATTTATCTAACAGGAATTTTCAAAAACAAAAGGGCCTTTTAATTTATGGCATAAATCATAACTCATTCATCGAGCCAATAATACTTTTCTCATTGTTAAAAGGAAAAAACATAAAACTTATTTTATACGATCTTTTCTTTTTTCTTGGCAAAAACATTCAAAGATATGCACTACCAGTCACTGCAAGGAAATTTTCTTCTGACAATGAATTCAGCATATTACGATTTCTTGATCCACTCTACAAACTCAGGAACTTCCGTTGTTTAGATGAAGACAAGATAGATAAACAAAATAGAAAAAGTTTAGAGCTTGCAATAAAAACCTTAGGAAAGGGGGGTATTGTCATAATCTTCCCATCAGGAAGAAGCGAGCTTAACCCCTGGGGAAAAGGAATTTCCAAAATAATCCTTTCAATACCAGAAAAGAAAAGGGCTTCGATTTCCCTCTTACCAGTTTATTTTTCCGGAATGGATGCAATAAGAATGCTTTTGAGAATTTTTAAGACTTATAAAGGAATAAAACAGGATACCTTAAGAGTGGGTGTTTACTTGGGTAAAGAAAAGAAAATATCTGAGGTTTTTAGTCTGATCGGGCCTAAGGTAAATGAGAAAAAATTATTAAAATTTTTAAGAAAGGATGCATTTTCTCAGTATGGAATCAAAGAGTTTCCTTTTAGAATCTATCTTTATCCCCAAAACTATCCTTTAGCACTTGCCAGAAGCTTTATTTTTTTATCCAAATTTTTATTCCAGATCTTCCCTTTTAGAAGCATTTTCAAATTCTTATGGAGCCAAGCTTAATTTAGCAAGAATTACGGTTTAACTTTAGTGGACGGTGAGGGACTTGAACCCCCGACCTTTCGCACGTCAAGCGAACGCTCTAGCCAGCTGAGCTAACCGTCCAAGTTCATCTTAATTATACCCTAAGCAACGAATTTTTGCTAATATAAATTAACACGATGTTAACAAAAATTCGTAAACACTATTACGAAGATAAAAACAATACTAAAACTCAACCAGAAAGGCCAAAATTAAGTTTAACTAATATCACTAGCTTGGAAACCCTCAAAAAAATTAAGATTGCTTATATACCCTACAACGAACTTTTAAAGGAGGGGTTTATCGCGGGTATTGGCTGGGCATTTGGAGTGACAATCGGATTTGTATTGGTCTCAACAATATTGGTTTTAGTGTTTAGAACTTTGGGTGGTTTACCCCTTATAGGAAGTTGGATTGCAGATATAGTTCAAGAAACTCAAATACAACTACTTAAAAGAACACCAATTATCCCTCAATAGGAACTTGACACCCAAGACTAAGAATCATAAAATATTTTCAAATTTATCTTTCAACGTTAGTACTTGGGCAAGAAGATGCGTTTTTGAAAAGCGCATGAATAACCACCCAAGGATCCCAAAAAGGGACTCTGGTTGGAAGCGAGTGGTTCACGAAACGAACCAAGAGTGCCCGCTTAAGCTTAAAAAGCGGGAAAAGAAGTGGAACCGCGGGTTATAACCGTCTTCTTGAAAGCCTTTTAGGCTTAACTAAAAAAGAAGGCGGATTTTTGTTTTTAGAAAGGTTTATACTTAAAAAGATAAATGAAAGACAAACAAAAGTATCTAGAAAAATTAAGACATTCAACTAGTCATCTTCTTGCAGCTAGCATATTGGAACTTTATCCCAATGCAAAACCAACTATAGGGCCACCGATTGCAGACGGCTTCTATTATGACTTTGATTTTGGCAACACAAAGATTTCGGAATCTGACTTACCTCAAATTGAATCAAAAATGCGAGAAATAGTTAAGGATTGGAAGAAGTTTGAAAAAATCGAAGTAAGTGGGACAGTGGCCAAAAAGCTTTTTAAGGATAACAAATACAAGAAAGAGCTTATTGAAGAATTCCTAAAAAAGGGCAAAAAAATCACCCTTTACAAATCCGGCAATTTTGTTGATCTTTGCCAGGGAGGTCACATTGAAAACCCCAAAAATGAAATCAAATATTTCAAACTTTTATCCATTGCAGGTGCTTATTGGCGAGGAAGTGAAGAAAACCCTATGCTCACAAGAATATATGGAACCTCATTCCCAACGAAATCTGAATTAGAAGAATATCTTAGACGCAAAAAAGAGGAAGAAATATACGACCACAGAAAAATAGGAAAGGAACTTGATCTCTTCATTTTCTCAGATTTGGTAGGTGCGGGTCTACCTCTTTTCACTGAAAAAGGAGCTACTATAAGACGCGAACTGGAAAGGTTTATAATTGATGAAGAAATAAAACGCGGGTACTTGCATGTGATCACGCCCGTACTCGCCAAAACAGAACTCTACAAAATTTCAGGGCACTATCCTTATTATAAAGACACAATGTATCCACCGATGAAGGTTGATGACGATGAGTTAATTTTAAGACCTATGACTTGCCCTCACCATTTCATGCTTTATAAATCCCGGCCTAGAAGTTATAAAGAACTTCCCCTTAAATTAGCTGAAATGTCTCCTCAATTTAGATACGAAAAAAGTGGAGAATTATCAGGTTTAATGCGGGTAAGGCTTTTTTGCCTGTCTGATGCACACATATTTGCGAAAATTGAGCAGGTAAAAGATGTAATCAAAGAGGTATTAGATCTTATTGACTATGTAAATAAAGTACTTGGTTTAGTAAAGGGAAAGGACTACCGTTACCGCCTTTCTTTAGGCGACAGAAACGATAATAAAAAATATTACAAAGACGATCAAGCCTGGGATAAGGCAGAAGAAGTATTAAGGAATGTACTCAAAGAAACAAAAGCTCCATATTTTGAACAAGAAGGAGAAGCCGCTTTTTATGGTCCCAAAATAGACATTCAGATTAAAAGAATATCAGGAAAAGAAGAAACCGCTTTTACAGTACAATATGACTTCGTAATGCCAAAAAGATTTAACTTAGAATATACCGACAATAAGGGGAGGAAAAAAGAACCCGTTGTAATTCACCGATCTTCAATCGGTGCTATAGAGCGAACAATGGCATTTCTTATCGAAAAATATAAAGGAAACTTTCCCGTCTGGCTATCGCCAATTCAAGTAAAAATTCTTCCAATTTCTAAAAGACACCTAGACTACGCAAGAGAAATACTTGAGAAGCTAAAGGGCTTGAACATAAGATCCGAAATTGACGATAGAAACGCAACATTACCTGCAAAGGTTAGGGAAGCACAACTTTTAAAAATTCCTTATATGTTTATAATTGGCGATCGGGAAGAAAAAGAAAGGGGAGTCTCATTACGATTAAGAACAGGGGAAGACCTAAAAATCTTAAGTCTTGACAAAACAATAAAAAGAATATTGCAAAGGATAGAAAAAAAATCTCTAAAGCTCTAAAGTTGTCATCTTAAGACAATTTGCAAAGTTTAAGATCAACATGTTAAAATTCTATAAGTAAAAAAGTTGAGAACGAATAGTAATAAATTCAACTGGAGAATAAATCAACAGATCAAGGCTTCAGAAGTAAGAGTCATCGATCCGAACGGTAAGCAGATCGGAGTAATGAGAATTGACGAGGCTCTTTCTAAAGCTAAAAAGTTAAACCTTGATCTTGTAGAGATAGCACCAAAAGCAAACCCTCCTGTTGTAAAAATCGTTGACTTAGGAAAATTCAAATACGAACAGGAAAAAAAGCAAAGGAAAAACCTTAAAAAAGCAAGAGGGGGCGAACTCAAAGAAATAAGGTTAACGCCTTTTATCGCCGAACATGATTTAGGAATAAGAATGAAAAAAATCAATAAGTTTTTAGACGAAAACAATAAGGTAAAAATAGTCGTAGTCTTTACAGGAAAACAGATGGAAAGCAAAAATTTTGGTTATGAGCTTTTAAAAAAGATAAACGAGGCCTTAAAAGATAGAATATCCATTGATATGGAACCTAAATTTTTGGGCAGACATTTGGCAATGGTAATATCACCACTTAAAAAAGGAAAATAAAAAGTTTATGCCAAAACAAAAAACAAAAAAATCTTTGATAAAAAGATTCAAGATTACAAAAAGGGGGAAGGTTTTACATAGAAAGGGATTCCGCAGACACCTAAATGTTAAGAAAAGTTCAAAGAAAAAAAGGAGGCTATCAAAGACAGTTGAAACAAAAAAGACATTTGCTAAAAAGATTTTAAAATTCCTAGGAAAATAAAAAATGCCAAGAGCCAAATCAATAACCAGAAAAAAACATAAAAAAATAAAAAAAGAGGCCAAAGGTTTTAGGCAAGCAAGACGCACAAGGATTAAGGCTGCTAAAGAAGCAATCCTCCATGCAGGGCAGTATGCCTACATTGGAAGAAAGTTAAGGAAAAGAAATCTTAGAAGATTGTGGATTGTTAGATTAAATGCTGCAGTCAGAGAACATGGGCTCACTTATTCCGAATTTATCTCAGGACTCAAAAAGAAAAAAATTGAAGTTGACAGGAAAATTCTCGCAGATATAGCGGTTAATGATCCTGACACTTTCGCAAAAATAGTCTCCGAGTTAAAATAACCTTTAAGTGATACTCAAATTTTTTTAGACTTAGTTAAACTTTTTATTTTTTAGTAAATTCAGATTTCCAAATGCTAATCCCAGAAGACATACAAAATTTAAAAAACGAGGCAATATCAAGAATATTGGAAGCAAAAACTCTTGAGGAATTAGAAAATATTCGCGTTCAATATCTAGGAAGAAATGGTAAATTATCTAATTTAACTAAAACTTTAAAGCAGTTAAAAAAAGAGGAAAGAGAAAGTCTTGGCAGGTTAATAAACGATGTTAAAGAAACTATAATTAAAGAGCTTTCATCAAAGAAACCTCAAATTTCAAAACAATCTAGTGATTGGTTTGATCCTACAATTCCTGGAATAAAACCGAAACTTGGTCATCTACATTTAATAACTCAGGGTATAGAAGAAATCTCATCAATCTTTGAAAAAATAGGCTTCGTGAGAGTTAGGTACCCTGAAGTCGAGTGGGACTGGTTCGCATTTGAATCTCTAAACATGCCTAGAGATCACCCTGCTAGAGATGAATGGGAGACATTCTTTGTAGATTGCAAATCTCATCCAAAATTCGGCCAAATGGTTCTAACTCCCCACACATCTTCAGGACAAGTAAGGGAAATGCAAAGAGTAAAAAAACCTCCAATAAGAATGATAAACATTGCCAAGTGCTACCGCAGACAATCAGATGCATCACATGTGCCAATGTTTCATCAGATAGAAGGTCTAGTCATAGATAAGGGAATTTCTATAGCTAATCTCAAATGGACAATCGACTATTTCGCCAAAAATTACTTCGGGAAAGAAAGAAAAACCCGTCTTCGCCCGTACCACTTCCAATTTACCGAACCTTCATTCGAGATTGATATAAACTGTGGGATATGCGAGGGAAAAGGTTGCAAGGTATGTAAGGGTGGGTGGCTAGAGTTGGGAGGGGCAGGTATGGTTCACCCAGTCGTGTTAAAAAACGGCGGAATTGATCCACAAAAATATACAGGTTTTGCTTTTGGATGTGGAGTAGAGAGATTGATCATGATGAAGTCTAACTTAAAAATTCCAGATTTAAGACTTCTTTATAGTTGTGATTTAAGATTTTTATTACAATTTTAAAAAATGGATTTACTAGTTCCTGACGAATGGCTAAGAGACTTTTTGGACACAAAGGCAAATGCTAGTGAAATTGCCAAATATCTATCTTTGTGTGGCCCTTCTGTCGAAAAAATAGAAAAAATCAACAATTCTGAAGTTTATTCAATTGAAGTAACCACGAATAGAAGCGACCTAATGGGAATTTACGGTTTGGCAAGAGAGGCAAGCGCAATTCTTCCACGTTTTGGAATTAAAGCAAAGTTTAAAGAACTCCAAGAAGATAAAAATTTTGAATTTACTTCAAAAGTAAGTTACATAAGTGCAAAAGTTGATAACAAACTTTGCCCTCGCTTTAGTGCATCTTTAATTAGGAATGTAAATATTTCTGATTCGCCCGAATGGATTAAAAAGAGATTAGAACTTGTTGGATTAAGACCAATAAATAACATTGTTGATATTTCAAACTACATAATGCATGAGCTGGGACAACCCACCCATACCTTTGATTACGACAAAATTAAGGGTCAAAAAATGTTTCTCCGCGCTTCTGTCAAGGGTGAAGAAATAATAACCCTTGATGGGCAAAAATTAATACTACCCGGAGGTGACATTGTCATTGAAGATGGCCAAGGAAGACTTATTGATTTAGCCGGAATAATGGGGGGTCTCAATTCCGCAGTAGACGAAAAAACAAAAAATATCCTTTTCTTTGTCCAAACATATAATCCATCTACGATTAGAAAAACTTCTATGAGACTATCTAAAAGAACAGAAGCTTCTTCAATTTTTGAAAAATCGCCAGATACTCAACTTGTCAAGATAGCAATGCTTAGAGGAATCTCACTTATCCAAAAAATATCTGGCGGTCAACCCGATAAAAAAATCCTTGACATTTATCCTCATCCGCCGAAACCTAAATCTTTAAATATATCACTTTCATTTATTGAAGAAAGATTAGGAGAAAAAATTCATCCTAATGAAGTAATAAATATCCTCAAATCCTTAGGGTTCGGTATAACAAATCCAAAGAACTTTTTTAGAATAAATGTACCTTCTTTTCGATCAAACGATATAAATATTCCTGAAGATATTGTAGAAGAAGTTGCGAGAATCTATGGTTATCAGAATTTACCAACCACGCCTCTTCGTGGTGAAATACCAGATCCACTTCCAAACCCAATATTTGATTTTGAAAAGAAACTTAAAATTCTTCTTAAAGGTTTAGGGGGTGTAGAAGTCTATACCCTCTCCTTAGTCTCGAAAGAAGATGTAGCTGGAAATGCACTAAAAATCAAAAACCCCTTGGGTGAAGATACCCAATATTTGAGAACCTCTTTAGTTCCTTCATTAATAAAGGCAGCGGATCAAAATTTAGGCTATGAGGATAAATTCCATCTTTTTGAGATAGCAAATGTTTATTTACCAAAAAATAAAGAACTTCCGGAAGAAAAAATAATGCTTGCTTCAATCTTTAAAGGTTTTAGTTTCAGAGAAGTAAAAGGGATTACCGAGGCATTACTTGAAGAACTCAGAATTAAGGCGGAGTTTGAAGTAAAAGAAACAGAACCAATACTTAAATTAAATATCAAGTCAGGTAATGCCGATCTAGGAGAATTTGGAATTTTACACGATAAAAATTATATTTATTGGGAGTTTGGTGTTGAGGTATTAAAATCTTTATTTAAACCGCACCCTACATTTAGACCAATCGCTAAGTATCCTGCGCAAGTTGAAGATCTTACTTTTATAATCCCTACAAGAATAAGGATAGGCGAAATAATCTCTTTTATTAAAAACCAAAGCAAGTTAATAAACAAATGTGAGTTAAAAGACATCTTCGATAACAACTTCACCTTCCGAATTTGGTATCAACACCCAAAAAAAACATTAACAGACCAAGAGGTTAAAAGAGTAAGAGAATATATTCTGGAAAGACTTAAGGGAAAGTACGGGATAAGCTCAAAATAATTACCCTAACTTATCTTTGGAGATCCGATCAGTAATAATTCTAAATGCTCTAAGAACACCTTCGTGTTCAAAAACATCAGGATTATCCCTCTCTATCATATTATTAAACTCTTTAATATCATAAACTGATTTTTCATTAAGCTGAATTAGTCTGCGCAGAATGTAAAACCTATGTAAAATTTCTTCAAATTTTTCAATCTCAGAAATATTATATCCTTATTTTTTAAGATCCTCAAACAAGGAATCTTTCCAACTATCCCAATTAGGATAACCTTTAAGTAATTTAGCTTCTTTTGATGCGAAGAAGTCTTTTTAGGCGTATCCGCGTTTTCTTCTTTCTGTCATCTAATGCGAGCAGGAATTAAATGCAATTATAACACAAAAACTATTTAGTCAAAGAACAATATCAAAATTAAAAATTTACAACTAATAAGAAGCAAGAAGTAAGAATCAAGAATCTAGAATTTTATCCATTAACCATTAATCATTAATCATTGATAGTTGTTTGGAGCATTGGGATTTGAAAAATTGGAATTTGTTTAGAATTTAGAGATTAGAATTTAGGATTTCTTAATAATTTATCCTTTTATCCTTAATTTTCAAAATCTAAATTTTTTAGGTAGGAAGGGGAACTAAAGGAGTAGGTGTAGGTGAAGACGTAAGTGTAGGTGTGGGGGTTGGCGCTGGTTGATAATCCCACGGTACATTAACACCAATAGTCACCTCGGTCTCTGACTCTCTTCCAGAGCTATCTTTCGCCCTTGCTTTTAACTTATGGACTCCATTAGGCAAATTAATCAAATGTTCATAGGGTGGTCTTGTAAGTGTAAAATTCTCAACATCATCAACAAAAAACTTTACCTCAATAATATCGTTAATCGATTCGGCTTTTATTTTAACCCTAAATTCATTGGGAAGGTTGGAAGTTTTATCTCTTGGCTCTATAAATTCAACATTCACAGGGTTGGAGGTAGAACAATATTCACTTGGGGGGTGGTATCGCTGATCAGCTTGATTCGATATCCAAGCATTTATTCCTTCTTGCCAACGATTAACACCATCTTTACTTACTGGATCTTCTTCTTTTAAGACGATGAATTCCTTTTCTTCGTAATTCCCATTAGCGATATCGAAGGGGGTTGCAAGCTTTCCATCCGTTTTACAAACTTTCAATTTTACATGAACAGGATCTTCGCCTGTGGGTTCTGTACCAACAATAAATTTTTCAATCCTTGAGGGAAACCCATCATGAGCTGCGTAGCCGGAGATAATATCTACTGCCTTGGTCACAATTCCTGAAGGAACCTCAAAAGAAACCCTAGGCTTGTCCTTGAGTGCTTCTAAAATAATTCGCCGCCAGATAGGAGAAGCCCCTGTCACTCCTGAGGCAACCTGAAGCATCTCACTATTATCATTATTTCCCACCCATACTCCTACCAAAACTTGAGGATTTCCACCTATAGTCCAATTATCTCTTTTATCATTAGTGGTTCCGGTTTTTACCGCAACATTGGGAATATTAAGAAGAGAATTTGGTCCAAAGACATCTCGCCTTGCATCATTATCCGACAATATATCTGCAATAAGATAAGCCTGTTCGGGAGTCAATACTCTTCTTCCTTTATCAGGCTTGACCTCTTCCAAAACTTTTCCTTGTGCATCTTCTACCTTTAAAATAGCAATAGGGTCAACCCTAAAACCTCCGTTCATAAACGCGGCGTAGGCACCGGTTAACTCAAGAAGTTTGACATCCGCACCACCTAAAGTAAGCGATAACCCCACCCTTTTAAGTAATTGGTCTGTAGGTTCAAGAGTATTTATACCAAGATCATAAGCAGTCTCAAGAGTATCTCTAATTCCGACCAAAGCAAGCATTTTTACAGCAGGTATATTTATTGAATTACCAAGCGCATATCTTATCTGAACAGGTCCTCTAAATTTGCCATCGTAATTTACTGGTTTATATGGCGGTTGACCTTCGCCTCCTGGAAACTCTGTAGGCGTGTCCAAAAGCAATGTTGACGGTGTAAAGCCTTTTTTAAAAGCAGTCACATAAGTGATAGGTTTTATCGCACTACCAGGTTGGTTTAGAGCTAGGGTCACATTTACTTGTCCATCGATTTCAGGGTCATCGAAACCCCTAGAACCAACCATGGCTAAAATTTCTCCTGTCTGGGGATTTAAAACAACAGCACCACCATTTGAAATCTTTAAATTTTTAACCTTCTCTATTTCTTCCTTCACGATTTTTTGCGCCTCCTCTTGGAAATCCAAGTCAAGCGTAGTCGTAACCCTTAAACCACCCAGTTCTACTACCCTTTCACCATATCGACTCTCGAGAATTTCTTGGACATATTGAACAAAGTGAGGGGCTTTAAAATTTGCACCGCGAGGCTGGATTTTCAAGTTTGGTATCTCCTCAACTGCTTTTTTTTCTTCCTCCTCAGAAATATAACCATCTTCTCGCATTCTCCTTAGTACCTGCTTTGTTCTCTCTATATAAGCATCGGGGTAGGCTGAGTAAGGCGAGTAGACGCTGGGTTTTTGTGGGAGCCCAGCCAAGAAAGCCGACTCTACAAGGTTAAGGTCTTTTACCTTTTTACCAAAATAGGTCTCTGCAGCTGCTTCTACTCCCCAAGATGTTCCACCATAAGGAGCTTCATTAAGATACATCTGCAAGATTTGATCCTTGGTGTAGCGTCTTTCAATCTGTACCGCAAGAACAAACTCCTTAATTTTTCTTCCTAGCGTTCTTTCTGGGCTTAGAAGAACATTCTTTACAAGCTGTTGCGTCAGGGTTGATCCACCCTGTAAGCGGCGTTTAAATACAATATTATAGATTGCTCTCAAGATGCCTGTGGGATCAAAACCCTGATGTTTATAAAAGTTCTTGTCTTCAATAGCAATGGTAGCGTTTCTTAGATGTTGTGGAACTTCCTCAAGTTTAATAGGCGTTCTTTTTTGTTCTGCATAAATATCATAAAGAATCCTTCCTTTCCTATCAAAAATCTTAGTAGAAAAACCTTCCTTCCTCACTATCTTATCAGGTGAAGGAAGGTTAAAACTAAGTATAGGTAATGCTATAAAACTACCCAAAAAAAGGAAAACCACTATCAGGAAAACAAGCTTTGCAAATCTCACCAAACGCCTACTTTTTACAACCCTACTTGAATTAGAAAATCTAGTAGCCACCAACCTTCTTTCTCTCAACTGCCTCCATCTTGCCATTATCTATCAATTTTAACAAACATAAAGGGTCAAATTAAAATACTTAACTACTTTTTCATAATCCACCTAAAAGTAGGGGAGTCAGAAGAGGTAAAAAGGTAGTCAACAAAAGTCCTATCGCAGATACTATCAGAACCAATATAAATAAAAATCTTTTCTTGTCTTTAATTAATTTAATTCTCATTCTTTTACAATCCTACCAAATATCTTTTGACCAATTTTTATTCTATCACCAACACTCGGTCTATACCTTATGTCTAATACTACTTTACCATTTACATCAACTCCCCCTTGCAGGATTAATCTTTTTGCTTCACTTAAACTTTTCCGTGTAGTAAAAGGAGCAATGGTTGAAGCCAAGTCCTTTCTTAGAGGGATTCTTAAACTATACTCAGGAGCCCGCTTTTGAAATGTTTTTTCAAAAAAATCCAAGGCACTTTTCGCTTTATCTTGAGAATAAATCTCACTAACTATCTCATATGCTAACCTTTTCTTTATAAACATGGGGTTCTCGCCAGATTGATAGGCTCTTTTTTCTTCTTCCAACCTCTCTAAGGAAACATTACTGGCAAGTTCAAAGTACTTAATTATTAAACTATCATCCAAAGACATTATCTTTCCAAACATCTCTTGTGGCGGGTCATCAAGCCAAATAGCATTTCCCAAACTTTTACTCATTTTCTTTCCATCAGGCCCCAAAAGGTAATCAGTCACTAAAACAAAAGAATCCTTATTTTTTAAATTTTTAAGAAGGGTTCTGCCTGCCTGCATGTTAAATATTTGATCCCTACTTCCAATTTGAATGTCAGTATCCAAAAAAAGACTATCGTATCCCTGAAGTATGGGGTAGAGAACCTCATCAAGTCTAACTTTTCCGCCTTTGTTTAGCCTTTCACGAATTAACTCCCTGCCAATAAAATCTCCGAGAGAGAAATGTCGGGATAATTTTATAATATCTTCCAATTTAAGTTTTGCCAGCCATTTACTGTTATATCTTACTTTAACCTTTGAAAAGTCTAAAATCTTACTTGCTTGTTTTTTATATGTCTTAAAGTTTTGCCTTATCTCTTCTTTAGTAAGTATTGGTCTTTCGGATTCTTTGTCAGAGGTATCACCAATAAGAGCTGTAAAATCTCCTATTAAAAAGGTGGTATTGTGGCCAAGATCAGCAAATGCTTGGATTTTCCTTAAAGGAACTGCGTGTCCCAAGTGGATTCTTCGAGCAGTGGGATCTATTCCAAGATAGACATTGAGTTTTTTCCCTGAGAGGAGTAATTTTTCAAGTTTGCTTCTAGATGGAATGATATTGACAACTCCTCTTGTTAAAATCTCCCTAATTTTTTCCATAAATTTTATTTACATTAATGTTACTATTTTTAAAAATCCTCTTCCAGTTTTTTTAAGATTAAAACAGCCTAAATCTTTGTAATATAATTGTATGTAACTCTAATGAGGCTAGATACACCTGTTTCTAAGATTGAGCTAGTTGGTCCAATTTTTGCAAGGCGTCTTGAAAGGCTTGGCATAAAAACTATCGAGGATCTCATTTATCATGTTCCGCACAGGTACAAAGATTATACTATCAAATCCACTATCTCACAAGCTCAAATCGGTGAAACACTAACAATTCAGGCAAAAGTCTTAGAAATAAAAAATATCTACACTAGATTTGGTAAGGTCTTACAAAAAGCAAAAGTCGAAGATTCAACAGGTCAAATCCAGATCGTTTGGTTCAACCAACGCTATCTTATCAAAAACATCAAAGTAGGAAAAACATACTTGTTCTCAGGAAAAATTGATTGGTTTGATAAGAAAAAAAGTATGATTTCGCCAGAGTATGAAATTTTCCAAAACCAAGACCCAATTCATACTGGAAGGTTGGTTCCTGTTTATCCTGAAACAAAGGGTATTTCATCTAAATGGATTCGGGGAAGGATAGCCTACATCCTTTCAGAAACCAAACCCGAAATTCAAGAATTCCTACCACCTGAAATAATTAAAAAAGAATCTCTTATGAATTTAGAAAAGGCAATAAATCTAGTACATTTTCCTAAAAATTTAGAAGAGGCTGAAAACGCTAAAAAAAGGCTTGCTTTAAATGAGCTATTATTTTATCAACTAAAAAGTCTTCATAGAAAAATGGATTGGCAAAAAATTAAGGTAGCCCATGAGTTGAGAGTTGACAGATCATATGTTGATGAATTTATAAATTCTCTTCCCTTTAGCCTAACAAAGTCACAGCTTGATTCTATTAACGAAATTTTGGAAGACCTTGAGAAAAAACATCCCATGAATCGTCTCTTGGAAGGCGATGTTGGGAGTGGAAAAACAGTTGTTGCCGCAGCCGCTATTTTCGTAGCTTTTACAAATGGATACCAATCAGTTTTTATGGCGCCGACGCAAATATTGGCAAATCAACACTTTGATACGCTAAAGAATCTTCTAGATAAATTTAAAGTCAGAGTTGAACTGATAACTTCAGAAGGTATAAAAAAGGACCCGGGCAAAGCGGATATATTCGTTGGGACACACGCCTTGATTCATCAAAGAGTAAGCTTTGACAATGTTGCCCTTGTTGTTATTGACGAACAACACAGATTTGGAGTTGAACAACGAGCACACCTTGTGAAAAAATCTTCTAATGGAAATTACTCTCCTCATGTTTTAACTATTACCGCAACCCCAATTCCAAGGACAGTTGCCTTAACGATCTACGGAGATTTGGATTTGACAACCCTTGATGAACTCCCCAAAGGCAGAAAACCAGTTATCACCTGGCTCGTACCGCCTCAAAAAAGAGATGGAGCTTACGCTTGGATTAATCAACAAATCAAAGAAAACCGAGTCCAAGCCTTTATAATTTGCCCGCTTATTGAAGAATCCGAGGTTGAGACAATGAAACAAGTAAAAGCAGCGACCGTTGAATACGAAAGGCTAAAAAAAATTTTTAGCGATTTAAATGTAGGACTACTCCATGGAAAACAAAATCCAAAACTAAAGAACGAAATACTAAATTCTTTTAAGGAGGGAAAAATCCACATTCTTGTTTCAACACCTGTTGTAGAGGTGGGAATTGACGTTCCCAATGCTACAATAATGGTCATTGAGGCTGCAGAACGTTTCGGTCTAGCCCAACTTCACCAATTAAGGGGAAGGATTGGTAGAGGAGAAAAAAAATCCTATTGTTTGCTTTTCACCGAAAGTAGATCAAACAAGACGATGCTAAGGTTAGAGGCTTTAAGACAAAATAAATCCGGGTTTGAACTTGCAGAACTTGATTTGAAACTAAGGGGTCCTGGAGAAATCTTCGGTACAAAACAACACGGCTTCCCACAACTCAAAGTTGCCTCTTGGTCTGACAGCGAATTATTAAAAAAATCCCGGGAAATTGCTCAAAAAGCAATCCAAAGCCCTAAAAAATTTGCCTTACTTATTAAAAAAACTGAGGAAAAAGACATAGTTCCAAACTAGAATAAAAATACTACAATTTAAGGCAAACGCTTCCAACCACTTTAGTTCACTTTAAAAAACACGCCAGTTGCGGAAAAGAAAGTATTGAGTTAAAATTCTTAAAAGCAAAAAAATTTAAAGGATGAAAGGATAGAATATGCCGCCTGTACCAAAGAAAAAACACACGAAAAAAAGATCAGGTGAAAGAATGGCAGGACAAAGGGGAATTAAACTTCCATCACTTACCAAATGCCCCTCTTGCAAAAAATTAAAAGAGACCCACAAAGTATGCCCGAACTGCGGCTATTACCGCTAAATTTTTTTAGAAAAATCCAAAATAAAACCCTTTTTAATCCCAAGCCGTACCTATTGATCTAATTCTTGCTACTTTCTACTATTTGTCTATATACTATATTCTTATGAAAACTCCAAAAGACCCAAGACACATTTACCGACGCAAGGTAGTTAAAGAATTATTTGCCGAAAGCTTTGTACCACAAGCTTTAAAGACAGGACTTGCTAAAAAGATTGTTTCCCAAAAAGAAAAACTTGATAAAGAAATTCAAGATGCAGCTCCGATTTGGCCCCTTGAAAAGTTAAACAAAATTGATTTAGCGGTTCTTAGATTAGCAGTCTATGAACTCAAAAACACAGATAATCCCCCAAAGGTAATCATTGACGAAGCGGTTGAACTTTCAAAAGAATTCGGCAGTGAAACTTCGCCTTCATTTGTCAATGGAGTTTTGGGTACAATATATAAAAAACAAAAAAAGGAAAATGCAAGACAAAGAAAATAAAGACATAAAAAAGCTTATAGTTGAAGAATTGGCTAAATACCTTGGAGTAGATATTGAAGATATTAACGAGGATGACTCTTTCAGTTCAGACCTTCATATGAAGGCAAGCGATCTAGTTGATTTTATGCAAATTTTAGAAATTAAGGGAATCGATACTTCAAATATAGAACTAACAAATATTGATACTGTCGCCGACCTGGTAGAAATTCTTAAAGAAGAAATGTTATGAGTGAGGATATAGAAAAGCTTTTTAAAAACAAAAAGTTATACGAACAAGCCTTGACCCACAAATCTTGGATAAACGAGCATCCTCGTATAAGAGAATCCAATGAAAGACTCGAATTTCTAGGCGATGCAGTTTTAGAATTTATTGTTTCTTATGAAATTTTTCGTCTTTTCCCAAAGAAAGAGGAGGGATATTTGACCGCGCTACGAGCAAATCTTGTAAATACCCAAAACCTATCAGAAATCGCCAAAAAGTTAGACCTTGGAAAAAGACTTTTTCTTTCAAAAGGGGAATTAGAAATGGGTGGTAGAGAAAACCCCTCAATCCTTGCCGATACATTTGAAGCTTTAGTGGGCGCGTTATTCCTTGATCAAGGAATAAAATTTACACGAAAGTTTATAAAAGAAAATGTACTCATCCATCTTGAAGACAAGTTGAAAAAACCCCTAAAAGACGCGAAAAGTCTTCTCCAAGAATATGTTCAAGCCCACAATTTTCTTGCGCCAAAATATCAAGTAGTAGACGAATCAGGACCTGACCATGCAAAAAAATTTACAATCGAAGTTTTAGTCAACGGTGTAAGTTGGGGTAGGGGAGTAGGAAAAAGTAAAAGCGAAGCGGCCCAAAAAGCTGCAAGACAAGCACTTGAAAATTTTATTAAAAGTAAAAACATAAAGATTGATAAAGCGCAGTCTTTAAAGTAAAATTAAAATCCATGATTAAGATAAGGTTGGCAAGATTAAAATCAAAAGATGTGGCTTATCGGATAGTGGCCATTGATTCTAAAAGAAAAAGAGAGGGAAAACCCATCTCAATCATTGGTTTTTACCAACCCTCAAAAAAAATCAAAAGGATTGATGAAGAAAAATTAAGGTATTTTTTAAATTTAGGTGCGGTTGTAAATGAGTCTCTTAAAAAAATATTAAACAATGAAAAAGCTACTTGAATTTATTTTAAAGGGGTTACTTAACGAAGCTGAATTTTCAATAGAAGAAGAGGAAGGAAAAGAGGAAGGAAAAATTAATCTAAAGGTAAAATTACCAAAAGATTTAATGGGCATTGTCATAGGAAAGAACGGACAAACAATACGTGCTATTCAAAATATACTTAAAATTAAGGGAAGATTAGAAGGAAAAAAAGTCTTTGTTCAAGTAGAAGAAAAATCCTAATTAAATGGCTGAGATCTTTCTGCTGGGGGTTGGGGTTCTAAGATTACAAAAAGAGGACTTTTAAGGTTATTCACTTTTGAAAGAAGTTCTTTTTCTTTATCAGATAGCTCTACTAAAGGAGCGCTTATCGGAGGAATCTGGGTAGGGAAGTCTGACCAATAAATTAACATATCAAAACCCGCACTTATTTCCCCAGCACTTTCTGTTCCTGACAAATTTCCTGAAGAAATTGTGGTAATTGGTGCAATATCGTATAATTTTTTTATAAAATCAAAAACAGATTGAACATCGCTACCTGTAATACTGAGTTTCAATCCCATACTATTTATCCCATCCTTCTGGCTAATTTGTGTAAACCGAATACTATTCAAGGTAATATTACTTTCTTGTGCAAGGGATTCAATTTGTGACAAAGTAAAAATTGCAGAATTACGATTAGGAAGTGCAATTACAGTCTTATCGGCCTGATCCACAATTCCCTCTTTAATCTCTTGAAGCGAGGAAAGCTTCTTTCTAAAAACTGAAATATCATTGTTGAGTTCATTATAGGCAGAAATTTCTGAACTTACTTTTTTAAGTCCAAACATTAAAAGATAGACAAAAAGCACGGCAATAATAGAAATCATTAGTAATGGTCCAAATAAAATTCGGATATTTAGACCTAACATTCTCATAGAGTGAGCGCTTAAAAATTTCATAGACTTATTTGCTAAGAACCAAGCTTATAGAAAATCCTTCTTCGGAGCTAAAACCGAAAGATTGAAATTCAATCCGGCTAAATTCTTTAGAATTAACCAAAGAAGAAAGCAGGGTAGAGATCTCAGCAAGAAGTGGTGAAGATACACTTATTCTAATCCCGTCGTCCCCGAATGTTGAATTTTGCAAACTTGCGTTTTCAGGAAGAAGTAGATAGACGGATTCAAGACTAGAAATATAGGCTTGGGGTTTAGAGGTGGCTGTGGTTATTTTTTCAATTTTTTCTAGCCTGTCTTTAATCAATATAAATCTTTGCTCTGTAGCTTCAAGAGCTTTTATTTGGGCAATTATTTTTTCCTTTTCATTACGAAGAGTGGAATTCTTTCTTGAATAAAAGATAAAAGTAACCAAAAATAAAGAAGCAGTTACAAAAAGGATGGCTAAAAATACATACGAAATTTTATAGAAAGTTTTTGACAAAATAAGTACATAGGTTTTAGGTCTCAACTCTTGAGGTAATAGATTAATTTCCACCATGTTTTAACCTCCCCTTAAAGCAAGGCCGACCGCAACTCCATAAAACTGAGCGTAGCCACTTAAAGATTTTGCCGCCTCAGGATCAAATTCAACTTTAGAAAAAGGATTTCCTATAACCACTTCAATCCCCAAAAGCTTAGTAAGGGATGTTGCAATCTCAGGCATACCTGAACTCCCTCCTGACAAGATTACCTGTTTGGGAGATTCACCTTTCTCCTCGGAGGAATAGAAGTGAATTGATTTCCTAATTTCATCAGCAACTAAATGGAACACGGGTTCAAGTGCGGATTTTACTTTGCCTTCAAGCTGAGAAGGAGAAAGTCCATAAACTCTTTTATATTCCTCAGCTTGCATTTCTTCAATTGAAAGCCTTTGTGCCAAGGCTCTTGTAAAAGCTTCGCCGGCAGTAGGAAATGTCCTTGTAAAAATAAGTTGTGCATTTCTAGCGATTGCGATATTG
Source organism: uncultured Gammaproteobacteria bacterium (assembly GCA_964430475.1). Lineage (GTDB taxonomy): Bacteria > Patescibacteriota > Microgenomatia > UBA8517 > UBA8517 > CAYSEQ01. The sequence goes on from CAYSEQ010000009.1 coordinate 22,440, forward strand.
GATGAACGCGCGCCAAGATCAACAATAAGAGAGGTATAATTCTCCGGCGCTAAAGCCCTCACTAGTGCCAAAAGTTCAGTCTCAACCGTCACGATATTAAAGCCGCACATTTCAACCAACCTTAAATATTTCTCAACCAAATCTTTGGGTGCTGCAATAAGAAGAACAAGAACATGAGGAGGATTGGAATCTTCTCTTTTTTCCAAAATCTGATGCTGAACGATCGCCTCAGAAGTGGGTATGGGAATATACTGTTCTGCCTCCCATTTTACAGCTGAGGCTACTTCTGCCTCGGTCAACAAAGGAAATCTGATGGCTTTTGTAAAGACGCTTGTTTCTGGAAGAGCGATGGACACATCGCGAGAGCTAACTTTTGCCTCTTTGAAAAGTCTTTTTATACCGTCTACCAAACGCACTAAATCTTTTTCCTCTTTGGCAAATTCCGGAGTTTTTTCACTATGACTAAATATCCCGCTTGCTCTAAGACGGAACTTTCCTCCTTCTTTCTCAAGCTCAACAACTTTAACTGTTTTTGATCCAACATCAAGTCCTACCATTAAAAAACGATGCGGAGGTTTTAAGAAATTCAAAGTCTATAAGAGACATTTTAATGTCCGCATCGCTCCCAAAATCTTTTTAATCGCTACTTACTTAGTAAGATCCTGCTGACTAAAGACAGCAGTATCAAAAGGTATCGGAGGTTCAGGATACGATTGAAAAACATTCACCTTTCTGTTTGACTCGCCAGCTATTCCTGTTGAGGAAATTTGATAGCCTTGCGCCGGAAGACTAGGATCATTAGGTCCAAGGGTAATTGCTACAGGGTGAGTTTTATCACTATTATAGTACATCCTAACTTTTACCATTATTAGACAACCTTCATCTTCTGCGAAATTACACTCATTTTCATTTATTAGTGAAGGAGAGAGTTCGACTAAAGCTCGGTACTTAAGCTGTTTTTGATTATTAATATTACAAGATGGATGATCTTTAAAAACATCTTCATTATTAAAATTGTTACCGCGAGCACTGGCTTCATAGTCATAAGCAAAGCGAAAGACCCTTACACTCTCAAAATTTCCATTTTTTATTGCAGGTGCACCTTGTTTGCTATCATAAAAAACAAGTATTTCTAAGGCTGGTTCATAACCATAACCAATAGGATCTTCACCCCAACAAAAGTTAATTGCGCGTCCTTTAAAACAAGGTTTAGCGTTTGCAGAATCACAGATAAGTTTGCCGTCATCTGTGTGTGAGACAAACCAAAATGTGGCTGTTTCTCCATTTGCAAGATCTTTAGGATAGATAAAGCTATTACCGGGCGAGTTTGCCTCAATTTTAGTCTCGTACTTAAGCGAGGGGTCTGAAGGATCCAATTGACCCGAGTTTACGCCTACTTTTGGAGCAAGCAAAGCCCTTTCAACTCCTGCTTCCGCTGCTGAAAAAGCTCTAAGGGCATTTTCTTCGTAAGAAGTAACCCCAACCTCAGTTATTGAGCGCGAAACAACGGATAAGACAACAGTAAGAAGGACAGACATTATAAGAAGGATAATAATTAAAGCCTGTCCTTTTTGGTTTTTTTGATAAGGGTTGGGCAGTCTATCCATATTTTTTTTAGTTTAGCAATGATTAAAAGTAAGGTCAACTAGAATTTTAATAGTTTCTTAGTAAGATCTTCGTCTTTAGTTCAACCACAGGTCCTTGTCCCTGAGCTTGACCTCTTTTTTTTGCTTTTAACTCAATATCTACTGAATCAACAATAGGTAGGGGAGTAGGAGACGGAGGGGGAAAATTTTTACAAAGTAGATTACTAAAAAAGGTATTACAATTTAAAATATTAACCTCAGGTGATGTAAGTCTCACCGCATCTGGATCATAACTGCCAGATCCTGAAGCAATATAGTTCCCAGTACTAGAATCAGGAATGCATTCAAAATAAGCGTAATCTCCAAACTCATCAATATATACAAGTCTACCCTCATAACTTAAACCACAATCCAAACTTTTTGCCCTCCTTAGTAACCTTTCCATTGTAGTCATGGCATATTCAACCTCATTTTTGACAATACTTACATCTTCGCTTTTTCTCGCACTTCTTAATGAAACAGAAAGAGCTTGACCAACAACTACCGCAATAACCGAAAAGATAAATAAAACAATAAGCATTTCAAAAAGGGAAAAACCTCTCTGTGTGAAACCCAAACCTCGAAATCTAAACTTAAAGATAACTCTTTTCATCCTATCTATTCCAATAAGTAAATGTCGTTGCGCTTCGTACAGAATGAGTTCCTTGCGAATCGTTCCAACGAACAACCACCAAGGCGTTAACTATTGTAGAAGATGGACCATCAATACTCACAAGAGAAAGCGTAGATTCTCTATAAAAATTATTTGTTCCTTCAATAAAATCGTTTATTCCACACCCATTGGGCGATGGAGATGGCCAACTGTTAAGATTTCTTAAACAATAAATATTTCCTGAACTTGATGCCTTACTATAAAAATTATCCCAACTCTTATCCCTTTCCTGTCTTAACCATTCAATCGCTTCCTGAGCGTATTTTGAAGCCATGGCATTATTTTGACTAAAGGAAGAATTTCTTATCGAACGCGTTGCCAAAGAAACAATGCCAATCAAAACCAAGCTCACTACTCCCAAAACAACAATAACTTCATAAAGAGAATAACCTAAAAATTTTCTCATCTTAAGACTTATTCTTTAATAAATCGTTCCACCAGGAGTAATTGTTATAGTTTTTTGTCCAACGCCCTGAAAATTCAAGGTGATTGTAAGATCGTAAGTTAAGTTTGTCCCTCTTCCCGAAGGATAAAAACAAATAGCTCCGCCAGCTGCACCATTAACACACATACTCGGGTTATAAGAGTAAGAAAAAGAAATACCCTGTGGAAAATTTCTTGTCACAACCAATCCTGCGTTATTGGAATAATCATTACCATTACACAAAATTCTAATCTCATAGCGTTGGTTACTTAACCTATAGAAAAAATAAGCGATAAGGTCAATACATTTAGTGTTAGGAGGAGGTAAAATATCAAGCTTTCTTCCAGCTAAAGCACTTTCCTGAGCCATTTTTAAATCACTAATAAGCATTCTTGCAGCTGAATCCAAGTATTGTCTTTTTTGGAAATCCCGAAAGCGTGCGTACCCAAAACCAAAAAGAATTGCCATAATACTAATCACAACCAAAAGCTCAATAAAGGTAAATCCCTTGCCTAAAAAAATTAGCTTCAAGATTTTTTTTGAGGGGTAAAACATAAAAATCAAGGACTAGTGATACAATAATTGCACTCAATACCCGTTGCACAACTAGGCGGTGTTACCCCTGGGCAATTTGGTGTAGTTTGCGGATTCTCAAGAGCAGCCCAAAGCCTAAAACGAGGACAAAAACCCCAACCCCCCGACGCAGGAGTCACACAACCAAGCGCAGAATAAACATACCTTCTAGAAGGATCGGGGTCAGAAGGTACTGACTCAATGTATCTTCTTGGCTCTCCTCCTGGAGGTGGAGTCGCACAGGGAGTGACAGAAGTACCAACAGTATAGATACCCCTGGTATCATCAAGGGCTTGTCCGGGTGTAGGCAAATTTATCGGGTAATAACTACAGTCTGCTTTAAAAAGCTCCAATCCATTGGCAATAAGCTGAAGTTCAGACATTCTTTGAGCATCCCTTGCGATTGATCTGGAATTCTGAAGAGCAAAAATAGAAATAGTTGAAATAATACCAATGATTGAGATAACAATCAATAGCTCAATAAGGGTAAAGCCATTTAGAAATTTAAGAATATTTATTTTAAAGTTTTTTTTCATATCATTCCCTTAAGGTGTCAAACTAGCGCAAACATCATTATCTTTTGGTTCTGAAGAACTCTCCCCGGAGAGCCCTCTTGAACAAATAACAAAAATAGGAGTAGAAGGGTTTTGAGGCCTTTCCAGGTACGTCCAAAGTCCGTACTCTGATCCGTCCGGGCTTGGAACATAACAGTATTGACAATTGTTATCACTGCATCTTGTCTGACCGGCCAAAGGATCCCCAGGGCAGGGTTGAAAATTTCGTAAAGGTTGGCCTGGAGCGCAGAGAAATTGGGCAGGGACAACTCCATCTGAAGAGTTAGGACAAACATCTGCTGGAAGTGGAAATGCTAGTGTAGGCATAGGATAAAACCCTCTATTTTGATTCGCATAAGACTCTAGGGCTGCCTGATACTGTTTTAATTCAGACTTTCTTCTTGCATCTCTTGACCTTTGAATCTGGGCAGGATAATTGCTCACAAAAAAACCAGCTAAAACACCAATTACTGCCATCACCACAAGAAGCTCAAGAAGTGTAAAACCCAAAGAAAGACTTGCCAACTTCAATTTTTTTACTTTCCAAGAATTCTCTTTTTTTAAAAAAAACGAGAAATTTTCCAAAAATCTAAATCTAACTGACTCTAAATTTTTTTCCTTCTTAACCATAGGGCAGTCTATTTATTTATAACATAAGTCAACTACCAACTTCCAGTATTTTACTTTTGAATAAGAGACTTTTCATAATCCTCTATAGAAATATCCAGAGGTGTATCGCCTGAGGATTTCCCAAAACTACATACCTTTTCTCCACAATAAAGATTTCTTGAAACAATCTTTTCACCAAATCCTTCCTCTTTCTCCTCTCCTTCAAGGTAGGCATAAAGTTGAAATCTAGCCGTGTTTGAGAGGTAAAGGTAGGTAATTCCCCGATCAGTTCTGGGATCTGCAGGAAGAGTTTTTAAAAAGATGTCACTTGAGTTCAGAAGATTTTCCAACGAATCTTTACCCCATTCACATCCTCTTAGCCCTTCAAAAAATTTGTTCCTGTCAAAATTTCCTTCTCCTTTTAGCTCGTTAACAACTTTTTCAAAATTTTCTCCTCTGCACATTTTTATTTTTCCATTCTCCGAAGGGGGAAAATAGCCGTTAACCTCAAAAAATGAATGCAAAGCATCTGAAATCACGCCAAGATCGGCTTTTCTTTGAGCATCTCTTGCCTTACGTTCTGCCTCAACCAAACCCTTAAATGTAAAGAAAAAGACAAACATTAAGGTCAGAAAAAGAACAACTAATTCCTGTCTGGTAAAAGGTTTCATTTTTAGCCTTTGCCTTAAAGCTTAACCCAGTAGAGAAAAAAATTCACTAAAGATATTTCCCCAGAAAAGAGTAAGGAAAAAACCCAAAATAAGAAATGGACCAAAGGGAACGGGCTTTCCAAAACTCGCTCTGCCTAAAGATATCAAAAAAATCCCTACAATAGCCCCAACTATAAAGCTTACTGAAAGAAAAATTACAAACAAAGGCATGCCAAGAAAAACGCTTAAAGGAACGACAAGTTTAACATCGCCCAAACCCATACCACGTCCTTTGGTAATAAGATGCAAAAAAAGAAAGAAAAAAGAGGCGCCAAATCCGGAAAGAAGATAGGGGAAGGGGGAGGTATTTTTCAAAAAGACGGCAAAAACCGCTAGTAAGATTAAATAAAACACTAAATCATCGGGTATCAATTGCTCCTCAAGATCAATCACAAATATCGCAATCAAAAAACTTGCAAACAAAAGAAGGTAGGGGAGTGCCCAAAAGCCTAAAGCTTTTTGCAACTCACAAATAATTGCGTTATTTTGATAAAAATTGTTTTGAAGGTTATAGCGACAAAGATTAAAAAAATAAAAATTTATAAGAAAAATTAAAGCTGTCCCAAGCTCAATTAAGGGATAGCGGATAGATATTTTTTTCCTGCAGAACCTACATTTTCCTCGCAAAAAAACATAAGAAAGAACAGGAATATTGTCAAACCAGGCAATTTTTCTTTTACAATGTGGACAAAGGGATCTACCTTTGACAGCTGAATAACCCCTTGGCCAGCGATAGGTATAAGAGGTCAAAAATGAACCAATGACCAATCCAACAATAAAGATATAAAAAAAACTTAAAGGCATCATATTAATTCTTAACCTAATACTTAAAATATTCAACCCCAGTAAACTAGTAAACCCAGTAAATCAGTAAAAGTATTTAAACCAACAACTTAATCCAACTCCAACCCTACATGTGCCAATCCAATCCACCCGTCGGGTGAACTACATTGGCACATCTCATACATCTTACTTCTTGGCTTATGTATAATTTAATTATGTCTTATCTTAGAAATGAAATAATCGCAACAAAAGAGATCTACCATGTAATTAATCACTCAATAGGCCAAGAAGTAATTTTTCAGACTCTTTACGAATATAGGAGGTTTATTGAACTTATTAATTTCTATCGTTTTCCACAGAAACTTAGATACTCGAAATTTATAAAATTGGAAAGGCAACTAAGAAAGGATTATCTTCTAAAACTATCCAAAACAAAGCCTTCCGTTGAAATATTTTCTTTTTCGATTATGCCAAATCATTATCATCTCTTAATGCGTCAACTAGAAGATAATGGAATAAGTCATTTTATAGCCCAGATTCAAAATGCCTATGCGAAATACTTTAACAAAAAAAACAAACGGAATGGAAGCTTATTTATGCGTCCTTTTAGATTCAAAAGAATACCAAGCAATAATATTTTAATCCACGTTTCACGCTATATTCACCTTAATCCAGTTACTTCTTACTTAATTGATTACGAAACACTTAAGTCCTATCCATTGACCTCATTTCCGGAATATCTGGGCAAATCCAATAGGGAATTCATAAACACCAATTTTATCTTAAAAATATTTGACTCTAGAAAGTCCTACGAAATGTTTGTCAAAAATCAAGTAGATTACCAAAGAAGCCTGCAAAGAATTAAAGGCTATATTCTTGAACACTAAAACGCTATAAAAATTTACCAAAAACTACCAAAAACCTACAGGTGTGAATGTAAGACACCTGACAGGTGTACAAAAAAATTTTCCTCCTTACTTTCTGTATCAATATGCTTTAAAATTTTTTAATAAATTAAAAAGATGAAACATCCTAACAAAGTTAGATTAAACACATTTATCTCTAGATTTAATAAACCGCAAGTAGATATCCTTTTTCTTTTAATAACGACCTTTCTAATCTACATTTATAATCTTTCTTCTTCTGTTCACGGCGGAGATTCGGGGGATTTTTTATCGGCAGCTAAAGTTATCGGCGTTCCACACCCTTCTGGTTATCCTTTGTACACTATGATCGGAATTCTTTTTCTAAGACTGCCAATTGCAGCAACCGATGCCTGGAAAATGGGTCTTGCCTCAGTTATCTTCTCCTCAATTGCGGTAGCAATCTATTATCAGGTAGTTTTTTTGCTGACCAAAAGTAGATTTTTTTCCTTCGTCACCAGCCTTACACTTGCCTTTACTTATCCCTTTTGGCTTTATGCAGAAGTTGTTGAGGTTATTGCCTTAAACAACCTTTTTTTTATTATAATCTTATTCTTAACCATAAAATACCTCCAAGAGAAAAAACCAAAATTTCTTTATTTACTTTCTTTTTTTAGCGGACTTTCCTTAACAAACAACCAAGTAATCATTCTTCTTTTACTTCCCGTTAGCCTTGCTATTTTGACAATTTTTATTAAAGGAAAAAAATTGCCGGAGTTTAAGACAATATTAAAATGTATCTTTCTTTTTATCTTGGGTTTAACGCCTTATATTTATATACCGATAGCAGCTTCAAGAAATCCTCCAGTTAATTGGGGTTATGCGGTTAATTTAGAGAATTTTTTATTTTTAGTGACAAGAAAATACTATGGTTGGGGAATAAAAGAACTTTCAGAAAAAATTGAAACCGGTTTATTTGACATAGTTTCTTATAAATTAAAAGTTTATCTTAATTATTGGCTTTTGTATATTCATAACCTCGTTATTCCAATTATTATAAGCGGAGTATTTTTTTTAATAAAAAAACGAAAATATCTTATTACCTTTTTAATCCTGTTTTCTTATCTTTTAGTTGGACCCTTCTTTTTTATCTACGCTGGAAACTATTTCACAAGCTTACTAGTTATTTCAATGGTAGAAAAATTTTTAGCCACAAATTTTATTATCCTATTTTTACTTCTGCCTTTTGGTGTCAAATTCTGGCAGGAGATGTTATCAAAACTTCCCATCCGAAGAAAATTCAAAGAATTTTTTAAGATAGCTCTAAACTTTACATTTCTTCTTATCCCTTTAGTTTCTTTCTTGGTCAATTTTAATAAATTAAATTTAAGAGATGTAAGGATCGGGGATAATTTAGCTCTTGACACTCTCTCACATCTTCCTAAAAACTCCACTATCTTTTTAATAAACGATAGCTTAGTGTTCAATTCTATCTACTATCAAACTTCCTTTAACTATCGCACCGACATTAGAATCCCTGGGCCCAACAGTAGCTTTGAGGAAAATTTAATTGCATTAGGAAAGGACACACAAGAAATCAGGGATTATAAAACAAAGAATAAAGGGATTTTGGATAAAGAGACATTTTACTCATCAATAGGAGCTTTGTTAAAAAAGGGTCCGGTTTTTATCGACAAACCATTTTCAATGACTGACAATGTTTACGGGAAAATAACTGCTATCCCCTTCGGCATCTTGTACAAATTAGAGTTCGAAGACAATCTTCCTTATTCCAAAGAAAGATATATCAAAGAAGTGTTAGAAGCTATATCCAACTACCATCTTGAAGATTTTAAAAAATATAAAGAGGTTGTTTCTTCTAATTTGGCATTGGCAGATTTACAAGCTCTTTATTCCCAAAGACTTATGAGCGTAGCAAACTATTTATATAACCAATACAAGGAACCTGAGCTAGCAAGACCCCTCCTCAGCAAAGCTTTCGAGATCACACCAACTGAAAATATTTATAGTTCTGAAATACAAAACAATAGCTACTAAGCGCACCTCTTATAAAAATTTTTAAAATACTTAAACTCAATACCCCTTTTTGCACATCAAAGCTTTCCTTAAGTTTAAGACTTGCTAAGATTAACTAGAACTTAAATACAAGCACAAATCTTAAACTTCTTTACGCCTTTTAAGATTAATCTATAAATGCTTGGGTTCCTGGAGAGGGTTCATTAGTACCAGTAAGGCAAACCGTACCTCCACGTGCATCAGCTGTCGACCAAACAAAGAAAGCGTTGGTGCCGGTGCCCCCACACTTAGATGTCTCTACATTAGACTCAAGTCTCGCGTAAACCACCGCCGCAGTACCTCCACCTTCTCGGTAGCAAAAATTATTTTGAGCATTGGTAGCGCAGGATGTCACACCAGCTCCGTAGTTAATGGACGATGGCACTACTGAAAGCTCACCAGAATTAACTAAAGTAGTTATCCATGTACCACTTTCGGGAAAAAAGGTTCCCCGAGAAGTAAAGTATGCAGTAACTGCTCTCCCCAACTGCGAGACCGCAGATTTTCTTCCTGTGTCTCTTGTTCTTGCCAACTGTTGAGCTGGATTTATCGCAATAAGTATCACCACAGCCAATACTCCAAGAATCGCCATTACGATAAGAAGCTCAATTAAAGTAAAACCCTTTTTAAAACTTTTGGCAGTCATAAATTTCTAAATTCGTCACCTCCTCTCCTTTATATCCTAATATCTAGTATCAACTAACCTTAGCTTAAATGTCAATAGCCCTATAATAATGTAAGATTTACGATTAAATCTTTGTTGTTAAGTTATAAATCGGCAAAATAATTGAAACCACCAATAGCCCAACTCCTATTCCCAAGACAATTAAAATGGCAGGTTCAATCGCGGCTGTTAAGGCTTTAAGTTTTTGATCGCTTTCAACCTCAAAAACATGACTTACTTTGCTTAAAACCTCATCTAGTTTTCCAGTTTCTTCTCCGACTGCCACCATTTGAGACAAGATAAAAGGAAAAGCATCAGGATGTCTTGAAAAAGAAAAAGCTAAGGGGAATCCCTTTTCAACCATTTTTTGAGCATCACGCAGGCTTTCTGAAATTAAACTATTTTTAATTATCTGAGAAGAAACATTTAATGCTTCAATGATTGAGACGCCTGAGCCTATCATCAAAGAAAGAGTTCGTGTAAGTTCGGTAAGGATGATTTGCCTTTGTAAATCTCCGATTAGAGGAATTTTAAAGATAAACTCGTCAATTGCTTTCTGACCTGATTCGGTTTTTCTATATAAACCAATTCCCCAAAGAATTCCTCCCAAAATAACAAGTATAATAGGCCAAAAGCGAACCATAAATTTTGAAATGCCTATGAAAATCCTTGTCATAAGTGGCAGTTCAACACTAAATTGTTCATATATAAGAGTAAGTCTGGGAATAACAAAAATCACCATAATTAAACCCACCACTATCATCCCTAAAACAATAATGGCGGGATAAATAAGCGCGGATTTTACCTTGCCCCTAAACTCCTGCTGTTTTTCGAGATTGTCCGCTAGCCTTGAAAGAACCCGATCCAAAACACCTCCAACCTCACCCGAGTGTATCAAAGCTATATAAGTTTTTGAAAAAATATCGGGAAACTTGCTCATAGAAGAGGAGAGGGATTCTCCTTCTTCAACATCAGCCAAAATTCGGGAAACCACACGACTCATGCCACCTCTTGTCTGCGCCCGCAAAATTGTCAAAGCCTCAGTTATAGGAAGACCTGCATTGATCATTGTCGCGAGTTGGCGGGTAAAAGAAGTTAAATCTGAAAATCCCACTCTTTGTTCAAATCTCCTAGAAAAGCTAAAAGGCAACTCGAACTTCGGCTTAATTGAGACAACAATATAGCCTTGGTTACGAATAAGTTTTGCTGCATGTTCAGGGCTTGTTGCTTCAACTTCCCCGGTAATAAGTTCTCCATTTGAATCTCTTGCCTTAAAGTTAAAATTTTTCATCTTGAAGATCTTGTAAGTCTTAAAAGTTCCTCTGGTCTTAGGGAGAAACTTTGCGCAGTTTCTAAATCAATTTTTCCCTCCTTTACAAGTGTCGCCAAGGACATTTCAATCGTATTCATTCCCACCTCGGTAGAGGTTTGAATAATGTTATCAATCTGGTGCGTTTTGCCTTCACGAATTGCAGTCTTTATTGCTGAAGTCCCGAGCATCACTTCATACGCAACCACCCTTCTTCCCGATACAGAAGGGACAAGCCTCATCGAGAAAACCGCCTCAATTACATTAGAAAGTTGGAGTCTTACCTGTTCCTGTTGTTCTTCGGGAAAGACATCAACAATTCTATCAATCGTCTGAGCTGCAGAGTTGGTGTGAAGTGTTGCAAATACCAAATGCCCTGTCTCGGCAACAGTTAAGGCTGAGGCTATCGTTTCGTAATCTCGCATCTCACCAACCAAAACAACATCAGGATCTTCTCGAAGTACACTTCTTAAGGCAATTTGCCAAGAATGTGTATCGGTTCCCATTTCTCTTTGTGAGATTATTGACTTTTTAGGCTTAAAAACAAACTCAATGGGATCTTCAATCGTCACGATGTGAGTTGATCTTGTTTCGTTTATTTCATTAAGCATTGCTGCCAAAGTCGTTGATTTTCCATGACCGGTTGGGCCTGTAACCAAGATAAAACCCTGTCTTAAAGTGGTAAAGGCATGAAGGATTCTAGGAAGACCAAGTTCATCAATTTTAGGAATTTCAATTGGGATTCTGCGAAAGGCGATGGAGTAGCTACCTTTCTGAGTATAGGCGTTAACCCTAAACCTTGCGTTTTGGTTAAAAGGAAGAGAAAAATCTATTTCTTTGTTTACGCTTAAGCGTTCAAGCTGTTCCGAGGTTAGAATCTCTTTCAAATATTTATTTACATCTTCCGAGGTTAAAGGATCTTCATCTGGGACTGGAAAAAGAACACCCTCAACGCGAATATGAGGCGGAATTCCAGGGATAATATGCAAGTCTGAAGCTTGTCTATCAACTGTTAATTGTAAAAGTTGTTTTATTTCCATAAAATTTTAAAAACTATTCTCTTGCAACCCTTAGAACCTCTTCTACTGTGGTTATTCCCTCTAAAACCTTTAGAAATCCATCTTGCTGCATACTGACCATCCCTTCTTCGTAAGCTTCTTTGGCAATTTCAGCCGAGGAAGCCCTCTCCAAAATCAATCTACTAATTTTTTCAGTAACTGGCAAGACCTCAAATATACCAATCCTTCCATAATAGCCTGTGTTATCGCATTCCTTGTCCCCTAGACCTTTATAAAACTTTAAATTACTTTCATCTTTAGGCCAAAAACTCCCCAATACCCTTTTCATCTCTTCTTTGACTTTAGGTTCAATTTCATATTCAGTTTTACAATCCTCATGAATCCTTCTCAAGACCCTCTGGGCAACAATCGCTGTCATGGAAGAAGTCAAAAGGTAAGGCTCGGCACCCATGTCCAAAAGCCTGGGTAAAGCACCGGCCGCATCATTAGTGTGAAGGGTGGAAAAAACCAAATGTCCTGTAAGGGAGGCCTGAATGGCTAAATCAGCAGTCTCTTGATCTCTTATTTCACCAACAAGGATAATATTTGGATCTTGCCTTAAAAAACTTCTTAAACCCGATGCGAAAGTCAAACCCGCTGCTGGATTAATCTGTACTTGATTTACCCCGGGAATTTTATATTCAACTGGATCCTCGAGGGTTACAATATTTACTTGAGGAGAATTTATTTCTTGGATAATAGAGTAGAGGGTTGTTGTTTTTCCGCTTCCGGTTGGACCGCAAATAAGAATGATTCCATGAGGTACCCGAATTGCACTTTGAAGATTTTTTAAAGCCCTTCCCCTCAAGCCAAGTTCGGTCAATTTAGGAATGCCTGTTGATTTTTCAAGAAGCCTCATCACAATCTTTTCACCATCAACAGTTGGTAAAGAAGACACTCTCAAGTCAACTTCCCTCTCACCACTTTTGAAAGTAAACCTTCCATCTTGAGGAACCCTTTTCTCATCAATCTTCATTCCCGAAAGAATCTTAATTCTTGAGACTACCGCGTCGTGAAGTTCTTTTGGAATAGTCAACTTTTCACTCAATATTCCATCAATCCTATAACGAACACGGGTGAATTTTTCCATCGGCTCTATATGAATATCCGATGACCTCGCCCTAACTGCAAACGAAAGAATATGGGTAACAATTTCCGCAACCTTTTCTTCTCTAATTATTGACTTTGTCGTATCTAAAATTCGCACTCGTTTCTCTTTTGTTACCTCTCGCAAGGCTTCTCCTACTTCCTGGGCGAGTGAGGTAGCATAGCTTGTGGTAATAAACATTTCTATCTGGGAAGGCTGAGCGATTTTAGGGATTACCACCATCCCGGTTTTCTTTTCAACAAATTCAATAGACGAAAGGTCTAAAGGATCAGCCATTGCCAAAACCATTTGCCTATTTACCTTATCTACACTTACAGGGAAAACCTTTAACCTTCGGGCTGCCTCTTGAGGAAGCATTGCCAGAGCCTCAGGAGATACCGGAGCTTTACTAAGATCAATAAATGGGACATTATAAATTTGGGCTTTAGCTCGGGTAAGTTCGAATTCATTCACCAAACCCTTGCTTCTCAATATATCCTCTTGAGGTTTACCAGTTTGAATCTCCAGAAGCTTTACATCCTCTGCGGTTTTTTTATCAAGAACACCTTGAGAAACCAACACATCCGCAAGCGTTAGAGCTAAATCACTATCTGAAGAAGATTTTTGTTTTTCAAATACCACCTGGGCAGGCATAAGAATGTTATCCTTTATTTTTATTATGACTTATAAATTAGCTTATGGCAAGAAGTAATGTGAGTAAATTAAAAGTTAAAAATTAAAAATTTTAGAATTAAGAAGCAAGAATCAAGAATTAAGAATCAAGAATTTTTAACCATTAACCATCAACCATTAATCATTTTCTTGAAAATTGAATTAAAAGTTTAAAGTTAAAAGTTAAAAATTAAAGTTCAAAGTTCAAAGTTAAAAAATTCTAATTAAGAAGCTAGAATTTTGTATTTTGTATTTGTTTGGAATTTAGGATTTAGGATTTGGAATTTGTTTAGAATCTAGAGATCAGAATTTAGGATTTAAAAATTTTGTTATTTGTCATTTGTAATTTGTTATTTGTGATTTGTAATTGTTTAGAATTTAGGATTTGGAATTTTTCTAGGATTTAGCTTGTCTGCCGACTAGACAAAGAATTTAGAAATTAAGGTTATCAGCCAATAAAGACTTTAAAAAATCTTTAAATCCTTAATCTAAAAGTAATATAATCCTTTTTATGCACGCATACCTTTTTGTCGGACCGAAAAATGAAGCCTTGAAAAAGGCTGGTGAATTTTCCCAAAAAATAGGTAAAACGAGCTTTGAATTTTCTATAACTAAAATAGACGAGGTAAAATCGTTACTTCAGATTTTTAAACTCTCCTTCAATAACCCCACTACTATATTAATTAAAGATATTGAAAATGCCAAAGAGGAAGCCTTAAACGCTCTTCTCAAAACAATAGAAGAACCCCAAGAAAACATAAAAATCATACTGGTTGCCTCATCGGAACTAAAACTTCTACCAACAATCATCTCAAGATGCCAAGTTATAAAAGTAAAGGGGGGACAAGAAGCAGAATTAACCGAAGATGAGCTTTATAACTTTTTAAATATGAAGATTGGCGAAAAATTTATCTACATTGATAAGATCAAAAAAAGACAAGACGCAATAAATTTTATAGAAAAAATTACACTTTCCCTACATAGACTCTTATTAAAAGAAAGTGGAGATCTTGAGAAAATCTCAAAAATTCTTAACTGCGCTCACGAAACTTACAAAAATTTAAAAGCAAACGGGAATGTAAATTTACAACTTACAAGCTTTGTTGTAAAAATATCTTGAGGTAATTAGCCTTGAGCAAACTCAAAGGCGTTTACCTAAAATACAATTTAAGGTATAATTTGAATGAAAAATATGCTCAAAAATGAACAATACACTGCCGAACAGATTCAGGTCCTTGAGGGATTAGAACCGGTAAGAAAAAGGCCAGGAATGTTTATAGGCTCCACGGATTCCAGAGGCTTACACGAATGCGTAAGAGAAATAGTAGACAACTCTGTTGATGAATCCTTCGCAGGTGTTGCAAAAAACATCTGGGTTTACCTTCATAAAAATGGTGCGGTAACGATAAGAGATGATGGAAGAGGAATCCCTGTTGACAAACACTCTTCAGGTGTCTCAGCACTCGAGCTAACCATGACTAAACTTCACGCAGGTGGAAAATTCGGAGGAGGAGCCTACAAAATCTCTGGCGGACTTCATGGAGTAGGGGCTTCGATGGTTAACGCTCTTTCAAAACATTTTAGGGTTATTGTTTTAAGGGATGGTGGATGCTTTTTTCAAGAATACGAAAGGGGGAAGAAAAAAGACGAAGTAAGAAAGATAGATCAAGAAAAACTCAATGGCTTTTTACCACCAGAATGGACTATAAAGATAGGGGAGGCAACAGGAACAATAACAACATTTACACCTGATCCCCAAATCTTTTCTGATACCACTTTTGACCCAGACAAAATAAAAGCAATCCTTAAAGATAGGGCCTATTTGGTTCCAGGTCTTTTTTTCCACTTTTACGATGAGGCAACAGGCGAGGAACAAAATTACTATTTTGAAGGCGGAATAAAATCTTTCGTTGCCCATGCTAACCGAGACAAAAATCCAATCTCCGATGTAATTTTTATAAGTAAACAGGAAGGTGAACTTTCAGTTGATGTTGCCCTACAATACACAGATACCTATACCGAAAATGTTAAGGGTTTTGTAAATGGGATAAACACAGTAGATGGAGGAACACACTTAACAGGTTTTAGAATCGCACTCACCAGAGCAATTTCAGATTATGCAAAGAAAAATCTTGGAGACAAATTTCTTTCAGGAAATAGTCTAACCGGTGATGACATGAAAGAAGGGCTTACTGCTGTAGTTTATGTCAAAATGCCTTCTGAAAAGCTACAATTTGAATCTCAAACAAAAGCAAAATTAAATAATCCTGAAGTCCAAGGGTTCGTAACATCCTGTGTCAAGGAAGGGCTTGATACTTACTTTGAAGAACACCCGGGAGATGCAAAGGCAATTCTTGAGAAAGTACTTTTATCGGCAAAAGCCCGTATAGCTGCAAGAGCAGCCAAAGAAGCAGTATTAAGAAAAGGTGCGTTAGAAGGAGCTTCCCTACCCGGCACATTAGCTGATTGCCAAACAAAAGATCCCGAAATTAGCGAACTATTTATTGTGGAGGGTGAATCTGCAGGTGGAAGCGCCAAGCAAGGAAGAGATAGAAGATTCCAAGCTATTCTTCCTTTAGGAGGAAAGATTCTAAATACTGAAAGAGCCCATCTTGACAAGATTGTTGAGTTTGAGGAGTTAAAAAATCTCATTGTTGCCCTTGGTGGGGGAATAGGGGATGAAATAAATTATGACAAGATAAGGTATAGAAGGATTATTATCATGACGGATGCAGATGTGGATGGAGAACATATAAAAACTTTACTTTTGACCTTCTTTTATCGCCATATGCCTGAAATAATCACCCGAGGGTATCTTTACATAGCCCTTCCACCACTTTACAAAATAGTCGCAGGGAAAGGGGAAACATTTTATGCATACTCCGATAACGAACGAGATGAAATTATCAAACAAGTAGGTAATGGGAAGATTACCATACAAAGATATAAAGGCTTAGGTGAAATGAACCCGGAACAGCTTTGGGAGACAACCATGGATCCTAAGACAAGAATTTTAAAAAAAGTAACCATTGAAGACGCAGAGGAAGCAGACAGAATCTTCACAATACTGATGGGCGAAGAAGTTGCACCCCGTAAAAAATTTATCCAAACACACGCCAAAATGGCAACTCTGGATATTTAATCTAAATAAAATTTCTAAATCCTAATTTTTTAAATCCTAAATTCTAATTTCTAAATTCTTTGTCTAGTCGGCAGACAAGCTAAATCCTAGAAAAATTCCAAATCCTAAATTCTAAACAATTACAAATCACAAATAACAAAACACAAAACACAAACAAATAACAAATTACAAATGACAAATAACAAAATTTTTAAATCCTAAATTCTGA
>CAYSEQ010000010.1:0-4087 GCA_964430475.1 uncultured Gammaproteobacteria bacterium
AGATATAATTTCTTCTAAAATCAATCAGTTCGAAACAAACAATATAGCTGCGGGACCAGGATTCGAACCTGGATTCACGGCTCCAAAGGCCGCTGTCCTACCGTTAGACGACCCCGCATTATTAACTTGATCAGCAACTCAATAATTAATATTGGGCTTTTTAGTCAAAAAACTTTCAACAACAAAATCCTATTTTTAATTTTTAAAATTTAAAATTACTTTTTAAACCTAATGAAGTTCAAAAAACCAAATCCCTTGAAAATACTAAACCCCACCCTCTAATTACTAGTGAACATAGTATACTCTAGATGGAACACCATTCTCAATAGCCTTGTAAAACAATACCAAACGCTCAAGCGGTTTGTTCAGCTTCCTGTAGTTCAGCCTGCTTATCTTATCAATTCCTGATTTCTTTTACCTATATTGGTATAGAACAATAAGAGAAGAAATAAATAGGGGTGGCTATTTTCAGAAAATTTACACCAATGCATTAAATTTGTGCCCTTTAATATAAAGGTCTATTTTATAAACTAAAATTAAGGCTAAACTATAGTTTAAGACTCTTTAAAACAAACAGTTTAAGCTCAAATGAAACTGTTAAAATATTGATGAAATCTTTATGAAACCAAGAATAATCAGAAATCTAAAGAAAGATAAATTGATAGCCAGATGCGAGAAACTATTAATTAGGGGTCTTGGTTCAATAACTGATATTAGCGAACAGTTAAATGTCAGCTATAACACCGCTCGTGGCTATGTGGAATTAGTCAAATCTAGATGGGCTGATGCTATGAATACTAAAGAATTACAGGCAGAACGAGAGGGTTTGATTAAACAAGTTCAAGAAGTGATAAAAGAGTCGTGGCAGATAAAGAACACCGCTAAAACCGCTCTAGAAGCCTCACAAGCCTTGCGAACAATCCTTTTAGCTGTAGAACAACTTAGAAGGCTTCAGGGCTTAGATTTAATACCACCTGCGATAGAAGAACCTGACGAAACTAAAATATTTCAAATGGCAAAAGAAATAAATCAGCTACCCAAAGAAGAATATAAAGTCGCTATGCAGATGATAAGAGCTGAAATAACTAAGAAGAGTAAAGCTAAAGGTGAGTTTACTTATTGATAAGGGAAATCAGGCTATACTTGACTTTTGAATTTATGGTATAATTCTCTCAAGAGGTTGAGATAGCAAACTGTTTAGGAATTAAAACCGCCTCGCTGGCTATCTCAGTTGGGCGGTTTTAGTTTTATTTTAAATAGAAAGGAGGTGAAGTTATGACTGAAGATTTGAAAGCACCAATTTCCACACCTAAAATACTAAAGGACAAACCTCTTAAAGGTGAGGGTGGTGTATCAAAGATAATTGGCCACAATATTCAATTCAAAGCACACGATGGGAGCTACCACTCAACACCAGAGGAATTACAACAAGCCAACGAAACACACTTTCAAGCAACTCATAGGTATAAAAGTAGCGTTTTAGGTAGAGAATATCCCGCAACAACGGAAGGTGCAGAACAGATGAGAAAAGACGAAGCTGCTTATTGGGAAAGGCAGAAAATACCCCAAAAGAAAATATAAAAGAAAATTAAGATAAGGAAAATTAGGAGAATCGTTAAGCATCAGCTTTACTGATGCAAAGCGGTTCTCTTTTGGTATTAGGGGTAAATTATGGAAGATAAAATTCCGATAGAAAGATGCAAACAATTATTAGGAAATGACAGTTCTTATTCTGATGAACAATTAAAGCAGATTAGGGATTGCCTTTATGCTTTTGGGGCTTTGATAGTTGAGAAAGTGAGAGAGATTAAAAGTGCTTTTACTAAAAGATTCCAGAGTATCAGTTGCAGGGCATTTATTATAAAATAAATATTGGATAAGGACAGAGAAATTATCCATAAATAGCTATGGAAAAGACAAATGCGGTCATTCTGACTACAATTTCAACTTTAAAACAGCAGATTCATGGTAACAGTCCCGAAGACCAAGAGAAACAATGTAAACGTTATTGTTCATCACGGAATATCAAAGATGTTAAAACATTTAACTACACCATCAGCCGATACAACGAAGACGAAACGATTATTAAGGCTATCATTGACTACTGTAGAAACTCCAAAGTTAAGATTAAATACCTTGTCTTTAAATGTATTGACCGATTCACTC
This sequence comes from uncultured Gammaproteobacteria bacterium, assembly GCA_964430475.1. Classification (GTDB taxonomy): domain Bacteria; phylum Patescibacteriota; class Microgenomatia; order UBA8517; family UBA8517; genus CAYSEQ01. The sequence goes on from CAYSEQ010000010.1 coordinate 2,167, forward strand.
GCGGTGGTAGCTATTTCTATACCCATTTAAAGAAAGAGTTGGCTAAACACGGAATTGAGTGCTTAGATGTTTATGGTATTATTCAGCCACCAATAAATACTCTCGCTCATCTAGGGGTTGAATTTAAATGGAGTTTGGTTAGTCCTACTGAAAATGCCGAATTATTAGAAGCCAATCGAGCTAAGCAGGAAGTAACAACAATGTTAACAAGAATGATTGGGGCAGAAATTGGTTATAGGCGGGAAGGATATGCAGTCAGACCGCCTAAAATCGGCTTGATACATAAGAAAGTAACTACACCTGAAGGAATCAGAGTCATTTATGAAGCTCACCCTGAAGAAAGTAAATGGATTATTAAGATGCTGAATTTAAGAGCTGAAGGAGTATTGACAGATGAAGAAATTGTTAGGGTAGTAAATGCAATGGGTTTCAAGTCAAAAGACAGGATTCGCTGGGATAAAAGTAAGCCTAAGCCTGTTCCTTTAGGAGTAATTAAAGGGAAAAGGCTTACAGTTAAACAAATGCAAAAGATGGTTCAATATACCGAATATGCGGGCGTTATTTGTGACAGGTGGACTGGTGATATAAATACGTGTTATGTGCCCACTAGATGTGCAAATTTTAAAGGACTGGTTTCTATTGACACTTTTAATAGGGCAAATAAAGGCAAGGTTGCCATTGTTGAAAAGGACGATGGGAAAATTGAAATTATCAAGAATATTAAACCAACCATAAGAAATAAGGACAATCCACTATACCCATATAAGGAAGCTATTTTATGTCCTATTTGCAGAAGCGAGTTAAGGGGAAGTGCACCACGAAGCAAGTCGGGCAAACATATAGCTCGTTATCATTGTGCTAAAAATCATCAATATTGGAGCGTAAACAGGGAGAAATTTCATAAACAAGTATATGATTTCATTCGTGCCATTAGGTTTAAGGAGAGCTTTATCAACCTGTTCAATGAAGTAGTTATTGATGTTTGGAAGAAGAAAGAAAAGGAAGCTGAGCAACAGGCAATTGATTATGGCAGGATTGTTCAAGAATTAAGAGAAAGAAAACAAGCTATTAAGGATAAGCTCTTGATGGTTTCTTCTCAAGAGGCTGTTTCAATGTTAGAAGAAGAATTACAAGATGTGGAAGCTAAAATTGCTGTCAATACTCAAGTAAGAGATGATAGCGAAGACGAAGAACAGAATATCGACCTGTTAATCACTTATTCCAAGTATTTTATGGAACACCTTGAAGATTTACTCATTGCAGAAGGCAAACCCGAACAACAGAAGCTACTATTTCAACTCTTATTTGAAGAAAGACCAACTTTTAATGATTTGGTTAATGGAACACCTAAATTAGCTTGTATCTACGAGCTAAATACTCAATCAAGTCTTTCTAAATCTGACTTGGTGAGCCCGGAGGGAATCGAACCCCCAACCATCTCCTTAAAAGGGAGCTGCTCTGCCGTTGAGCTACGGGCCCTTTTTGTGACCCCACAGGGATTCGAACCCTGGTTCCAAGCTTGAAACGCTCGTGTCCTAGTCCGCTAGACGATGGGGCCTTTTTAATCAAACTTTCTTTTAGAAAGAAAGTTTGGCAAAGAAATAAAAATCAATTTGCAACAAAAACTGACCTGAAATCTAGGTTCTAATATTTTACCATCAAAATCTTTTCAATGCTACAATATCAATATGAAGAAATTGAAAGCAAAACAACTAAGAAAGAAAAAGCCGACATCAGAAGAAATTAAAAAAATCAAAAGAAATCCAATTTTTCTAGTCCTTGACGACATAATTGATACCTATAATGTAGGATCCCTTTTCCGGCTTGCCGACGCTATTGCAGCACGCAAAATTTACCTTTGTGGCGAAACCGAATATCCTCCCTCATCAAGAATACACAAAGCAGCGGTAGGTACCGAAAA
>CAYSEQ010000010.1:4187-15601 GCA_964430475.1 uncultured Gammaproteobacteria bacterium
AAACCGAATATCCTCCCTCATCAAGAATACACAAAGCAGCGGTAGGTACCGAAAACTGGGTACCTTGGGAAAAAGTAAGTGATACTTATAAACTTATACAAAGACTCAAATCTCAAGGTGTATCAATCATTGTAGTGGAACAATCCAAAAAATCTATCGACTACCGCCAACTGGAAAGAAAAAATGTAAAATTCCCCTGTGCAATCGTTGTCGGCAACGAAACTGAAGGTGTAGCAAGAAAAATAATTGATCTAGCAGACATTGTTGTTGAGCTTCCTATGTATGGTATCAACAAATCTTTTAATGTCTGGGGTTCTGCGGCAATAATTGCCTACAAAGTCTTGGAATTCATCTAAATTTTCCTAAATGGACTTTTACCAAGAAGGTGCAGGTTTATCTAAATATTTAAGCGCGTCCATAGCCGCCATGCATCCAAACCCCGCGGCGGTTATTGCCTGACGGTAGTGATAATCATGAACATCCCCAGCCACAAATACACCCTCAATACTGGTCGCCATCTGAAAACCATCCTTAGGAAACCTCTTAACAAAACCCTTTTCATCAAGTTCAATTTGGCCCTGAAAAATATAAGTTGCAGGGATATGGCCAATTGCTACAAAAATACCGTCAAAAGCTACCTCCCAAAACAAAAACCCTTCCTTTTCTTCCAAAAATTTTCCACTACCTCCCAAAAAGCCTTTTTCTTTCAATACTTTCCCCTGATAAGAATCAATCTTTGTTTTGAGTTTAACCTTTTCAAGTTTTTGTCCACCAAACATCTCTACTACCTCTGTATCCCAAAGGATCTTTATCTGTCCTTCATTGTGCATATTTATAACCTTCTCTTGCATGGCGGCTGAAGCACGAAATTTATCTCTTCTGTGAATTATCGTTACAGTTGAGGCATACTTAGTCAAAACCAAAGCTTCCTCCATCGCAGAATCCCCTCCTCCTACGACTGCAACATTTTTACCTTTAAAAAAGGGCGCATCACAAGGTGCACAAGAAGAAACCCCGCGTCCTATCAATTTATCCTCACCAGGAACTCCTAACCATTTAGCTTCCGCACCCGTGGCAATAATCACGCTTCTAGTTAAATACCTTTTATCCTCCAGCATTAGCTCAAACGGCTTCTTACTAAAATCAACTGAAGTTACATTTCTTTGTATAAATTCAGCACCAAAACGCTCTGCCTGTTTTCTAAAAAGAGCCATTAGGTCTGGTCCTTGAATACCTTCAGGGAATCCCGGAAAATTTTCAACCGTGGTTGTCAGCATTAATTGTCCACCCCACATTTCTCCTCCAATAAGAAGCGTTGAGGCTGCACCTCTAGTCGTATAGATAGCAGCCGTCAATCCCGCCGGACCTGACCCTATAATTGCTACATCCCACACCTTATTTTCATTAGACATTTGAGTAAAATTCTTCTCATCCACCATAAGCAAATACCTTCACATTTAAATAGAATTATTAAGCGGGGAGACTAGACTATAAAATCTCTGAAAAAATCAGGTTTGTCAAATATTACCTGCTCCGCCTACTCCTCCTGGACCAAAAGAACCAGTACCCTCACCTTCGTCTTCACTACCTTGATCATCGGGGTACGAAGTTGGTTCAGTTGTAGGTTCAGCCGGAGGAACAGAACTAGAATCCTCTGGTTCCATGCTTCCCAATTGACTCCCGCTAGTTTCTTCTTCTGAGCTTTCTTCCAAGGGCGACTCTCCTATATTAAAACTAGGCTCACTAGGAGGTGGTGGTGGAACATCTGGAACTGCTTGTGAAGTCTCTCGCTCAGCGGAAGGACTAGGGGTAGATTCTTCGGCAGGTGTCTCATCGGGTAAGTTTTGGCTTTGACCAACATCTGTACTTCCCTGAGGCTCATCCATTACACCACCCATACCTTTTTTTGTACCGTCAGGATCCATTTTCAACTCACCCCCTTTTTTATCAAATCTTCAAAGGCTCCTTTTCCCGCAAATCCTATTTGTCTACCAACCTCTTGACCATTTTTAAAAAGAATGGTTGTTGGTATCGACATGATATTATACCTCCCTACGCTTTCTTGGTTTTCATCTACATTAACTTTTGCTATAACTAACTTATCTTTATACTCTTCGGATAGCTCCTCAAGTACGGGGTTTGCCAACTTACAAGGACCACACCACTCTGCCCAAAAATCAACCAAAACAGGAATGTTTGATTTCAAAACCTTTTCCTCAAACTCGGAATCTTTTATATTGATGGTAGCCATACACCTATTCACTATACCCAATTTGTAAGTTATAAGTCAACCAGCAAACTTCAACCAATACAAAATTTCAATGCTATTTCTTAAGATTAAAGATGATTGTTAACAAAATAGAAAGAATCAGACTTATCAAAATAGAGGTTGCGATAGGAGCATAAAAAGTAAATCCTTCCTTTTTGACTAAAATATCCCCAGGTAGCTTTCCGATGAAAGGAATTCTGGAAAAAAACAACAGAATCGTACCCAAAACCACTAAAATTAGTCCCAAAAAAACCATGATTTTTCCAAAGTCCTGTATCATGACAAAATCTTATCTCCTAATTATAACCTGATTTAGAATCTTTGCTAAGAATGCCTCTTAACAAAAATTAATTACTCTTGCGGCATTTTACTTTTGGTACTTGAAACTTAATTTGAATTTTTAGATTTTTATTTTGGTTATTCTTTAGGCTTCTCAGCCTTAATAGAACTGTCTTCTACCAACTTCATAATGCTTTCTTTTACTTCCAAAGGTTCTGGAACGGACAACATTTTAAATTTCTGTTCTGCCCCGGCGCTTTGCACCTCAATGTTTCCAAAGTTTAAAAATGTTTCAAACATACCAACAACTTCGACCGAAACATCCTGTACCCTATTAATACTCATCTCGGTATAATTTCTCCTAAAAAACCCTATCTGTTGACTCTCAATTAGTCTGTAATTAGTAATAATCCAAGTATTAAGGTAATACATAGTAGCAATATAAAAAACCCAACCCCACCAGTATAGAAGAATAAGAAATAAGACCAGAAGAATAAACCTCTGTACAATTACTCCTCCTAAATAACTTGAAAAAAAGGCAGCAAGAAGTATTGGGATTAGTAAAAAACAAGCTATAATTAATTCCCTTGCGAGGACAAACCAGTGCATTCGGACAACTTTGATAGTCCGCTCATCACGAAATTCTCCTTCAAAACTATTTTTTGTTTTGCTGAAAATTTTAAAAATATCCATTTTTAAAAACTAGTAAGAGGTTTTGTAAACGAACCTACATTAATTTGTACAAAAAGGAAAGTTATTATTAGAGTGATGATTACTGAAGTAAGTAAAAATACAAGCGAGAGCTTTTTCGGAGTCGTACCTATCCCAAAGCGGATAAGGTGATAAAGAATAAAAAAAGCCGTAATCCAATAAAATATGATCCCTCCTATAAAGAAAAGTAGTGAAAGTAAAGGTATTAGAGAGAGAAAACCTCGGGATTCAAGCATAGTTTAATCGTAGCAAAAAAATCAAGGTTTAACTAGACTACCCCTTTAACTAAAAACCCTTATTTCCCTAAAAAGGTTTCTCCTCAACAAGGCTTTTACTGTCTAAGACATCTTTATCCGGTACTGACACATTCTTCGCCCCAATAATTAACCTCATGTAGTTGAAATCTTTCCATCTCGGAAATCCTTTTACCCAGATTCGGACTCCAAGCTGATTGTCTATTAGAAATCCTCTTTTTTCGTCTACGCCTATTACCAACCACACATGCTCATAAGGAATTAAAGGGAAAACCTCTCCTGTTTCTTTATCTTTCTCATAAACTACTTGGTAATTTCGCGAGGTCTCCCAAATAACAACCGGAAAACCCTGTTTTACAGCGTCTTCTACCTCCCTATAAGGATTGCCTCCTCCATATCCATCTCTTGCAGGAATGCCTAACTGCTCAAGTAAAGGTAAAAACGCCCTTGCATATACCCCATAATCAACGATCGAACCCGGCCTTCCATTTATTTTTCCTCTAAATCCTCTGAAAGGATTTGGGTTCGAGGGCATATTCTTTACAAAATAATCTTCCCAACTTTTGTATCCTTCAGAAAGCTTTATCCCCAAGTATTTAGCCACATAACCAACAGCCTTTCCAACTGCTGAGGCTTCGCATGAAAGTGAAAAGTCTTGTTTATCATTAACATCAATTTCTTTAGTTACGATTGGTATCGGAAGCTGAGTTTCCGGATATTCGGATTCTTGATTGCCTCCGTTTTGGACGCCAGGGATAAAATTTATCCTTTCATCAAAATTTTTTTCTAAAGAGGCATTCTTGCCCAAGTCCTCTAAACTTGGGGTAGGAAGCATCCTAAATGGTACCTCAACAACAAACTCTCCTTTCTTTTCAAGAATATCTTTGTTATATGACACATCGTAAGGTATAAATCTTCCTGAATCATCATAAAAACCCCGTATAAATTCCGAATCTCCCTCTTCTTCAACTAAGAATACTAAAGGTATTACCAATTTCTCATCTAGAAAATCAACAAATCCCAAAGATATCCATTGATTGTCTTTGAAGGGTGCTTCATATTTGAATATTTCCCCGGCTGAATTTTCCCAATAAACCCCCGACTCACCGAATGCAAGACACCCAGTAGTAACTTTTTGATATTTCTCAAATGCCCTACAAACAACCAAGATAGACTCTCCTAGACTCTCCGAGATTTCCTTTCCAATGGAGCGAGAAGTTAAAACTCCCAAACGAAAATCATAAGATTCCCATACACTTTGAGGATATTTAGGAGAAAGTACGGCTGGATAACCGTCTTGAGATGGAAGTACTTCTGCTAACCCCTGAAAATAACTATCTTTATCACTTAGAATAAACCCCTTGAATTCCTGTAAACTCTGAGTTTGAGGCTGAACTTCTTTTTCTCCCTTACCCTCTTGTGTGGCAAAATTACTTGAAGTCAAATGTGTGGCAAGAAAAAAGGATGTTGCTACTCTTAAAAATCTCTCGCGAGTACTTGGCATCTTTATACCTATAATATCATTCGCCAATTAACCAATGCAAGGTGACATCTTATTTTCTAATTTTCTAAATTCAATAAAATTAAAGCTCGGTACGCCGTAAAAGAAGGGCGTTGGCAACAACGATTATTGAAGAGGCACTCATAGCCAAAGCCGCCCATTCCGGACGCAGGGTTATTCGCCAAGGGTAAAAAACTCCAGCTGCTGCAGGAATTGCTAAGACATTATAGCCTGTTGCCCAAAGCAAGTTTTGCTTTATTTTGGCATCAACCTTACGACTCAACTTAATCACTTTGACAATATCTAAGGGATTGCTTTTAACCAAAACTATTTCTGCGGACTCTATCGCCACAGATGTTCCTGCTCCAATTGCAATTCCGACATGGGCTTGGGTAAGGCTTGGGGCATCGTTTACTCCATCACCTACCATTCCCACAATGTATCCCTTCCCCTGCAATTCCCTAACCTTTCTAACTTTATCTTGAGGCAAAACTTCAGCAAAGATAGTATCTATTCCAAGTTCTTTCCCTACCTTCTGAGCAACCTCCTTTCTATCGCCAGTAAGCATCGCTACTTTGATTCCCATCCTATGAAACTCCTCAACCGCTCTTTTGGACTCCGGACGAATCTTATCCTCAAGAATAATTGCACCGAGGATTTCTCTTCTTCTAGCAACATAAACTAAAGTTCCATAAGTCTTGTCTGGGATTTCTAATCCTGAATCCAGGATTTTCATCTCCTGCAGCATCTTTTTATTCCCAACCGCCAATAAATCTCCATTGACTACAGCAGTGGCTCCTTTGCCGGGGTAGGATTTAAAATTTTTAGCTGGCTCAAACTCCAATCTCCTAAGCCTTGCCTCTTCAACTATTCCTTGACCAATTGAATGTTGGGAGTGAATTTCTACAGACGCTGCCATCTTCAAAATCTCATCACTTTTTATTTTCAACCTTTTATTTTCAATTATTTTGGCTACACCAAATTTCCCTTCAGTAAGTGTTCCTGTTTTATCTAAGACAATATAGTCAAGATTCTTTGCCACCTCCAAGCCTTTCATATCCCTTATCAATATTCCGTTTCTGGCAGCAAGCGAGGTTGAGATTGTCGTTACCGTAGGAATTGCCAAGCCCAAAGCATGGGGACAAGCAATAACGATTACTGTGATTGCTAAAGTTAACGCAAAGACTATTCCTTGGGGATTAAAGACTGACCAGTACAAAAATGTCCCAATACTCACCACGACCGCTATCAAAGTAAGGATGTTTGCAGCCTTGTCCGCAAGTTTCTGAACACTGGGCTTGGTATTTTGTGCTTGAGTTATCAAATCCATAATCTGCGAAAGCGCACTTTCTTTTCCTGTCTTGGTTATTTTGACAGTTAACGAGCCATCAATATTTATTGTTCCGCCGATCACCTCCGACCCCTTTTTCTTTTCTTGAGGTTTGGACTCACCAGTTATCATTGCTTCATCTACTAAAGATACCCCATCAACAACGATACCATCTGCCGGAATTTTCTCCCCGGGTTTAACTAAGACCAAATCTCCCCTTACTAGCTTTTCTGTCGGGACATCTTCTACTTGTTTTCCTTTTAGCTTATGTGCTGTTGGGGGTATAAGTTTTGCTAACTCTTTTAATGCCCCGCCTGTCCCAATAACCGCGCGCATCTCCATCCAATGTCCAAAAAGAAATACCAAAACTAAGGTGGAAATTTCCCACCAAAGAGCATCTTCAGGAAAAAGAAATGTCGCTATAAAAGAAAAAAAATAACCAGAGAGGACCGCCAAAGAAACAAGCGTCATCATTCCATAGTTTTTGGTTTTTAACTCAGCTTTAGCCGCTTGGAAAAAAGGAAGACCACCATACCAAACAATAAAGTTTCCCAATATAAAAAGTACGAAATCTTGAAGATTAAATTTAATCGAGAAATAGAACCATTCTTGTATTTTCGGAGATAAAATTAGAACAATTATTGTTAGCGGAAGAACAACCAAAAATCTCTTTTTAAAATCCTCAGCCATCATCCAATGGTGCTCCATCGGATCCATTTCTTCGTGATGTCCAGGGTGGGAATGAAATTTCTGATGATCTAAACCTTTTTTTTCTGCCTTTGCACTTTTCCCTCCAACTTTTTCTTCCTCAAGACTCATTCCGCACTTGGGACAATCCCCAGGGACGTCTGAAACAACCTCGCTATGCATGGGGCAAGTATATCTGACTTTATTTTCATTCATCCCGCCAGCCAACCTCCGTCAACATAAAGGGTGACACCGGTTATATAATCCGCCTCCTCGCTAGCCAAAAAGACAACTGCTGCCCCTATATCTTCCGGGGTACCAATCCTCCCTTTGGGAATTTGAACTAAAACTTGGTTTAGAAGTTCCTGGTTATTCCTAAGACCGGCGCTCATATCACTTTCAATCGCCCCTGGTGCAACAGCATTTACATTTATACCCTTGGAAGCAAGTTCAAGGGCCATATTTTCTGTTAAACCAATAACTCCAGCTTTGGAGGCTGTGTAGTGAGAGATATTTTTAAAACCAATCCCAACTCCTCCTGAAGAAATGGACGCAATATTTATTATCCTCCCCCAATGATTCTCCTGCATTAACTTTACCGCTTCCTTCGCACACAAAAACTGTCCCTTCAGATTAACATCAAATACTCTATCCCATTGCTCTTCTGTTAACTCTTCAAAAGAAGCGTAGTCTATAATCCCAGCGTTGTTGACTAAAATATCCAGCCTTCCCCATTTTTCTTTAACTTTTGCAAACATCTCCTGGACTTGCTCTTTATTTGAGACATCCGCTTGAACCCAAAAAGAATCTTTCCCCATCTTCTTAATCTCTTCGACTACCTCTTGAGCTTTATCAATACTCTTTGTACAATTTATCGCCACATTTGAACCCTGTCTTGCCAATGCCAATGAAATACCTCTCCCTATCCCCCGTGATCCTCCAGTAACTAATGAATATTTCCCTTCAAGACTAAACATTTTAATTACACGAAATTTAAAAACAGCAATTTAGTTTTTGTGCAATCCCGGCCTTAGCTTTTGGATTTTCTGTAAGAACCATCCTCTAAGAAAATTTTTTGATTCTTTAGGAAAAGCGTTTTTTTCCTTCTTTCTTTTTTCTTTATGCATCGGACAGCAAGACATCTTTATTTACCCCCTTTTTTCCAAAACCAACGCACCAAAGCAAACAAAAACGCTATAAATAAGATCCAAGTAATTAGCATCAAAACATACCAAACAACAAAAAGGGGTCTTTTAAATTAAATGAAAAAGGATACCATCTATCGCCCATCATATTTCTACCCATAAAACTCATCATCGGCATACCAAAATTAAATGCTCCAAACTTCCCTTCCCAATTCCCAATACAACCTAAATATCCTCTTCCCATCCTGATATGCATACTTCGCAAAGCTTCAGACCCCTCCCCACCCATCATCCTATCCATCACCTCATGAGCTTCACCAGGATGAATGGATTCCATATAAGCATCGCCTATTCTTTCAAAATCCTCATCTGTTAATTCGCTACACTCAAGCTCCTGAATCTTGCTTTTGCCATATTTAGTCAACACTTCTTCCAAAACTCTGTCTAAATCCAGATTCTTTTCTTTTGCGTCTACTAAATCCTTATCAGCACCCATCATATTTTGGGCCAGCAAACCACCTTTTGAAAAGTATGGACCGGCTATAAAATAAACCAAAGATATTGTTGCAGCCAAGGCTAATCTAAACATTTTTTTATTGAACATTCCTAAAAGTACAAGTAGGGTCTCCGGTAAAGAAACCATTACCTTGAAATCTTCTTTCCCTTTTAAGCTCCACACGAGCCTCCCCTAAATTTCTCGTATGGTAAGGGTCCAACCTTTTCATTTATCTTTGCCGCACCTTGAGCTGAGGAAAAATCCGCACCCAAAATTAGCTTTGCATCCATATCTTCCCAAGATTTTCCCTGACGAGCAAAATATGTAGCAACAGTTAAATAGTGGCTTGGAAACCAAAATGAATTAAGCTTTAAAATATTTTTATATATTTCATCATCAGGAATTCCCTTTGAAACCATCAATTCAACTGCAGCCAAAGCTGCCATGCCATGGTTGCAATCCGGGAACCATGTTGGATTACCACAACAAGGCCGATAGATATTTTTTGAAATTTCAGCAACCCTTTTTTGCTCATCAGAAGTTAAAGGTATAAGATCGTACTTATTGTAGTAATTCATTGGATCGCCTTTTGCCAAAGTCCAACCTCCAGTTGAGGCAAAATTTCCTGCTTTATCTTTATACTCCTTACCCATAGGGCCCTCATCATAAACCAAACTCTTTTGGGCAAGACCTAGTGCCCACAAAAGATCCACCACGAATTGACTATTTTTACTATTTATTCGAATAGGTAGATCTTCTTTCCCTTCGAAAACTTTTCTCTCTTCTTCTTCCATTTTTACCACTTTTTCAAATTTCGTTTTATCAATTACGCCCAACGCTATTAACCTGGGTGCAATATCTCCCCAGGAAATTGGAAGCTCAAAACCTTCATCTGGCAAGACCTTTTGGGGAAGTTGCGACAGATCCAAAAGTTCAAAGCCTTTTTTACTCCACTCATCCATCCCGCCACTTAAATGCTTCACATTTGTATATCCCATACTCTTTAAAGTTCTTAATGCCTCTGCGCTCATTCTCCCAGTCTTGCAATAAAGAATAATTTCGGCATTTTTATCTTTAGGTAGTTTTGAAGCGTTGGCTTTGATAGAATCAAATTCAATAAAGGAATCAGTTGCAGGTATTTCTCCTTCATAAGGAGTGTGAACATTAATAAGGACAAAATTTTTATTTTTTAACCTTTTTGAAAGCTCCGACGCTGAGATAATTTCTGAACTTGAGACCTTTGTCGCAGATAGAAATCCTATGCTTGGTAGTTTGAATTTTTCTTTATAAACACCAAAAAGATATCCAGCCAAAATAAGAACCATAAAAAGGATGATTTTATCTAAACTTGAAAATTTCGATTTTTTTCGTGCCATATAACTTTTTGGAATTTCTCTAGTCTTCAGTATAGATCAATAAAAATAATTAATAAATATGTAATCAAGTAAACTCAATATAAGCATTGAGGCTAAACTAAAAACCAAAGGTTGATAAGGAAAAAGCACCCTTTTCTTTTTTCTTTTAATCGCCTTATTCAAAATTTCCACAATGTAAAACACAAATCCTCCCAGAATAATTCCAAAAATAAGTTTGGGGATGCCCATTATCAAGCCTTCATGCCTATTTACAAGATTGACAGCATAAAAAGAAAATATTGATAAAACAAAAACTCCGAGATAAATAAAGCTTTCTTGATAAGCAATAAACTGCTTTTTAATCAAATTTGAAAGCCAGAAGGCGCTTGCTCCTAAAAACGCAGCAATCCAAATCCCTGTTATACTATCATCAACTCCCAACCACCTCGATAAGGTCAATCCACCAGCTGCCCCGGCAGTACACAAAGGGCAGTGGGCTGATACAATACTCACTCTAGTAAATAATAAAACAAAAAATCCTATTAAAAAATAAATCAATCTCATACTAAATTCTAAATTTCAAACATCCAAGAATTGGCTAATTTACTACACTTCCTGAAAATTTTAGCTCCTTAACCCCTACCGGATCGCTAAAGGTTAACCAAACCATTCTCTCAAAAGCTCCCAGTCCTTGCGGACCATGAGCCGCTGGGTCAAAGGTAACAATAACATTGGCTACCTCTCCAGGATTTATCTCCATGTTGACCGGAGGGTTTTTATCCATGGAATGCTCCATGCCAAAAAATCTAGTCTCCTTACCATTAATACTAACTTTTGCTTGAGTGCACATACAAGAAGTCGCAATTTTTTTAAGCTTTAAGGTTCTTTCAGATATGTTTTTCAGCTTATATTCGCGAGTCACTATACCTCCGTTTATCGGTACCTCACCTAAATCATAACTTTCGGGTGTAGCCTCGACCGCTTCAACATCTGACTCTATACCGATCTCAGACGGGTCTTGACCTTTTTTCCCAAAAATACTTGATAAACCTATTATTAAAAGAAAGCTAAAAACTAAAGCTAAAAGCATCAACTTAAAATCATTTTTCATGTCACTTGATCCTTCTTAAAAAGATCAACAATCTCCTCAATAATGCTTTCCTTTTGGCTATTTTTGCCGTGAATTTCATGGAAAACACAGGTGTGAAGATGTCCATGTAAAATAAGTCTATCTATCTTTCTCAAAGCAGCCTGGACTGCTTTTGACTGATGAATGATATTGGGACAGTAGTCCTCTTTCTCAATCATCTCCCTAACCTTTTTAATGTGTCCCTCAACTATTGCCATTCTCTTAAGAGCCTGAGTCTTTGTTGTCTTATCCATATTT
>CAYSEQ010000010.1:15701-37950 GCA_964430475.1 uncultured Gammaproteobacteria bacterium
CTCAACTATTGCCATTCTCTTAAGAGCCTGAGTCTTTGTTGTCTTATCCATATTTTTTAAAATCAACAAAACTGAACTTTGTTAACCTCTCCCCCCCCGAGGGGGTATCTTTATTAAATCATCATAAAAAAGGAGTGTCAAGTGGTAAACTTAACGCTGAAAGAATTCAAGACTTTTGCAAGAAAGTATTGCCTTTTGGATTTAAAAAAGCTAACATCTAAACGGATAATGAAGATCAAGGGCCTCTCTATTTTCATTGTACTTTTACTCCCACTTTTATTTGGAGGAATATTCTTAGTAAATCATTTTAGGAAAAATAGTGACCAAGAAGATATTAAAGAATTGATCCTAAATGAAAACAACCACATCTATTTCTGGAGTAAAGAATGCCCTCACTGCACTAATGTTGAGAAATTTTTTGATACTTGGGAACTTAAGGAAGAATTTAAATGGATAAAATATGAAATAACTAACTCAAGGGAGAATTATAACCTCTTCCTCAAAACAGGTTCAAAATTATGTAATCTTTCTCCTAATCAACTTGGTGTACCGCTACTCATAACTCCTTCACTCAAATGCATTTTGGGTGATGTATCAGTAATAGACTATCTTAAGAATTTGAAGCCGAAAACTTAATTCCAATATGAAAAAAATAAAGACTGTACTATTCTTCTGCACTCTTTCTTACCTTTTACTGCTTCACTCTAAAGAAGCCCATGCTGTTTGTCCGGTTTGTACCGTTGCAGTTGGAGCGGGTCTTGGACTTTCGCGCTGGCTAGGAATTGATGACGCTGTTTCCTCAATCTGGATTGGAGGACTGATACTTTCTTCTTCTTTTTGGCTTATAGACTGGATTGGTAAGAAGAAAAACAAAACCCTAACCCCCAACCACCAACTACTAATTACTATCTTGATGTACGCTCTTGTTTTAGTTCCCCTATGGTACTCCAAAATTATCGGCCACCCACTAAACACAATCCTCGGAATCGACAAGATAATATTTGGGACAGGTCTTGGTTCGGTAATGTTTCTATTTGGTGTTTGGTTAGATAAAAGAGTGCGCAAGGTCTATGGGAAACAATTATTCAAATTCCAAAAAGTTGTCTTTCCCCTTCTCTCTCTTGTCCTAACAAGCCTTATAGTCTATTATTACGGAGGATACCTATACTAACTAAAATTCTAATTTCTAAATCCTAAATTCTAAATAAATTACACAATTGAGTTAAAAGTTAAAAATTCTGTTTTGAAAATTTGGACTTTGAAATTTTGAGATTGTTTAGAAATTAGAAATTAGAATTTAGAATTTCTTAACCATCAACCATTAATCATTAATCATTAAAAAATGGCAAACAAAAAAGACATTCAAAAACTTTTAGAAAAGGTCGAAAAAATCACTGCCCAAAAGGAACTTGACTTATCCTCCGGCGAGGATCTTTCCATTGGTATTATGAATTTAATCTCAATCGAAGAGCACCTTTTTTATACCTCTCAAAAGACGAAAGATAAAAAATACCTTAATCTTTTGAATGAAGTAAGAAAAATGCGAACAGAACTTCTCAAAGAAATAATCAAGGACTACGAAGGAGAAGTTTGGTGTATTAGCAAACACTTGCTTGCCGCCTCAATACGATTAATGGAAGTGGGAACTAAAGAGCTTAAAAAGGGGAACAAAGAAAAGGCTTGGAACCTTTTTGAAAAATCTTATAAACTTTATTCGCTTTTTTGGGGAATAAATCTTGGAGTAGTTAAGCTTTCCGATATCCCTTCCTCCGGAAAGTTTCAAGAAGGTAAAAATGTACATTTTATCGATGAAAAAAACCCTCCTTCCGAGAAAGGCAAAGAGTCTGTTTTTAGTAAACTAGGTACCCTTATCCAGAAAGCTATAGATTGTTGCAGAGAGTAAAAAATTCTACTTTATTTTTTAGCATTTCTTGATACTCAAATATCCGGAGTACCCACGGTATTATACTTAATATCGACTATAAACTTAATTATATAAAACTAAACAACCCCTCCTTTCCTCCCACCTCGCCCGAAAGCGGAAGCGAAAAGGACGATTTCAAGTTTTTAGCGGGCGATAGCCCGCAAGTAAAATCATAACTGATTTTACTCTTTGGCGGCAAATTCTTTTAAAATAATTTCCTTGAGTCCTCACCTAATCTTCTTAAATATTCATTTACATAAAAATAATCCGGTTCGCTTTTGGTAGCTCTGGTCCTTATTTCAAAATTTGGATCTTGAGGATTATTTTTATCGAAAAGTATAAGTCCTATACCAAATCTTGAACAAAGAGACTCAATCCTTCCGATATCTCGTTCTGCTTCATTTGGAACAACGAGATAAACTTTATGACTGAAAAGTTTATATGAGCACGCTTGGCCAAAAGCAGTAACAAGCTGGTTAGTATCAATTTTTATTTCTGCACTTATAATTTCAATCGGTGGTCGTATTGGATCGGTTTCTGAAAACTTATATACTCCCAGAACATCAGGCGTGCCCCATCTATCACCAAATTTATTTCCTCCTAATGGTATTGCTTTTGTACATTCTCCCAAGTCTTTAACTAAATAGTCGGCAAATGAATTATAAAAAACAGTTTCATTTATCCCTTTAATGGTTCTTTCTACTTCTTTTAATTTTGTCTCTGTACCTTCTTTTAGATATTTCTTTAAGACAAAAATGCCTCTTTCCGGTTTTCCTATTTCGCTAATTTTTTTATCCAAATCCCAAATTGTGCCATGAATTGTGTTTTCTGGTACTTCAGGTAATTGGTTTTTAATCTCGCGAAATAAGTCAGAATACCTAATTCCGTTGGGTCGATTTTCTAAAATCTCCAGTGCTTTTTTAATTATTTTTTCTCGTTGTGTGGGCATATTTATTTATATCTTTTCCATTCCACTCTTCCCGGACGTTCAATGGTTTTACCATCTGGCTTTTTGGCTAAAATTAAATACTTAAAGCCTCGCAAGAAGAAATTGAATTTTTGGGCACGATAATGCCAGATTCTGGTGTTAGAGCTTTGGTTTCTTCTAGCTACGCAAATTATATCAATTGGCTCAAACCCTACCTTATCTATTAACATTTGATAAATTTTAAATCCAACAGGGGTAAATTTTCTTTTTACCCATTGATCGCCAATCAGCCAACCCATTGCCTTTCCCGGTTTCAAAGTTCTGTATATCTCTCGTGCTACCTTTTCTCTATTATTTCAAAATTATTTACTCCCCAAGCTTGACATTTCGGACAACCGATGGGTTCCCCAATTTCTGCATCTCCCTTGTCTTCAATCCATTTTGGTGTTACGCCCAAATAATTCGGTTCTTCTTCATTGGAAGCAAGACAATAACCATAATCATTAAACTGAAATATTAATTCTTTGCCTTGATAACCACAATTTTTACATTTATATTTTGTTCTGATCATATTTCGGTTAACAAAATGTCATTTTTATTTTTGTCCACTGTATATTTTAATAACCTTACAGTTTTTTCTTCTATAAGATTTCTTTTATCTCGGTATCTTAAAACCTGCTCATCAAAATCGTATCCCACCAAAATACTTTGCACCATCTCTGGATCTCCGTCAGCTAACTTTCTTATCAACCAATTTTCGTATCTAATAATTTGTTTCAAGTTTTCTTCCGTGACTTTATCCGTTTTTAACTCAATGCAAGTAAATTTATGAAGAATTTCAACGGAATCAATTGGTGTTACATGGGTTAAAAATAGATCCATCACTTTATTAAAAGAAGTGGGGATATAATTTAAGAAGTCCTTATAATCTCCAACTAGATTCTTTAACCTCCCTTCAGCGAATGATTTCATAAACCACGCATTAAGAAATCCTTCATACTTTATCCGTCCTCTCGCATCGCATTCTAAAGAAAGAGGAATATTTTTATAAGATTTTGGCTTATATAGAGAGTTTGATTCTTCTGCTGGAATAAAGATAGGGTTATTTCTTAATAATAGGCGGATAACCTCCTTCCCTTCTTCGGTTGTAATTATATACTGATTTTTCTTTGTTAATGAACCCAAATCAAAAGTCCAAATTTTACCCTTATCCCTTAAATCCAAGATATCACTTAATGCGACTGATTTAGGAAATTTTCTGACAGTCGGTTCGAAACAAAAACGAAAAGGGTAGATTTGGTTGCTACTTTTCCAAATAGGAGTTTGGTCATAGAACGGTTCTGCCGTAACTCTCCATAAACCATAAATTCCTTTATTTTTAACATAGAAAAATATAAAATCTCCCGGCTTAATTGCAAGAGTGCAAGATATAACCTCTGAATTTAGTTTTTCTGACGAGGACTCCACACCGCCATAGACACCCCTATCTATGCAAGTTTGAAAATTTTCCTGTCCAACTAAGAGAATATGATAACTCATAGTTTGATTAATAACATGACTACTTTTCCAGATTTTTACCCTTGAAGGCGCGCCAAGATTGCTCATGGTCCTTGTTTGGGGTTGGTGATTTTAACCAATCCTTTTTATGTAATTCTTTTGCTTCTCGCAATAATTGAGAAATATAGCGAAAAGCCTCCGCGCCATAGCGCGCCTTTTTCTTCTCATAAAGTTTTATTAGGTCTTCGAATTTCATATATTTTTAATTATCTCTCAATCTTTCTTCGCATTCCCTACAAATATAATTTCCTTGTGGAAATGGTTTATTGTTATATTTTTTTATTTTGTAGTTATCTAAATCTACAACTCTATTGATAAATAACCCAATTCCCAACTTTACGCTTTTTCCGCATTCGTTACAAATTTCAGAATTCGGTTTTGATTGTATTTGATTTTTTATACTTTGCATAGTTTTATCTTATTAACTCCTCAATATTAACCCCTAACGCCTCAGTAATTTTAGCCATTACCAGAACAGAAGGTTTTTTAATAACTCCACTTGAATATAATAATATCAGAAATATAAAGAGGATAAACACAAAGTTCTCTTCTAGTCTTACACTTTGACGAAGAAATTCAGGTTCTGGTAGGCAGAGAGAGAAACCTCAAGAGACAAAAAATTCAATTTCGCACCGTTCCGCGGCTGGCGAGCCCTCGCACCTGCCTGCTGACGAAGCAGGGAGGGTGAGCTAGCAACCTCTTTTTCCAACAGGTGGAAGAGGTGGAATTCGTACCCACGCTAAGGAAAAGTCCTTACAAAGATTTTCAAGACCTTTGCCCTAGAACGCCCAGCCACCTCGCCAAATCTAAATTGTTATACCAATTTTTGCTTCTTGATACCTGTAATGCTTTAAACTAATCTTTTAAAGTTATGGACTTTTATATCTTTCGACATTCAGAGACCTATTTTAGTAAAAATAAAATCCCTTATGGTAAAGACTTTGAAGCAGCAGAAATCATACCCGAGGGTATTCCTGCTACTCAAAAACTTGCAAAATACCTTTCTACCCAAAAAATCGACGTCTTCTATACTTCCCCACTTAAAAGATGCGTGCAAACCGCACAAATAATCCAAAAGAAACTTAAAAAAGGGTTCACTAAAGACACTCGAATCAGCGAGGAAATGATAGACTATGGGAAAGAGACATTCGAAGATGTTGTAGAAAGAGTCAAAGACTTCTTAGATGATATTAAAAGTAAAAAATACTCAAAAGTTGCTATATGTACCCACGGATGGATAATCTCAACGCTTATAGCTTTGATTACAAAAGGAAAGGTAGAACCCAAAGATCTTAAGGAGTTCCCAAATTGTGGGGTTTTGATTCAGATCGTAAACGGAAAAGTCACCAGAAAAGATTTCAACTAAACTCAATTATCCTCTTTTTCTGTCTTTCAAAAAATTCGTATTCTTTGAAAAATAAGCAAATAAACTCACAAGAGTGAATGCACTAAAACTCATCCAAGGAATAGTAATGTAGCCAAAATAGGTGAAAAATCTCTCACTACAGGAAACTGAAAATCCAACTGCTGAGCAGGGAATTAGAGGGTTTCCGCTAATTTGAAAATAATAATGATAAATTGCTATTAGACCGCCAATTAAAGAAAGGGGTAAGACTATCCTCCAAATCTCTTCTAACCTATTACGAATTGAGATTTCTAAAATGATAGGTAAGGGATACATAAAGATTCTTTGAAACCAACAAAGTTTACAAGGCTCAAAGTGTACAACCTCTGAAAAATATAAAGAACCCAGAGCCGCAGTCAAAGAAACAACGAGAGCAAAAACCAGTGCCTTTTTTCTAAGAAAAACTAATATCGGCTTTAAGAAATCTTTCTTAATTATTTTCTCAAGTAAGAAAAAGAAAATAAGTATCAAAAGGGCAATGTTTGAAAATAAGGTTAAAAGACTCAAAAAAGGAATTACTATCTGAGGTTGCATCAAAGGCATCTTACTGAGTATTTATCCTTTCTTCAACTAATCTCTTAAATTCCTCAAAACTTCTGGGCTGAACCTTTCTGCCATCTAGAAGGAATGTGGGTGTAGCGTTAACACCTAAACTTCTGCCTGATGCCAAATCTTTATTTATCTTTTCCTCGGAACTACCTGAGTCGAAATCTTTCTTAAATTTCTCCTCATCAAGTCCAATCTCTTTTGCGTAATTAACAAAAATTTCCTTGGGGTTGGATGCCTTTTCCCAATCCTTTTGTCTTTCGTAAAGAAGATCATGCATTTCCCAAAATTTCCCCTGCATCCCGGCCGCTTCCGAAGCTCTGGAGGCAGCATAAGCATTTCTGTGAATAGTTATCAATGGGAAATGTCTGTATACCAGCCTTAAATCCTCCGGAAATTCTTTAAGCAAATCCTGCACTATTGGTTCATAGTTAGCACAGGCGGGACATTGAAAATCTCCATATTCAATAAGAGTCACCTTAGATTCTTTTTTACCTCTAACCCAATCAGAATCTGTAACCTCTACTTGTTGAGAAAGAACATTTGTCTGCGGATTTCTGAAGAAGTTAAACGCCTTATAAAAAACAAAGACAATCAATACGATCGGGATTAAGGTTATTAAAAACTTTCTAATCTTACCTATTAATTCCTCTTTTTCTTTCTCCCTCCTTTTAATCTCTTTTGCAAGTTCCCTTTTTTGCCTCTTAGTAAGTTTCACTTCTTGATCGTCCATAATCTAAAAGTCTACTAAAATGTTCTAAAAAATTAAAGAGGTAATTTTATAAAGAAGATTTACAAAAGGAGTGCCAAGCCCACTATAGTCAATCCATTACCAACTAAATACCAACGTTTTTGCTCATCATCCAAGTTAAGAAAAAATCCTTTAAACCAGGGATTGATGTTTTTATTCTCCGTCAGATCTACAACCTCATCCAGCAAGAGGTGAATCAAGAATCCCAAAACCAACCCCTTCCCGAAAAGATTCGCCGATGAAGTAATAATAAAAAAAGAAAAAAT
The DNA here is from genome assembly GCA_964430475.1 of uncultured Gammaproteobacteria bacterium. GTDB lineage: Bacteria > Patescibacteriota > Microgenomatia > UBA8517 > UBA8517 > CAYSEQ01. The sequence continues at coordinate 23,079 of CAYSEQ010000010.1, forward strand.
TACAAATATAAGCTGAAAGGATGCCTTATGAACTAACAAATCCGGTAAATTTCTTTTGGCTCTTAATACAAAGTCAAGAATTTTAATCACCCTCCTTTGAGAAACAAGCGAAACAATCTCTTGACTCATCTGATCCTTGGGACGAATAAGGTAGGCTTGAAGAAAATAATCCACATCTGGAAGTAATGTCCCAAGAATTCCTCCGAACCAAAAGGGCAAAAAAACCAAATCAAACCATCTTTTGAGCAAAGTAATCAATAAGAAAAAGGCGATCATAAAAATGAAATGGGTTAAAAGTTCTCTTTTCATATTAAACCTAAAAAACCTTTTAGGGTCCGGGCGTTCTCGACTGCGTATCCCAAGGCATCGTTATTAAAATAGGCATAAACATCTTTACCTCCATTATTCCATTCTTGCATGCTTTTAGCCCAATATGCAAGATCTTCACGAGAGTAGCCGGAGGTATAAAGAACCTTCTTACCATGAAACCGTACATAAACAAATGGAAGTTTATTTAAATCTTTTTCATATTTTGTAAAAACTTTTTCATCTTCAAAAATTCTCGGCCAATCTTTCCAATCTTGAAAACAAACATTTGCCTCTATCTTTGAATTAATTAAAATCTCAAACACCCCAGAATCTACCCAACTAGCGTGCCTGAATTCAAAAGTGTGTCTAAATAAGAAGGCGGAATCTGTGCGAGAAAGAAGATCTAGAAAAGTTTTTAGCCTCTCCCTATCTTTTTTCAAACTTGGCGGCAATTGCCAGAGGACAACATGCTTGCGGTCAGCATTCTTCTTGCTATCTACAAGCACGCTAGCGCTATCAAAAAATATTTTCAAGGCAGCCTCGCAATCTTTAAGACGCTTTATATGGGTTATGAAACGATTTCCCTTTACACTAAATATGAAATTTGGAGGCACCTCTGTAGACCATTTCTTAAAAGTAGATAATCGGGTTTGTCTGTAGAAAGTGGAATTAATCTCCACAGAATTAAAATGTTTTGAATAAAATTTTAGCCACTCTTTATAAGGGAGGTCGGCAGGATAAAAATTTCCTCTCCAATGAGAATATTGCCAGCCAGATGTTCCAATATAAAAGGCCATACACTACTTTACTTTAACTTTTTTTCAAACCGTGGACCTAATCTCAAAATCCTCAAATTCCTTTGTTGCCTCCTCCCAAGAAACATCAAGGTGAGAAACTTTTGAGAGTAAAGGACCCTTTTTACACTCCTCAACCAACTTTTTGATCTCCTTTTTCGGACCCTCAACAACTACTTCAACTCTACCGTCTTTTAGATTTCTTACCCAGCCAACCAACCCCAAATTTTTAGCTCTCCCTGCAATCCACCACCTAAAACCTACTCCCTGAACCCTTCCTTCAATAAACACATGGGCTCGAACTTCAGACATAGGAATACAAAACCAATTTCAATATCTAAATCTTAAGTACTTTATACTTGGCTTAGATTCCATCTTACTTTTAATAAAAGTGTTTTTCAAAGGCTACATTGGTGTTTTGAAAGGTCAACCCGATTTTTGTCTATAAAACTCACTTCTTCCTGCAATAACCTTCTTTTTTGCTCCATAAAACCTCCAAAGACATAATTTTCTGCGAGTTCTCCATTTTTCTTAACAACCCTATGGCAGGGAACTTTAGGGTTTCTATTGGCGTGCAGTGCAAACCCTACCAGTCTTGGACTTATCTTCTTTCTAAAACTACCGCTATTTCCTCTTCTGTGCCCATTGAGGAAAGCTGCAACCTGTCCATAAGTTGCAACCTTCCCTTTGGGTATTTTTTTGACAATTTCATAAACCTCCACAAAAACCTTTAAACCCTCATTTTTTATTTTTATCTTTGAGTTTGGCATTTAGACTCAGTCGGTAAATATTTGCACAAACATTTTTCCATAAATTCCGTTGTCTACTACTCCAATACCAATCCTTTTAAACCTAACATCCAAAATATTTTCTCTATGTCCTTCGGAATTCATAAGACCTGTATGTGCAGTTAGCAATGTTGGGGCAAGAGCCAGGTTTTCACCGGCTAAAGTATACTCTACTCCTGCTTTATTAAGCCTATCCCTAATATCCTCTCCCTCGGGGGATATGTGTCCGAAATACTTCCTCTCCCACATATCTTTGGCGTGGGCTCTTGCAACCGGGACCAATTCTTCCCTCCATATCAACTCAGCTACACCGTACTTTTTCCTTTCTTGATTAACCATTTCAAACATTTTTCTTTCAGAATTCACATCAACTGTTAGGCGACTGTCACCTACTTCTATGGGTATTGATTCATTACTTTTAGGTTGTATCGTTAAATAAGTTAAAGAGTCTTCAACAAGGCCACCAAAAATATCGCTAAGTTTTACCTCAAAATTTGAGGTGTTCCTAACCAAAAAGCCTCCAATCCGAGACTCGCTAATATCAGCCTTTATCTTAGGAAGAATTGGTAGACCAAGGGCAAGCGTAAGAAAAAAGGAGGTCAAAATTAGACCCTGCCCAAGAGCTGGAAAGATAGATGCCAAATTACTCCAGGGGCTTTTCCAAAATCTTAAGGGAATCTTTCGCACAATTCTTAAAAAAACAAAACCCAAGATAGACTCAGACACGCCTGCCACTATTAAAAAACCAAACGCATTAGAAAGTGAGTGTGGAAGCGAAAAGTTCGATCTTAAGAGGTCGGAAACAAAACCATATCCTTTTAGGGCAAAAACAAGCGACAAAAGAAAACTTACAAAATCCGCAAGTATTACCCAAAAACCATATCTTACGGCTTCAGTGACAAAATAAATAAGGATTATCAAAATGACGAAATCTACCCAGTTACCATGTAAGGAGAAAAAATTTAAGTAGTCCATCCTGAAAGATATTATATACTTAACTAACTGCTTTCAAATCTTTAATCTATAATGCTTATGATTTCGAGAAAGTAAAAATGTTGAATCTTTTATTAAACCCTTTTTTGGAATTAAAAATATTTATCAAAAAACACCCCGTTTTCTCTATTATTGTCCTTGCTCTTGCGATTTGCTTATCACCCTTGTCAAGATCCGACTTTCCTCTCAACGATGGGGGGCTTTTTTATACGATGATACAAGATCTTAAAGAAAATAATTTCAAACTCCCCATTTTTACGACCTACAATCAAGCTCAGATTCCCTTTGCTTATCCCCCATTGTCTTTCTACCTCGCGGGGTTTATTTCCAAAGTTTTACCAATTCCTCTTATCGAAATCTTACATTTTTTACCACTTATTATTTCCCTTTTAACCATACCTATCTTTTTCCTTGTTGCTAAAAACTTTTGGGGTAAAGAAATTGCCATCATACCTACCCTTATCTTTGTACTTTTACCCAGAAGTTTTATTTGGATTATTATGGGAGGTGGTATAGCAAGATCTTTAGGCCTTTTTTTAGCCTTCTTAGCCTTCTTTTTGGAATAAGGGCTTACAAAAACCCCACAAAAGAAGTTTAGTTTTAAGTATTATCTTTTTTTCTCTTTGCTTATTAAGCCACTTTGAGTGGGCTTTTTTTACGATTCTTAGTTTGTTAGTTATCTTATTTGAATTTCCCCAACCTTACCGGTCTTTCAAAAAATTAATCCTCATTTTAACTTCCTCACTTTTCCTCACTTCCCCTTGGTGGGTTTACATTATTAAAAACCACGGGATATCACCATTTTGGTATTTTCTAAAATCCGGTGTCACAACTTTTGAAGAACGGATCAGTACTTATGCCTTTTTATTTACACTTAATGTCACTGACGAGCCTTTTGTGACCATCTGGGCTGTATTAACTCTTTTTAGTTTGGGGTTCTGCTTCATCCAAAAAAATACACTCTCATTCTTTGGTTTATAATCCCCATTTTAATAGCACCAAGAAGCTCACCCAACCTTGTTACAATACCAGAAGTCTTTATTATCACCTTTACACTAACAAGCATTTCAAGATCTTTTTTAAAAAAATTAAACTCCTATCAAAAGCTTTCAGCGAAACTCTTCCTTGGATTTCTACTTTTCTACCTACCAATTTCTCTATCATTTTTGAGCCTTAATGGAATTCCAGGAGGCTATTTTAACTTCGTAAAAAACAGGAAAGAGAAGCACTGGAATGGATAAAACAAAACACACCTAAGGAAAGCAGATTTCTTTTACTTACAAGTGGGCAATCTCCAACATGGGGAATGGATCCTGTTTCCGAGTGGTTTCCCACTTTAACCCAACGAATTAGCATCATCACTCCTCAAGGTTATGAGTGGTTAGGAGATAATTTTTTTAGAAAAAGAGTAGAACTTTATACAAAGATAAAGGATTGTTATGACAAAGACCTTCCTTGCATAGAAGATCTTCTAGAAAACAACCAAATAGATTTTACCCACATCTACATTTATAAACCCTCCGAAGAAGAAAAGGATTATCTTCCCTTGATTCGCTACCAACTTTTGAACTCACAAAAATATAAAATCATCTTTGAAAATTCCAAAACGGAGGTTTTTTCAACTGAGTAGAGTACAGAAAAAGAATTAAAGAATGAAAATAATTCTAAAAATCTTTTTTAACAGTAAACTCTCAACAAAAGCTAATAAATAGCTCGCACAAAGAACCACCTATTTATTACCTTTACTAGTAAACTTAAGTCTAAGAACGAATCTCGGAAGTCTTATCCGCTTGTTTTCTCAAGTGCATCTTTTCAATACAAACTCCAACACTATAAATTTATTTAAAATAAATAGGCTAAATGTTAAAAGAAAAATCCTTAAGATAAATCCGGGAAAAGCCCTATATAAATTCATAGAAAATGTAAGGTACAAGAACCTAAATTAACCAGTCTTTTTCCTCCTTATAAGAGATTTTCGCTTCGCTCAACTCCTCTTGTGTGGCGACTACTTGTTTTTAGTTTCCTTTTTTAGTTGTTGAAGTCGCCACATAAAAAGCCTGGGCTTGGATTTAACATTATACGCATCTTTAACAAAATTTCTCGCAGCCTCCAATAGCCCCCTTGGAGTTTCTTTCGCAAGTTTTATATACAAGGATTTATGTTTTAGGTCATTAAGTTCTTTTGCAAGCTCGTAGCCATATTTTTGAAACTCACGCGAAATATATTTGTCTTCATCGGACTTAAATTTTTTTAAAATATCTCCTATCTTGGTAAAGTTGCCACTTGACATAGAACAAACTATTCTAACCTTTGCAGCAATTTTTCAACAACCTCGTCTATTACATTTTGAATAATCTCTTGTTCTTGGTGTGTAAATTCCTCCAAAACATACTCCTCGCCCAAAACCTTTTCACCCAACTGCCTGTTATCAACTCCTATCCTTACCCGCCAAAAATCTTTTGTGACCAAACTTTTCTCTATAGACAAAACTCCATAGTGCAATTTAGGGCCCTTCCCAAATTGGATTTTGTACTCCGAAAGTCTTAAATCCAAATCATCATGAATTACCCATAAATTTGAGGGATTGACCTTATAATGTTCAACTAATTTCTTCACAACGATTCCTGAAGAATTCATAAAACTTGTCGGCTTTGCTAATAAGAAGTTAGCAGTTTGTAATAGGTAGCAAGGCATTTTTTTATCAAATTTGAAATTTGAATTTTGGACTTGTTTAGGATTTAGGAATTTGGATTTAGAAATTTCAAGCGCTAGCTTATCTACCACCATAAATCCCACATTATGTCTTGTCTTTTCAAATTTTTCCCCCGGATTACCCAATCCAACTACGAGTCTCATAGGTCAATTTTACAATGCTCTAGAATTTATAAAAGAGGTAAAGGAATAAAATGTAAACAAGAGATAAATGCTAGTTTTTCTCCTCAATAAATGGCACGAAGTGGAAAATGCCGTATTCTTCTTTAAGTATTTTGTCTTTTCCCTTAATGAACCTTGTCATCACTTTATCTTCACCTCTTCCTATGGGTGCGACTAAAATTCCACCTTGTTTTAACTGTTCAAAAAGTGCTTTTGGGACTTTCTCTCTAATCCCAGCAGTCACGATAATTGCATCAAAAGGAGCTTTTTCCTCCCAACCCCACTTCCCACTTCCAATCTTTACACTGACATTCTTGTATCCCAACTGCCTAAGAATCCTTTCAGCGCGCTTGGCAAGATTGGGGATGATTTCAATTGTATATACCCTCCTCGCAAGTTTTGAAAGAACTGCCGCTTGATAACCAGACCCTGTTCCAATCTCTAAAACTTTTTCATTACCCTTTAAATTCAAAAGACTTGTCATAAAGGCAACAGTATAAGGTTGACTCATTGTCTGTCCATAACCGATAGGAACCGGTGCATCGTCGTAGGCGATATCAATATGCTTCGGAGGTGCAAATTTTTCCCTAGGAACCTGAAGCATTGCTGAAAATACACGAGGGTCATCCAACTTATAGCGTTTCTTTATCTCGTAAATCATTCTTTCCCGCTCATCCATAAAATTTTTTGGGCAGCGGGTAGAAGTTAGAAAAAACCTCTATCCTGTTTTAGAGAACTTTCTTGCGTATTTTCCCAGAATTGGAACCTCCCACTCCTCTCCCTGCCAAGCCTTGTAAATCAACACCAACCAAAGTATAAAGGCGAAGATCGAGATTAATGGAACTATAAAGAAAAGTATGAAAGTAGCTGAGACTATTATCTGTAAAATAAAGATAGAGGTAAATACCAATATTGACTGCATTGCGTGAAATCTTACAAACGGATCCTTTTCTAAAATGAAAAATACGATTCCTGTCAATGGACCTAAGACATATGAGAGCGCCGCGGAAGTATTTTTGGGAAGTCCTGTACCACTTTTTTGGGGTTTCATATTTTTATTTTTATTCACCTCCGTTCTATTTTATCCTAAATAAACCTTTAAAATCTTCTAAACTTTTAAACGAATAAAAATTTTTTAAATCTATTAATATAATCTTTTCAAAAAAGTCTACCTTGGTCAATAGGATTCGACTCTTCCTCCCTTTTTCCCCAAATTCTTACTTCACCAAACACTCCATCATATCCAGGAAGAATCACGACATCACCGATTCTCACCTTCTTTATAGCCTCAGCAATTTTCTCTCCCGCCACTTTCTTTATATCTTCAAAGGAAGTTTTTAAAAGAACATCAAATTCGCAGCCCAAATTATCAACCAATAAATTGTACATCAAACCTATTTTCCCAACACCACTTCCCTTTCCTAAGGCTTCTTTTAGGATCTCGGCAAGTGGAACAAGCATCACATACTTTGGTCTACTTTTGACTACCTTCTTAAACCACCTGACACCAAACTCATCGATTTCAGTCTCAATATCGCTAGCAAGCGATGCCAAATTTTCTACCCTACTTGCCACACCTATAGTAAGAACCTCCCCACAGACTGGACAGTTTATTCCTTTAGTTTTAACATCATAAGGAGAGTAGGAAACTCTACATTTTCTATGACCTGTATAATGGTATTTTCCTTCTTCAGGGTAAAACTCAATAGTGTAAGATATAAAATCATCACCTCTTGCACAGATTGCATTCCATAAGCTTTCATAGCTCAATTTTTTAAGCTCAAAAACTGTGGCTTCCCTTCCCAGCTTTTGTGGTGAGTGGGCATCGCCGAATGAGACGATTCTTTTATCTTCCAATTCTTTGATTCTCCAATTCATCGCCGGATCCGAGCTTAAACCTGTTTCTACAGCAGGAATATACTTCTCAAGATCCCCAAAGGCTTCTCTCAAAGAATCGTACCCGCTTGCACTTCCATAAAATCCGTACCAAGGTGTCCAAACATGGGCAGGAATTATCAGAGCCTTAGGATTAACAGCTAAAGCGATCTCAACAACCTGAGCTGGTGTCAAGCTTATCATTGGTCTTCCGTCAGAAAAAAGATTGGCACCCCACAACATCAAATCTGCATTAAATTTTTTTACATCCCTAAAGGAAGGAAAATATACCATAATGTGGACTCTTCTTACCTTTCCATTATGACTATACACGCACGAAACCTCCGAAGTTAAAACAAACCTAGTTTTATCTAAGTTTCGCATCTTGAGTTTCGGGGTTAACTTATAAATTCCAACTTCATCCTCTTCTAAATTCGCTTCCAACTCCCTCAGCCACATTGGATGAGTAAAATCCCCTGTACCCACAAGACCAATGCCTTTTTTCACTGCCCACTCAGCAATCTCTAGAAGTCTCATCTTATCTGAGACAGCTCTTGAATATCTTGAATGAACCTCTAAATCCGCTATCACTTCCATAAAGAATAAGGTCAGCCTGGGATGTTTAAATCTTTTAAGCTAATTTGTCGGATTTAAGGTAATCAAAATTTTAGGCCTAAAATCTTAAAGAATTAACTTATTCTCTTTTCTTTTCAAGTAAATTCTATAAGTACAAAAATAAAATATAATAAAAGAAGAACTCCAGCTTCCCATCTGTCAAGCCTCTTTTTACTCACAGTAAAAACCCTAAATAAGACAAAAATAAGTGTAAAGGCTATGATTCCGATCAAATACTCGTTAAACGCTACAATATTAAGTGGAGAAATAAGAGTAGTAACTCCTATTATAAAAGTAGAGTTTGCAATTACTGAACCCAAAAGATTTCCTAAAAACATTGAGGGTTGGTGATTTTCCAAAGATCTTAAGGAAAAAACGAGCTCCGGTAAGGAAGTACCCACTGCGAGAGGAAAAAGACCAATTAAAAATAAGGGTATATTAGCAATCTTGGCAAGCTGTACGGAGAATTTGACAATCATATCAGCAGAAAAAATAAGGATGGCCAATCCAAAAAAAAGCCGGGCAAATTCCCTACTTTTGATAGACTCAATATTTTTAAATTCCCGCATAAATCTATACACAAAACTCTCTTGTGTTTGCTGCTTCTCAATCTCCTCAAAACGCCTACGGAAGACTCCCAAAGTATAAGCAAAATAAAGCATTAAAAGAATCAACCCATCAACTCTACTGACGCTTAAATCTAAGGCTAAAAAAAGAGGAGCTAAACCTGCAAAAAGAGCTGCCCATATATCTTTTCTGATATCCTCTTTTTGTATATGGACTTTCCCTGTAATAAATGCCGAGGCTGCACCAATTAAAGCTATATTCGCAATATTGCTTCCCAAAACAACGCCAAAAGCAAGATTAGAAGATCCTTCCAAAGCAGAAGTTATACCAACAAAAAGTTCAGGCAAACTTGTACCTAAAGCCAAAACTATTGCAGAAACTGCAAAAACTGCAGTGTGAGCCTCTCTTGCAATCCTTCTTACCGCGATAATTATCATGTCAGCGGATTTAATAAGAAGAAGGGAGAAGATTAAGATAACTAAAATATACACCAATACCATATTTACTAAAAACAAAAAAATTTAACTGACTCATTATAAACAAAATAGATTTAAGAAAAAACCTCCAAATTTACTCTAGCTAGCTTGGAGTTTTACAATCTGGGGCTTAAACGGAAATGTTAGTGTCTAGAAAGCTTATAAAGCCTTACAACCTCATCAACACTAGTTGCATCTTCAGGATCTTTATCGTCTCGGAAACGCACAAGGCGTGGAAAGCGTAAAGAATAACCCCTTTCTCCCTTTTTACCTGCTGTGTGCCTTGGAGATAATGAAATTTCATCTGCTAAAATCTCAACCACTAAAGAAGGTTTAAGCCATATGTCAGGTTCTGTATCTTTCAAGACAACATATTCTTTGGGTTTTTTTCCTACCTGAAGTTTCTGAACCCTTCTATAAGCCTCTCTAAATTCCTCGTCAGAAAGGCCGCTTCCTAATCTTGTAATCGTATAAAATTTATCATCTTTGCCTCTTACACCTAAAAGAAACCCTCCTACTCCAAAGGTTGCCCTTTTACCTCTACCCTTGTAGGCACCCATTACAACACAATCAATTGTATCTGCTAAAACCCCCCTTTCCCCTTTTCTTAACTTTTCCAAAGCAGCCGTTGTTGCTTTAAACTTTATCCAGTGAAAACCCCGCGCGCCAGCTTGGTAAGGAACATCAAGTCTTTTGGCAACAATACCCTCTAACCCCTCTTGGATGTTTTTCTTAACTTCTCTTTCAATAACCCTAGGATTATCTGTCAACATCTGTTTGGCCAGTTTAATCCTGCCTTGAAATTTTCCTAAAGTCTTAACGAGGATTTCCCTCCTTTGGTAAAAAGGCAAACCTACTAGACTCTCCCCATTAAGGTAAAGGATGTCGAAAACGAAAGCATATAGAGGCAGTTTTTCAAGCATCTCTTCAATTCCATGTTTTCTTTTCCTTTGGACTGTTTCCTGAAACGCTAAAAATTTACCACTTTTACGATTATATGCAATGGATTCTGAATCTAAAATTGCGCTCTCAACAGGAATCCTTTTTGCGGATTCAGCTATATCAGGAAACATGAATGTAGTATTCTCAAGATTTCGGGAAAAAAGAGCGACTTTTTTCTCTGCGTTCTCTTTCCAAACATGAATTTGTGTCCTAAAACCATCTAATTTAGGTTCAATCGCAACCTTTGGTCCTGCCTTTTCAATTATTTCCTCTGGCGAAGAAAGTCTTTCGGCTAGCGATGGTCTTATTGGAATTCCTGGCTTTGCCTTGATAAAGGAGAGTTTGTCGATGTCACCTTTTTTAACTAGCTGAGCGATCTTTCCTATATCGGCAACAATATTGTAGGCAGCCTCAATCTTAGGACGAGCAGTTTTATCACCAATCTCCATCACCGAAAGTGCATCAAGCATGGTAATATCGGAAAACCCCAATCTTAAATTTCCTGTTGGTATTCTTGCCAAATATCGCGCGGAAAGAGGATCAACCTCGGAAAAGAGATCTGACATTTTATTAACCTTCCTATCCTGGCTTCCTTCACCTGCTTCTTTGGCTACCTCAAGAAGTCTTGAATAAACTTCAACAATATTCAAACCTCTCCCCCTAACTTCCTTTTTAGCTAATACGCTTGCGACATCCCCTAAATCTCCCTTCATCTTGTATAAACTTACGACCTCAGAAATATCCTGGTTATAAGCCTTCGCTAGAATCTTCATCATCATCTTTTCAGCTAAATTAAATTCTATTCCTTCGTACGCTGGAACAAGCCTCCCAGAAAGAAGATAACAAACCTTATCTATCTCATTTACATCTAGGCTTTTAAAAAGATCGGCTAAAATCCTCGTTATCTCATTTCTAGAAGAAGTCTTCTCTAATTTTTCTAAAAATGTAGCCAATATCTTAAATTCCATGATCCTGCCTATTATAGCAACTATAAATGTCTACCTAAAAAATGATAAACTAGGTGAGGGGTTGCTGAGCAAAAAAATTAGCAAAGAAAAGATAGACAAAGACAACCACCCCAATAAAGATTAGGCCAAAAACGATACTTATTATTCCACCCGCCTCTTCATGAATCATCTTATTTAAACCATCACCAACCAAGGTTAAGCCAAAAAGGCTTGGCAGTATTAAAATCATATACAAAAATTGTGGATCGCTAGCCGACATTGTTCTAAAATCTTAAACCTATTTATTTATCACATATCTAGCCGCTTTAGTTTTCCCTTCCTTCTTAATAATACCTCTTTGAATCAAATAACCCAAGTCTCTAAGAATGGTGTCTTCGGAAACCATTGGCAAGACATTTTTAAGTTCTTGCATAACCCCACCCCCCGTTTCAGAAATGTATTCTATAAGCTTCATCTGTCTTTCGCTCAAAGCCACCTGTCCCCCAATTTTTCCTTTAAGTTTGGTATCAATTGAGATTTTTCTCACCTTTTCTTTTATTTTGTTCAGCTCAATTGCCACAACTTCTGTAAAATATTCAAGCCAAAAAGTCAAATCCCGGGCTGCAAGATTTTTCGACTGTTTATCAACAAAAGATAAAGCCTCATAGTAGCGTAAGGGGTTAGAGTCAAAATGTTCTTCTAAGGCAAAAAACCTTTTGATATCATAACCTTCTCGCATCATTACAAGATTTGAAAAGGCTCTTGCTGTCCGTCCATTTCCTTCGACAAAGGGGTGAACACTAACCAATATATAATGGGCAATACCAGCTCTGAGAACGGGATGAATTTCCAAAGCCTCTTTTGAATTCAACCACTCAAAAAAATCTTCCAAAATAAATGGTACTTCAATAAATGATGGAGGTTGAAGTACAACTTCCCCAGTCTCCTCGTTTTTGACCACCACCTGACTTTTTCTTAAAACACCTACCTTATCTTCTGAAACTAACTTCTTGACAGTTTCTTTATGTATGTCCAACAACATCTCAAGGTTATAACCCCCTCTTTTATTGACAAGTTCATCTAAAAGTTCCATCACATCACGGTAATTTATTACCTCTTGAATATCCCTTTCCAAAGCAACCACTTCTTCTCCCTCAAGAACCCTTTTAGTCTCCTCAAGCGAAAGATCAGCACCTTCAATATGTGTTCCGTGATGAACTCTTCTCACCATCGCATCGCTTTTAAACTGCTTCTCGTAATAAGGAATAAGAGGTGCGTTTTCAATGACCTCTTTCGCCGCCTCTATTAATCCAATATTTTTTAGAATCTTGTTGGTTATAGTAAACTTTGGAGAATACATTAATTTTACAAAATAAACAAAGGCCTTATTAAATTTATAATACGGTAATTCTGCGGAAAAAACAATATCTTAAAAACTTAAATAAAACCTATTGGAATGGGCGTAGAGTTAAACAACTTTACCGGTAGACCCAAAGAATTATTGAGGATATAACTCCTACTTTGACAAAACCAAACCCCTTAAATACTTACAAATCTGAGTAATGGATCTTAAATTTAGCAAATATTTTTAAAAGGCTTGTGAGAAATTCTAGACAGTTTACTTTTTACCAATACAAAAACACCCCAAGGCAATCTAATGGTTGAAAGGTTTAATCCTTACCCTTAAAGAAGAAAAAGAAACCAAAAACTTACAGGGTGCTCGAGATTCAACAACTTTAAAAAACCCCACCAAACACCAACACAAGCGTACAGGTCAGCTGTTAGTGATATACCTGAGATTAGTAAAGTGATTCTTGACAGTCTCAACCATATGTAAAATATATACTTGCAATTTAAATTAACAGTAAAAATCGATACTATGTATTCTATTCACTTATAAACAAGTTTTGTAAAATTTATATTTTCCTTTTAGGGCTAATGCTCCGGTTTTAAAAGAAAGGTTGATTTGATACTATAATTATTTAGAGTATTCAATCTGCCTTTGTTATGGAATTAATTTTTAAATAATTTGATGAATTGTCATTTACACACTTTAGAACCTACCAATTTAAAACATGAGGATATGACCGAAGAATTTAGATCAAATAACACACCAATATCGGAGATCCTACCCCGGTTTATTGAAGAGGGCTAAGAAAGTAAAGAACGAGATGGTCAATTTTTAGAAAACCCGCCTCGTCAGCCTAAAAAGGAAATTGCTGAGTTGTTGGAGGCTTGTGGAATTTTAGTACCACCTCGATATGAGAATTTGAAAGAAGTATTAAAAGCTATTGAGGAAGGTAAAGAAATTGTTGTTAGAAGCGAACACCCCGAGGAATATGCTTCAGTGGCTGGTTTGCTAGAAAGTTATACTTTAAATGGCCCCCGAATAGCAGAAAGTAAAGCATTTTGCAGTAAAAATGGAACTAAAATTAATTGGAATAATTATTACAAAGATTATGGCATAAGGGAGGTAAAAGTCGGTGCAGAAAAAAGAATTTTCGGTAGACTCAAAAACACTGACGATGCAACATTTCGGGATCGTCTAATAAGGCTGTCTCTGCCTAAAATTCGCATTTATTGTAACCTACTTGGTTTAGACATAGAGAAATTTATAGAAAGAATAAGCTATTCATATTGGGGAAAAATAAGGGGTTACAATAGAAGCATTATAGCAGATTCGACAATCCCTGGACGCTATCATATTTTTACTTCTGGTGAAAATTTTAAGAATTATTGCATCATTGATAACGGAAAGGTAGTTTTAAATGGCCCAAATCCAATGACTGATGAACTTCGAGAAGGACTTGAAGGAGTTATAGAATTTTATGAAAGAATTAGAACTGAATGTCGTGGTTCCGCCTCTTGCCCATTAGTGGAATTCCAAACTGATAGAGGTCAAAATTATTTCCTGCAGTATAGAATTACAAGAAATATGGAACCTTGTTCATGGCAACTTGAGCGAGAATTAAAAGAAGGAGAATTCGAAGCAGACTTCGTTAGAGGTGCAACTTCACCAGAAGGTATGATACTAAATGTCGCAATGTATTATCCAAACAATATAGAAGCATTAAAAAAAGTCGTTGAGAAAGGTGAAGAGGGGTCATTTGACTTTCTAACTCCTAGTATTCTTTCTGGAATCTTTCCGGAAATAATGAGTCGTCGCCGAATAGCTTGCTTTTTCACTATGCCACTGGAGGGACTTATGGAATCTTGTTTTGATGCTCATTTGCCAAAGTCAAGACTTTTTAATCCACAAATCTCCATTTCCTTCCGTGTTGACAATTTACCTCCCCCTTTGTACTTAAGACTTTATGAAAAAACAAAAACTTCAGGACAACCATCCACTATTAGGACTTTCATCGTTTCGGACGGAAGAAAGGCTTATATAAAATTTTTAGATACACATTAACCTCCTTCCAAATAGGATATTCTGTTAGCACTGATACAATATATTAGTCAGAGAGCGTCCGCGATGTGCCCTTCCAGTACGAGGTATTGAAAACCGATTTAATAATAAATAAAATTAAGCGCAATGTCTAATCCAGAAAGAGGCTCCAACAAAGAAAAAGGAGAGTTAAGGACTTTAGATCTAGAACTTCGTGCACTTACCGGTACGGGGTTTCAAAAGCTAAGGGAAAATTTGGCAAAAAGATATCCAGAGAAATTGTTGGTTTTTTACGACGAAATAA
>CAYSEQ010000011.1:0-35417 GCA_964430475.1 uncultured Gammaproteobacteria bacterium
TGGGGCTTGGAATTAAAATCAAGAAGCAAGAAGATAGAATCTAGAATCAAGAATTAAGAATCAAGAATTTTTAATCATTAATCATTAACCATTAAATTCTTTTTTGAAAATTTGGATTTTGAGAATTCCAATTTATTTAGGATTTAGCTTGTCTCCCGCCTAGGCAGAAATTTAGGATTTCTTAATCATCAACCATTAACCATCAATCATTAACCATTAATAATTGTTTGGAATTTGTTTAGAATTTAGAGATTAGAATTTAGGATTTAAAAATTTGTTATTTGTTATTTGTAATTTGTTATTTATTTGTGTTTTGTGCTTTGTAATTTGAGATTTGAAATTGTTTAGAATCTAGAATTTTAGATTTGGAATTTTTTATCTTTGTCGTGTCTTACATCAAAATTTTAGAATTAACGACTTTGGACTTTTAACTTGCATTAACCATTATTCGGTCTTTTTACTGCGGTACTTTCTTTTGATACGCCAATAATCCTTTGGATCATCCTTTTTGGCAAAAAGGTCTGCTGGGTATTTTTTGGAAATATAATCCACTTTTTTCTTAACCGCTTTTGAGATATCAATATTATTAGAAACTGCGAAAAAAAGACAATAGATAACAATATCTGCTAATTCGCTTTCCAAATTATCTCTATCTTCCTCTTTATAATCATCCCACTGAAAATGCTCCAATAGCTCAGCTGCTTCTATGGCAATTGAGACAGCAAGGTTCTTTGGAGTATGATGTTTACCCCAATTTCGTTCAAGGCGGAATTTTTCTACTAAATTTTTTTAGATCCTGAATTGTTGATTTTTTATCGTTCACAATTTTATCTAATTACACTTCAACTACCAGCTTAAAAACTTGAAATTTATTAAGGGAAAACTTTATTCAAACAATTTCTTTAAATCTCGAGAAAAAAATAAAGTCTCTTTTACTGCTCTTCTCTAGTCTGCATTCCTAAAAGCCAAAGCACTGCCTCCTTTCTATATCGTCTGTCGCCTCTTGAATTTATGCGAATTGCTGGAAGTTTTCCCCTCTTTCCCCACCTTTTTATTGTAAGTGGAGAAACTCTCAAAATCTCTGCTACCTCTTTTACGGTAAGCAAATCAGGAAGATCATCTAAACGAAGTTTTCTCTTCTTTCTTTTTCTCCTAATAATCTCACCGCTCATTTTTTATATTTTTAATTATTTTGATATAGTTTTGAAGCTGAATATCGATCTTACTTAATCACAAGGTATCAAAAGCAAACAATTATGTCAATAGCCAGTTAGAAAGATGAAATACCAACCTTTCTACTTATCTTAAGTCCATTCGCAACTAATTTCAATTCCCTAAACCCTTAATCAGAAATTAACTTCTTCCAAAAAACCCTCAAGGGAAAATCTATTATTGCAACTTTTATCCTCGCGAAGTTTTGTGAACCAGTTAAAAGTCTCCATAACCATTCTAACCCTCTATCCAATATCCATTGAGGCGGCAATACTTTCTCTCCCGAGATATAATCGAAAGTACCGCCAACTACCATAATAACTCCAGCAATTATATTTTTTCTCCAGCGGTACACCCACTTCTCCTGTTTTGGCGCACCAAATCCCACAAACAAAAGATGGGGTTTAACTTCATTTATCTTATCTAAAACCTTTTTTTCAATTTCCTTATCTTCGCTAGAGAGAGGATTGGCATCGTTATCCAAATTAGGTCCACTTAGTGAAAAGATTTTCAAATTTTTATACTCTTTTTCAAGAGCTTTTTGCGCCTTCTGAGCACTGCCCTTTTTATCCCCAAGTAAAAATACCCTATAATTTTTCTGTGAGGCAATCTTTATTAACTTCAAAAAAAATTCCCTTCCGCGGATTACCTTAATTTCTTTTTCAAGCCATGGTCTATCAAAAATAATTGAAAATGCAACACCCAATCCTTGTGCAAAATAAACAAAGGGTCTTAGCAAAAAATTTTTATTTTTAGGGAGTTTAAAAAACTTATAAGAAGCAATAACCCCCACCCCATCAGCTAAAGAAATATCTGCCAAGTTAAGTACTTTTGCAAATACATCATCTGTCTGTGCCCTTACTATCTGTTCTGGGTTTGGGGTAACTATAAATAGCGCGTGGGAAAAGCTTCTCCTACCAAATCTTTCCAAATTTAACTCAATTTCGCTTAGCACTTTATCCTCCGGTCTGCTATCAACCCTCACGCCCAATATTCTCTCGTATATACCACCTTTTTCAGCCATATCTAAAAATAAAATTTAATCCAAAAATGTCTTATAGGATAATCCTTTTAGACCAAAATTCATTTTTCCTTTCAAACGAATTCTTTTAAGTTCAAAAATTTTTAAAAATATTCAAATAAAATGCTAAAAATAAATACCCTATATTTTAAAAAATTATTTTTAGATCTTTTCGCTAACTCGCTTAAAACGATACCAAATAACTAAATTACTATAAGAAAATATTTTTATTTTGTTACTTTTAAAAAATTAACATTTTGAACAAAATTTGTCTATAAATTTTATCCCGTAAATTTGTTAATTATCCTCAGATTCTCAACAAAATTCTTAATTTAGATCATACTTACTATCGGATATTATCTTTTTGAAACAATGCTTTTACTTTTAAAAATTTCTTTCCCAAATTTTCGTTTTTCTTTCAATAAATCCAAACAAAATTATGTACCTATAGTATTTAAACCCGACGACCTTTTATCTTTTGGTGGTTATGCTCCTTTTCCAAAGCTCTATATTCTCCAAGGCCAAACCTGTACCCCTAACAACACAAAGCATTGGATCTTCAGCAACATGCGCTGGCACTCCTGTTTCTTCCGTTAAGAGTTTATCCAAATTCCGCAAGAGTGAAGTGCCACCACTCATTACAATCCCTTTATCTATTATATCTGCGGCAAGCTCAGGAGGGGTATCCTCCAAAACGCCTTTTACAGCAGAAATTATTTGATTGAGAGTAGGTCTTATTGCTTCTGTAATCTCACTTGAGGTTATCACCAAACTTCTTGGCAATCCAAAGATCAAATCTCTTCCTGAAATTTCCCACTTTTCCTCTTTTTCAAGAGGAATTGCAGAACCCACTTTTATCTTTATCTCCTCGGCTGTTTGATCACCAACAATAAGATTTTCTTTTTTCCTCAAATACTCCTGGATTGCCTCATCAATTTTATTCCCTGCTACCCTGACTGATTTATGAACCACTACCCCACCCAAAGAAATAACCGCAGCCTCAGTACTTCCACCTCCGATATCCACAATCATGTGTCCTGACGCAGCAGATACGGGAATTCCTGCACCAATCGCTGCAGCAAGAGGCTCATCAATTAAATAGGCGTGTGCAGCCCCTGCTGCAAGTGTTGCATCAAGCGCTGCCCTCCTCTCAACCTGCGTACAACCCGCCGGTACACAAATCATCACATCTGGGCGAAAGATTTGGAATCTACCTGTAACCTTTCCAATGAAGTACCTAAGCATTGCCTCGGTTGTTTGATAGTCCGCAATCACACCGTCCCTCATTGGTCTTGACGCAATCAAGCTTTCGGGCGTCCTCCCGAGCATTTGTTTTGCCTCCTCCCCTATTGCTAAAACCCGATTATCTTCTGTGGAAACTGCCACAACAGTAGGTTCGTTAACCAAAATCCCCTCTCCTGCAACCCAAACCAAAGTGTTGGCAGTTCCCAAATCGATAGCGATTCGTTTTCTTAACATAAAGTGTTCTTTCTACATTCTAAATTACACAAATTTTTATAACCTAAAATAATATCTTCAAATTTCAAAACCTTTCTTCGCCATTATATTTAGCATTTGCAAATTCAACAAGAGGAAAAGAAGAAAAATATAAGATATAATAAAACGATGGCCAAAATAAGGCTTTTACTTTTACTTCTCACATTTCTAGTAGTTGGGGTTGGAGGCACTTTGCTTTTTTTGTACGCTAAAGGCTTCAGATTGAATACAAATACATTAGAAATCTCGGAAAGTGGGCTTTTAGTGATCAAATCCAACCCAGACGGTGCTTCAATCTTTATAAATGGTGAGTTAAAAACTGCTACAAACGCTACCCTCTCACTCCCTCCCCAATCATACGATGTATTGGTTAAAAAAGAAGGCTATTTAGAATGGAAAAAAAGACTTGAAGTAAAAGCAGGTGAAGTCACTGAAGCGACCGCACATCTTTTCAGAGTAGCACCTTCTCTTTCTGCAATAACATTCTCGGGAGTGACAAAGATTGTCCCCTCTTTTGATTCGTCTAAAATTGCCTTCAGCGTCCCTCCAGACATCAACCCTGATGCTAGCGGTCTTTGGGTCATGGAAATCGTAGATCTACCGTTAGGATTTTCCAGAGAACCCAGAAAAATCACTGATGGAAATCTCAAAGATGCTGATTTTATCTGGTCACCGGATGGGAGACAAATACTTCTTAAGACACAAAGGGGAATATTTCTTCTTGATGCCTCAACTTTCACGCCTCAAGGCCAACTCATAAATGTGGCAAATTCCTTAAATTCAATTCTCACAAGTTGGGACAGTGAGAGAGATAAAAAACTAAATGCTCAGCTTAAAAAACTCCCGGAAGAACTTGCGAATATTTTGCAAAAACGCAGTTCAAAAATTGTATTTTCTCCGGATGAGGACATGGTTCTTTACCAAGCATCCTCTTCAGCAACTATACCCGAAGGTCTTATAAAACCTCTACCTGGTGCATCAACGCAAAAACAGGAAAGAGATATCAAAAAGGATAGAACATATATTTACGATATCAAAGAAGATCGAAATTTCTTTATTACTGAAGGAGATGTAGAACTAAATGGCTGGATTGACTATCAGGAAATTATCCAAAGTTGGAGCAAGCCTTTGGCGCCTACGCCTAAAACCCAAAAAATTCCAAGAAGCCTATCTTGGTATCCGTCCTCAAGACATGTAATCTTGGCTGAGGAATCAAAAGTCACTTTAATGGATTACGATGGAACAAATAGACAAATAGTATATTCAGGTAGCTTCATTGCTCCCCATACCTACCCCACTCTAAGCACAGACCGTCTGATAATCTTAACGAATTTCGGTTCAAACTCTACAGTACCAAACCTCTATTCTTTGAGCATCAAATAAAAATCTTTTAACCACTCTTAGGTTTCAATAAAAAAATATGTTAGAATATAATTTAAGCTCCCATAGCTTAATGGATAGAGCAGACCCGTCCTAAGGGTAAGATGGGGGTTCAATTCCCTCTGGGAGCACAAGGATAGTTAGAAACTTCTGAAAAAAAGAAGTACTTAGCTTATTCTTCAAAATAAACTCCCGGAGATCGGTAAATCACTATTCTCGGATTCTGATTCTTACCGAAAGGATTAGAAGTTTCCGAAGGGTTGTTTTCATCTCTTCTTTGTCTTTGTAAATAATGGTAGCAATTGTTTAGTTTCTTAAATGCCTCTTCTTTTCTTTTGCGTTCCTCCCCTACCAAATTAGGGTTTGCATCGGGATGAAGACTTTTTGCCTGAGCCCAATAGATTTCTTTAATTTCTTTCAAGGATGGATTATTTCCGAGACTGCCAAAAGGGCAACAGACTTTATTACATCGATGTTCCATGAATTATTGTAAATAAAAAAGCCCATAACAATCAAGGTACTTTTAGTAAATTTTGGCCCAAAAGAAGTTATCAAATACTCACCACTACCACAATTTCCCCCTTAATGTTTTTGCTACTCAAATTTTTTGTTACCTCACTAATTGTCCCCCTATAGTACGACTCGTGAATCTTAGTAAGCTCCCTTCCAACAAAAACACGCGTGTTACTTCCAAAGAATTTTTCTAGCGTCTCTAAGGTCTTCAAAATCCTTCGGGGAGACTCATAAAAACAAAATGTTATTTTACCTTTCTTTATCCAGTCAAAAAGTTTAGTTAACTTTTTCTTAGGTAAAAATCCCAAAAATAAAAATCTATTGGTATTAAAGCCACACACCGAAAGCGCAGTTGTAATCGCCGAAGCCCCAGGTATGGGAATAATTTTTATCTCAGGATTGAATGAAAGTAAAAAGTTGATAAGTTCATTGCCCGGATCAGAAATTCCCGGCGTTCCTGCATCGCAAACTAAAGCGATTTCTTTTCCCTCCATAAGATAATTTAAGACTTCAAACCTTCTTTTATCCCCTGAATGTTGGAAATAGCTCAAAGTAGGTACTTTTATATCGTAGTGATTCAATAATTTCGTCGTCTCTCGGGTGTCTTCAGCTAAAATTAAATCAACATTTCTTAAGACCTTTAATGCTCTTAAGCTAATATCCTCTAAATTCCCTATCGGCGTTGCAACAACATAAAAATTTCCTGGCATTTTAAAAAGATTTAAGATGCTTTTAATAAAATTTATTAAAAAAGCAATATCTGTTAAAATTATACAGGATTAAGGTCGGAATCTTGATACCTTATCTAGCCTACCCTTAACGGAGAGTAGGTCATCGGTAGACCGCTCGGTTCGGGACCGAGAGGCACCGGGTTCAATTCCCGGCTCTCCGACCAAACAAATGCTTTAAATCCCAAAGTTATTTTCAGAAAAGAAATACTATAGATTCTTCCATTAAATCCAACAAGTAAACTTGACAGTATTTACCCAAGGAGTATAATACCTATAGTTATTTTATTATTACCTTAAATGGAGAGGGAAAATATATTCTCAAAATTAAAAGGACCCTTCAAGCGCCAAGAAGAACCAGAGATAACTCTTCCACCGCTTGATCCAGAAATACTCTCGTTAGTACAAGGCTTAGGGAAACGTTTTGACCAAATATTGTCAAGAGCACTTGGGGAAACTAGATTGCATGTAGAAAGACTTCAGGAAGCTAAGTTAGGAACTCCGATTGGACAGGAATTCGTGGTTAAAAAAAAAGTTTTAGATCGTCATCCAACTGAAGCTAATCTCTTTGCCGCACTTGCTGGCTATACAGACAGTGAATTTCAAAAATTAGATATTATCATGCAGTATTTAGGCGAACTTTTTGCTGAAAGATTTAATATCAAAAACGCTCAGAGATTTGTAAGTGAGATGAAGAAAGTTTTTGACCCTCAAAAAGAAGAGTCTTTCTGGGAAAAACTATTAGAAAAGCTAGGAATCAAAGAAAGTATAGATCAGATTTATTCAAAAGTGACAGGAAACGCAGAAATTAGAAATAAAACACTTGAGGCAGTAGCTAACCCAAGAAATCCACTTTTGGGTCAGGCGTTGGTAACAGGAATTGGCGCTTTACTCGATACTGCAATTGCAACTCAAGAAAAAGTAGAAGGGTTAGACAGAGAAATATCAAAAAATGTACGCAATTTAAATCGATCAGGCAGTGAAACAGTAAAAGCGATTGTAAATCAAGGCAAAGTATTGGAAGAATTTAGAAAAATTCAAGAACAAGTAGAAAACTCTCCCTTGACGCCGGATAGAATAGCTAGTTCAGAAATACTTTCAAACCCAACCTTGGACGAAAAAATATCGGAACTTAATGGAGGCCAAATAGATGAAGAAGACATAAAAAAGTATGTCCAAGATATAACAAATTACTATCATCTTGCGAGGGATGCACAAACAGCAATAACCGAGGCTCTAAAAAGTACACTTAAAACAACTACACAAGGCGAGAGGATAAAACTCTGGATAGCGGGAAGAAACATTCTAGCTGATTATATGACAGAAAGCCTAAGACAATCAATGTTCTTAACTCTACTATATATCAAATTAAGAGCCCTAATGCTTCAGACAATGTATGACATTGCCCAAACTAAAAATGCAACAGCAAGAGGAGAAATTATAAGAAAAGTTCAAGAAGAAGCAGAAAATCTAAGACAGAATCTTTACCGAGAGATTTCAAATATGAGCTTAGGTGTTGATGATGAAAACCGATCTTCACTTGAACTTAACTCTACGAATTAATGAGAGAAGAAAGATCCCCTCAAA
This sequence comes from uncultured Gammaproteobacteria bacterium, assembly GCA_964430475.1. GTDB lineage: Bacteria > Patescibacteriota > Microgenomatia > UBA8517 > UBA8517 > CAYSEQ01. The sequence goes on from CAYSEQ010000011.1 coordinate 7,939, forward strand.
AAATTTATTGGTCTAGCAGTGAGAGAAGAAAAATCCCCCCAAAAAAAAGATTTTTTGCTTTAGCACTAAGGGTACTTTTAGGTTATACGCTAGGTAGAGCTTGTACCGATGGATTGCCACTTATTGCAAATTCTATAAATGTAAATGCCGAAACTAACCCCTATGTCTTAAATAACCCAAACCTGCCAACGCCCGAAATTCAAGTAGCCCCTAACCCACCTCCTGAAGCCCAAAGCAACAAAGAAGTTGGTAATGAAAAAGGTATTGCTCCCGTTTTTACTAAAAGCGTTCAATATTGGGCTGACTCAATTCAAAGATGGGCAAAAAGTAAAGGTCTTGATCCTAACTTATTAGCTTTAGTTATGCAAATTGAGTCTTGTGGAAACCCCGATGCTGTATCCCCTGCCGGAGCAGTGGGACTATTTCAAGTAATGCCACTAAACTTTCCAGAAGATGTAAGAAGTGACTTTGACCGAATGAAAAATACGGAGTTGAATGCTCAAGTGGCGACCGATCTTCTTGCAAAACTTTTAGAAAAAACTAACGGCAATGTACTACTTGCCCTCGCAGCATACAACGGTGGGAATAAAGTACTGGAAAACCCCAACAATCCTGAAGTATGGCCCGCTGAAACAAGAAGATACTATGAGTGGGCAAAAATCTACGAAGAGATAAAACAAAATCCCAACGAAAGCTCTACTCTCCAAGAATGGCTTAAGGCAGGCGGAGCAAGCTTGTGTGCGACCGCTGAAAAACGCCTAGGTCTAACTTCGGAGTAAGCGCGGAAACACTACAAATCCAAAACCTCCACCATCTGTTTAATCATCGAAACAACCACCGGTGGTGCTAAAAGAGAATAACACTCAATTCCATTATCATCTTTAACCGTCCAAGAATTTTCCAAAATCTTAACCTTTTTCCCTTTGCTATCCCAGACAAAACTATATTCAGGAGTCAATTCGTATTCATCAAAATATTTAAGTGCCTCCTTAACCGGTACATGATTTCTTAATAAAACTTTAGGTACACCATAAAGTGAGAAGGCGGTCCTGATCAATTCCTCGTCTTTCATCAACCTCTCACGAATGGGCTCTAAGCCTTTTTCGTCTCCCTCTTTGGGAACCATCCTTGTCTTACCCACACCTTCGCAACCTGGATTGTCGCATAATAGATAAAAAGCCTTCTTTTTTTCATCGTACTCAATCTTACTGGTAATTAAAAGTTTTGTGTTTCTGGAGGTTTGACAAATCGGACAGACAACCCTAAATTTCATCCTCTCCTCAATAACAGATTCCGGTATATCAATAAGCACGAAAAAATCGGGATCGTCTCGATAATTTATAATGTCTCTAAAATAAAGCGAATATGAAACCTGGTCCATTGCCCTTGGAAGACCATCAATAAAAATTGCTTTCCCTTGAAGTTCATCAATGTGCGCTTTAAGAAGAGCCACAATAAATTCTGTTGGCAATAGCTTTGATGTTGATCTCTCGGAAAGAGACCTAACAACTTCTTCAAAAGAAACATAACCTCTATAATAATTCCTTAAAAGTTTAAAGCGTTTCGTCTTTCTGAAGCTATCCCAGTTATCAGTCTCCCTAACTAAATCTCCCACCGATACATGGGCGATTTTCTCCTCGCCAAAGATTTCCATCAGGAGTTTGGAATATGTACCCTTTCCAGAATTTTTCTTACCAAGAAGAAAGCCCACAAAAGTATTTTTCTTTAGATATTTTTTAAGATGTTCAATTTCATCACCTACTTTAGCCTTAAAATACTCCTCTCTCCCAGAAACACTATTTAAATCAAACCTTTTGTTCAAACCCTTAACCTTTGTACCGATAATTGGAAATTCAAGACCTTTCATATTACTATTTTAAATTACAAATAAACTAAAAGTCCAAAGTCGTTAATTCTAAAATTTTGATGTAAGACACGACAAAGATAAAAAATTCCAAATCTAAAATTCTAGATTCTAAACAATTTCAAATCTCAAATTACAAAGCACAAAACACAAATAAATAACAAATTACAAATAACAAATAACAAATTTCTAAATCCTAAATTCTAATCTCTAAATTCTAAACAAATTCTAAATACAAAATTCTAGCTTCTTGATTCTTAATTCTTGATTCTAGATTCTATCTTCTTGCTTCTTGATTCTAATCCCCAGATACGCTCTCTCTTCAAAACCTCAACAACTTCGAATTTTGAACATCTAAATTTAAATATTGTCTAGAACATAGTACTCGTCAAGATTTAGATATTTAAACCAGAAGTCTTTCAAAATCCTCTTGGTTTTTATACGGCCCAATTATTGTCAAATTTACTCTTTTGGGAGCAAATATCCTTCTAGCTGACTCTAAAACCTCCTCTATTTTTACCCTTTTAATCTTTTTAAAAACTTCTTCTGGTGTCCTAATTTTCTTCAACAATAAAAGTTCAGGACCAAAAAAAGCGTTGACTTCACTTGTATCCTCGAGGGAAAGTGCAAGACGTCCCTCAAGAAACCCCTTAGCCTTCTCGAATTCCTTTTTAGTAAGTTTATACCTATTACCAAAATTAAACACTTGGTCCAAAATTACCTTTATTGCCTCTTTTGCCTTTTTAGGATCGGTTCCGGCATAAACCGCAAAGTATCCAATATCTAAATATCTATCAAACTCAGTTCTGACAGCATAGGCTAGTCCGCGTTTTTCCCTCACTTCAGTAAAAAGTCTTGAACTCATGCCTCCGCCTAAAACTGCGTTTAGAATACTGTCAGCGTATCTTTGGGGTTTGCCCAAAGGATCTGCTGGAAAACCCAATATAAAATGCGCTTGTTCAATATCTTTAGGATGAATTTTTACTTTCGGCTTTTCTTGATTGAAATTAAAAGTCTTAATCTTGCGGATCCCTCTTTTCTTGAGATTCTTAAAAAATTCCCTCGCAAATTTTGATATCTTTCCAACCTTCACTCCTCCAGAGACCGTAATAAGCATATTCTCGGCATAGTAATGACTAGACATATACTTTATAAAATCTTCCCTCTGAAACGAGAGAACTGTCTTTTTGTTCCCAATGATATCTCTGCTAAGAGTGGAACCTTCAAAAATCAATTCCTCAAACTTATCCCAAACTCTTCTTATAGGAGTATCTTCATACATTTTCATTTCTTCTATGATCACCTTTTTCTCACGATTAATATCTACATTTCTTAACCTGGGATAAAGGATCATGTCTGACAAAACATCAAAAGCCAAATCTAACTTATCCTTCCGAGCTTTTATAAAGTACTGCGTAATTTCTTTGGAGGTTGAAGCATTAAACTCTCCACCAATCGAGTCAATAACGCTTGAAACAGTCCTTGCGTCAGGGTACTTTTTCCCTCCCTTAAACGCCATGTGTTCCAAAAAATGACTTATCCCTGAATTTCTCTTGTTCTCATCTCTTGAACCTGTCCTAACCCAGACTGTAACTGTTGCAGATTCTAACGAGGGCATTGGGTAAACAAACAAATTAAGCCCATTTGCAAGTTTTTCAAGTTTATAGCTCATAATAAAAATAAGATTCGTATTTTTAATGCTAGTATTGTACTAGAAAGAGCCGAATGAAAAAAGACCCTAAATATAAGGGGTATTAATGTACTCTTCCCATTCGGCTCTCGGACTGTCCCTTTAAAAGGGTTAGTCAAAGAAATAAAAAGGTCCAAAAATAAATCCCAACTTCAGATTAACTTTAAATAAAAATTTCTTTCTCTAACCTTCTTAAAAATTAGTTTCAATATCTCGTTTAAAAGCATATAAACAAAAACAATTCCAAAAACAATTAATAAGCCTTCAAAATTCGGTTTAATAAAACCAAAAATCTTCCTTCCAAACTCTGTGAAAGGGAAAATAACTCTCAAAAAGATAGAAACTAAACTAAGATAGACCAAAGGCTTTGAGGTGTATGGAGCTTCCCAAAAAGACTTTTCTGTTCTTATTATGAAAAGGAAAAATAGTTCAGTCAAAATACTTACGATAAACCTGTAAGTTTGAAGGGATTTTTCACCCCAGCTAAAAAAGGTTTTGAAACTGACAAAATCAAAAAAAGTAGAGACTAATCCAAATGAAAATGCCTTCTTAATAAAATCTTTAAGGTCGTAAGTTCTAGGAAACTTTATCGTATCGGGGTCAACATTATCCGTTGCAACCATTATCAAGGGAAAATCAGATAATAAGTTGACAAGAAGGATTTGTAAAGGAAGCATGGATAAAAAGTTAATAAATGGGGTAACCAGAGCAATAGCAAAAAAATTACCAAAGTTAGAAGACATAGTTGATGTTATGTATTTTGATGTGTTTTCGTAAACCCGCCTTCCCCCTTCAACACCATCGATTATTACCTTCAGATCCTTTTTCAGTAAAAGTATATCTGAGACTTCTCTTGCAACATCGCTAGCCTCCGATACAGCTATGGCAACATTGGCAACCTTCAAAGCAAGGGCATCGTTTATCCCCTCTCCTAGAAAACCCACAGAGTGCTTTTCTTCAAGAAGTTTTATGGTGTCGTATTTTTGTTGTGGCGTAGTCCTGGCAAAAACCCTATATTTTTCAACCGCTTCGTGTTTTTCTGAGAATGAAAAAGAATCAAATTCTGAACCTGTTATAACGCGATCTTTTTCTTCTATGAGTCCAATGTCTTTTGCCACATTACCTGCTACTTCAGGGCTGTCACCAGTTAGTATCTTAATCTCAATCCCCAGACTCTTAGCTTTAGATATGGCGTCCGAAGCTGTAGTTTTTAGAGGATCCAAAAAGGAGATAAGACCTAAAAATTCAAATCCTTTTCCAAATGCCTTTCCTCATATTGAGCAAATTCCATGTCGTCCAATACACTCTCATTAAAATGCGACAACCTTCTCTCGGCAACCGCTAAAACTCTTTTTCCTTCCGTCCCCCAATTTTTGGCTAATAAAAATAATTTCTTTTTTTTAGCTTCACTTAGTCTACACAACTTTAAAACTTCTTCAGGTGCCCCTCTTGTAATCAGTAAAAAAAGCGTCCTTATACTTAGCTAAAATACTTACTCTTCTTCTCAAAGGATCAAAAGGAATTTCCTTTACCTTCTTGAAATTACCCAAAAGGTCCTTATTTTCCTTAGGAAGTTTCTCTCTTAAGGCAACATCGAAGGCATTGTTTTAAAAATTTCGAGAAAGTTCACTCGATACTAAATTTGCCTTCAAAAGGCAATTATCAACATCTTAGGAATAAATATCTACTATAGAGAGTTTGTTCTCAGTTAATGTACCTGTCTTATCGGTACATAGTACTTTCAAAGATCCTAAATCTTTATTGCAGAAAGCCTCTTAACCACAACGTTCTTCTTCGCCAATAGCAATGCACCAATCGACAAAGAGAAGGTAACAACAAGCGGTAAAGCCTCAGGAATGACTGAAACAGCCAAGGCTATAGAGAAAAGAGACAATTCTATTAGTGAGGGATTTGGCTTCAAAGCGATACTTGTAACAATAACAAAAAAAGCGTTGCCAAAACAACAAGTAGAGTGAATTTTGAGAAACGCGAAAGTTCCTTCTCAAATATGCTCTCGCGTTCAACCTCGCTACTTAGTTTAACAATCTTTGCATAACTTGTATCCTTTCCAGTTGCCAGAACAACAGCTTCTCCCCTTCACGCCACAACTGTTGTACCTGAGAAGCCTATATTCCCAAAGGAGTTATCTTTAATAGGATCTGAAAATTTTGGGACGGGCTGAGATCCGCCAGTGAGAGTGGATTCATCATCCATCAAGTTTATGGTATCGATAAAACGCACATCCGCGGGAATTATATCCCCAGGTTCAACAATAACTATGTCTCCATGCCCAAGAAATCTTGTCTCAATAATCTCTTCTCTACCCTTCCGTTTAACTCTAGAATAACGCACAAGATATCTTTTAGTAGCTTCGCGGCATTTTCAGACTTATGCTCCTGATAAAAGCCAAGGAAAGTATTTATTCCGATAAAAAGAAGAATCATCAAAGCATCTATTCTTCCTCCGAGAAAGAAAGAGATCCAAAAGGATATAAAAAGAAGTATACAAAAGGATTTTTAAACTGCCTTAATAGTATATGCCAGGCAGTAACTTCGCGTGAGGGAATTTTATTTTCACCAAATTTTTTAAGTCTTTCGCTTACTTGATCTTCGTTTAATCCCCACCATCTGTTTCTAGAATTTCAAAAAGCTTATTTCTAGGGAAATTTTGAAATTTTGAGTAATCCATAGAATTAATTTAAGTATACCAAGTCAAAAGATAAAATAATTTAGGAAGTAATTTGCTAATGAAGTATAAATCTGTAAATCTAGCCTTACTTTCCCCTAAATTTTTTTGGGAGGAAGAAACCCCTCCTTATTAAAGCCTTCATATTCGCTCCTCTTGTATGACTTCTATGTTTACCTCTGTAACGCCGGGTCCTTAATCCTCTTTTTTCTCTTGCCTCTTCAATTGTAAAATCCTCTCCATTTAAAATTTTTTCCCTGTCAGAAGTGCTACCTAATCCCCTTATATAAATAAAATTTTGAACACCAGAAGAAAAAAGAGTATTTTTCTCATCCTTACTTTCAACTTCGCTTACGCCTAAAACACCTTGATTTTCATCAAAGATTACAGCTATACCGAAACTGTTTAGGAGTTTTGCAAGCTCTTTTTTGGAATTGCCATCCAATTGTTGATTCGTACCTTGACTATCCTTCGAGAGATAATCTTTAATTTGACCTCTTAAACCCGGTGGCACATCATGCCACCTCTCATATTCTAAAGCCATAATTATTAAATTATTACTAAAATTTTAACCACCTTTCAATATCTTAATTTTTCTCCATTACCCTAGTTAACAACTTTCTTTCAAAGTCAACAAACAAAGATTATTGGTTGTATCACTTCTAATCTTCCCGCTTTTATGATAAACATTAACAAGAGACTAATAATTTTTTTTCGAAGAATAAGAACAACGAAGCTCAATCACTCCTCTTGAGGAGAAAATACGGCCGCCTCCACCCTAGATAGACTCAGGAGGTTCACGAGGAATGGGAGAAGGAATGGGAGGGCGGCTTGCACCAGTCCGTTGTGCACTCGGAATATTAAGTTGAAGGATGTCAATGCCAAAGAAGATACTTACAAGGTTGATTATTGCCCAGGCAGCAAAGACAATAACTAGACCAATTAAGGCAGCTGTGATTTGGCTTCTTGCAGCTTCAGCCTGGGTTTTGTCTCCACCTGACATAATGTATCTTATTCCTCCCCAGACAAGCATGAAGAAGAAAACCAAGGCTGCTCCAATAAGAACCATGATAATAATTGCAGAGATGATGCTGGTAATGGTGATGTTATTAAGACCAGCAAACTGACCACCAGGGGAGATATTAATTTGAGCCAGTACTGTTGAGAGTAGACTCATAAGCTTAAATTCATTATGTATACATTAAATTTGTCTTGTCAAGAGGGAATTATTACAAACCAGTGTTTTCTTAAAACCCATCACTAACCCTACCTCATATAACCTATATTTTTGATATAAAGTGCAGTAAAACAGTTATGTAAAAAGCAAAAATTAGAAATCGAACTTTAAAACCCAATATATTAATTCTTAAATTCTAGTCGGAGTTTTTATTCCAAGTATTGTCAGTCCTTTATTAACCATCACGCCCACAGCATAAGTTAACGCTATCCTTAGTTTCTCTGTTTTTTCATCCGATGTTTTCTCTTCTACTTTCAAGCTTATCTTGGGTAATATCCTGTGTTTTTGGTAAAAAAGATTAAATTTCCGAGCCAAATTGTAAAGATAATTACACAAGAGATTGGGTGAAAAATTTATGGCACTATCTTCAATAATCTCGGGAAAATGAATAAGACTCCTAAGAAGACCTAGTTCTTCTAGATTTAAATCAGAGACCTTTAAATCGAAATCCTCAAAACTTGCCAGACTCACATCTTTGAAATTACTAAAACTTAACTTATCTTCTTGCCCGGTATATAAACTTCTAAATTTCTGCAAAACACTCTGCGTCCTCGCGTAAGTGTACTGTAAGTAAACTCCTGAATTGCCTTCTAAAGAAAGTGATTCATCCATATCAAAATGCAAGTCTGTCTCTCTTGCTAAATTTAAGAAACCATACTTAATTGCACCAATTCCGATAGATTCAGCAACATCTTCCTTTTCTTTCTCCCCAAGACCTCTACCGGTTTGAGATTTTTCAATAATATCTTTTGCCTTCTTAACCATTTCGTCGATCAACCAGTCAGCTGAAACCACCGTCCCCTTTCTCGAAGACATTTTTCCTTTACCCTTCAGAAAAACCAACCCGTAGGAAAGATGAAAATAATCCTCTCTCTTACCAATACCTAACTGTTCGCACATTGCGAAAAGTTGTTTCAGGTAAAGGGTTTGCTCGGGACCAATATCCCAAATATAAAGATCACAAGGAAACTTCTCCCTTTTTAACTTGGTTAGATATAAATCTTGAGTGTGGTACAAGGAAGTACCGTCAGACCTAAGAACTATCGTGTCTGGAAGTCCATAACCTTTTAAATCTGAAAGTACCGCTCCATCAGGGAGTCTCCGAAAAACTTTCCTCCTAAGACCTTCTTCAACTAATTCTTTCGCCTTTTCATAAAAATCACTTTCAAACCATTGCACATCGTGATAACTCCCCAACCTTTGATAAGTTTTTAAAAATCCTACAAATGTCCAGTCGCGAAGTTTCTTCCAAACCGCTCTTATATCCTCGTCGCCTAACTCCCATTTTTTTAACATCTCATGCATTTCTTGCTTTGCTTTTTCATCTTCTTCATAGGCTTTTGCTCCAATCAAATAAAACCTATCAACAAAATGGTCAGGTTTTTCGCCTGTGTCTTTAGGGGTTTTGCCTTCTCCAAACTTCTTATATGCCCAAACCGCTTTCATTACATGTATGCCTCTATCATTATTAATGGCGTCAAGTTTTACTTCTGCACCACAAGCCTCCAGAAGATTATGGACAGCCATTCCCAGGACATTGTTTCTTACATGTCCAATATGAAGCGTTTTGATTGTGTTCGGCGATGTATGCTCTATCAAATATTTCTTTCCGGCAAGAATCTTGGAATTTCCAAAACTTTCACCTTGTTTTATTATTTCGTTTAAGTAATCAAAAAGAACTTCTTTCCTCACCCAGAAATTTATAAAACCCCTACCCCCAACCTCAATTTTTTCAACAATCTCCAAAAGAGGTTTTGCTTCTAGCAACTTCTTTACTATGTTTTCTGCAGTCTCTTTAGTCTCTCCCTTTACCAACTTTTTATTCATCTTAGTTTTCAAGCGAAACGCCAAATTAGTAGAATAATCCGCAAAACTTTCAGTCTCGGGAATTTCCAAATGAACATCTCGGTAATTTAGACCTAAAATGCTAGAAACAATTTTAGAGATCTTCTCCCTTAGAGGCTTCATATTACAAGACCTATTATATCCTCTTGGTGATAATAAATACATTGATCAAGACTTTTATGATACAATACCCTATATTCTTCATGGAAAGGAAGCGACCTTTCAAGGAAATAGATGCAACCGCCCACTTTCAAAAAGAACTTGATGAAAAAATCAAGCAACTTTATCCGATCATCACCTCTCCAACAGATCCCAATTACCAGAAGTTCGTTAGCGGTGAAATTTCATTTTGTTCATTTCCAATATACCCACATAATGAATTAACAAATAGTCTTCTTCTAGTTAGCTTGGAAAGGGCTGCTAATCCGGAAGAAGAGATTACTTACAGCACTCATGGGGCAGAACATAAAACTTTTCAAGAAGCAATCCAAGCCCTTATAAAATCCATAATGAGTGGTAAATTCAGCACATGGGATCAAGCCCAACAAAGAAACTTTCAATTAGCTTCAGGCAGAACACCACTTAGATATTTTCGAACTATCGTTGATTCAAGTGAATTTTTAAGGGAAAGTTTTAGACCAATACCACAAGTAGAGGCAATCAAAATTTCTCAACTTCCCGAAAATGAACAAGAAAAAAACCTAAGAAAATTAGCTTACAAATATGGTCCTTCGTTTGCTATCCTGGTAGCCGTATACCTTTGCCTTGATACCCGTGATATTTTATCTATCTTCGACAACAAGGATGTAAGAGATAACATTCAAAAAAGGTTTGGCAAGATTAAAATCCCCCATCCTGGTCTTAAAAAAGAGCAACTTGAAGAACAAATCGATGTCATTAAAAGACTAATGGAAAGTTTAACTTACCAAACATCTCAAGGGAGATTCCCTTCTTATTCCTCAGATGACTACCGCCAAGCGTTGCGAATTTTAAAAGAAAATAATTTTCTTCCAAGGGAATTAGAATCCTTACCTGCCTGCTATTCTTTCAGCAAGACTACGGATTACGCAAGAGCAAGGGCGGTATTTAAAAGTCTGCATGAAATTGCACAAGAGCTTGCAAATCCTAACTATAATGACCCTGCCAGAACTGAATATATTGACAGAACATATAAGAATTTTGTTAGCTCAAGGGTAATCACAGCATTTATCCAAACCATAAACATTACTTTTTAAATATTTAATCATTTATAAAGTTACTTAATCCACCATCTTAACCCATCGCTAACAACAATCACATTGCCCATCTCATCAGTCCTCAAAATTTTAACCTTTTTTTCTTCTAACAAATCAACTACTTCTTCGTGGGGATGTCCGTAAGGGTTATGTTTACCACTCGATATAACCGCAACTTCTGGATTTGAAGCATCTAGAAATTCCCTAGTTAAACCATTCTTTGACCCGTGATGAGGCACTTTGATATATTCAACATCATCAATCAAACCTAAAGACAACAACTCTTCTTCTATCTCAGGAACTATATCCCCGGTAAGAAGCGCCTGAAATTTTTCAAATTCTAAAAGCGTAACGACTGAAAATTCGTTCGGATCTCTTTTGGTAGTATATCCCCCAAGCACACCTGCCACATTTGCTCCGACAAATTCCTCAACACTTCTCTCAAAAAATTCTTGCGTTGGCCATAATATATCTAAATGTATCAAACCCGACCTTAAAGACAGGGATTGTTCGGCATTAACCACCTTAACACCCTTACTCCCCACTAGGTTTTTTAGCACTCTAAACTCATTAGTGCTAGAGCTAAGCGGAGTTGTTAGAAATATATCCACTTTATATCTTTTAAAAACCTCAATAAGTCCTGTCATATGATCAAGCTGTGGATGGGTTAAAACAACTCCCTCAATTTTCCTATCCCAAAAGGGTAAGTATTTAGAAAGACACTCGACTACCTTTATATCTGGACCACCATCCACAAGGATCTGAGTGCTTCGGAAAACGATTAGAATTGCATCACCCTGGCCAACATCACAAGCAATTAAATACAAATTACTATCCGGAAAAGTAAATACTGATGTCCAGATTAACACAGTAATCATCGTCAGAAGCAATAAAAAATATCTCCATTTTAATCCCATAATGCTTTCATCTAAAACTTATTCTCAAGTACTCACAATTTGGACATTACACTGACGATCCCAATAAACCATCTTGTCAAAGGGTATAATAACCAAAGAACCAACTTTCCCAGGGTTTCAGAAATTAACCCTAACATTCCTCCTACCATCCCAAGGAGGGTTATCGGTACAACAGTCCAAAGTACCGCTGTGTTGATCAGTGGTGAAAGTAGATTAAACCTTCCAAAACTCCAAAAAAGAATCGGGGTAACCCCGACTTGAGCTGCAAAAGTGGTTGAAAAATCCTCGCGAATAAACGCTGGCAAAAATCCTAAATATCTTCTGAACCTAGACTCCAAAACCAATATGGAGGAGGTTGCTGCAAAAGAAAGATAAAATCCCAAATCAAAAACCATGCTAGGCCAAATTAAAAGCATAATTAATGCACTAAATATCAAAATCCTCCCCGAATTTACCAATCTTCCGACTTCTTGCGCGATAAAAGTAAGACTTCCCATAATAAAAGCCCTAATGATTGGAGCTTCTAAACCCACCAAAAGACAATAGGTAAAAATCCCGAATAAAGCAAAAGGTATAGCTTTTTTTCTCGGTAAAAAAAGAACCAACACCAATATCAAAAATTTAGCCACTAGACTAACATTCATTCCAGAAGCAACTATAACATGAGCAGTACCTGTGTTTCTTAAAGCTTCCCAAAAATCTTGTGGTATCTCAGATTTAGAACCTAAAACCATACCAGCAATTAAACTCGAATGCGGTGAAGGCAAACTTGATTGATAAGTAGAAATTAATTTTTCCCTCAAGCTAAAAAGAGAAAGTTTAGACTCTTCGATTCTAATAACCTTTGAATTTCTTAATTCTTGATCCTTTACTATACCCTCCACGACAAGATTATCGCCATAATAAATCTCAGGATATAAAGGAAGGAAAACCTTAAAACCTCCAAGATTGACCACTTGGTTTTCTGAATAACGCATTGGTTCTGAAGAAAGTCTTCCACTTATCCTAATTTTCGTACCATCCGGGAAGCTTGGTTTAAATTTAAAATAAAAATAAAGTCTAACTAAAACAAAAGTAACAAGAAGCAACCAGAAAAAATATACCTTAAGTGGACTTAGATTTTTCGCATTTAAAAAAACTTCACTCACAGAATATAAAAAAATTTTTAAAAAATTTACTGCAGTACACTTTTTTAAAACACAAATTTTAACTGGTTAATCTTCAAATTTAAGGATTAAGGATTTTTGATAAATTTTAAATTAACAATATCTATCGAGGTTTAAGAAACTAATAAACAACTATTCTGTCTTTTATTTTTTCATAAACACTTTTATTCAGAACCTCCTTGCTCAATAATTCTTCCTTGGTTGAGTAAGGTCTGTGTTCAATGATTCTTTGGGCGTAAACAGGGCCAATTCCTGGTAATTCCTCTAGTTCTTTTGGGCTTGCACTATTAATATTGACAAGGGCATCTTGCACTTGATTTAGTCCCACCGGCTCTACTCTCCCCCCCTCACTTTTTTTAGCACTCAAGCCTTCAGTCTGCTCATTAATACGAGGTATGTAAATTTTCTGACCGTCAGATAGTCTCGATGCACGATTGATTACCTTTTCAAACCAATCTCTATCCGCGTTTGCGGAAAGACCTCCTGCGACAATCAGTAAATCTTCTACCCTTGAACCATTTTTCAACTTATAAACTCCAGGCTTTTCAACCGCACCTGCAATCTCCACAATTATTTCTGAAGTTTCGTCTGTTTGGTGATCCTGATTTTCAACTACTTCAATTTTAGTGTCTTTATATAAACCAGCTTTGTAAACTATAACCCCTAAACCTATCAGTATCAAACCCAATAAAATTTTTATGATCGGATTTCTTTTTTCGTACAAAAAGTTTTCAATATCAAAAGCTTTATCTTTTCTTATACCAACCTTTTCGAGATCCTCTAAATTTAAATCCTTTATCTCTCTTTCTTTATCCTTTGGCATAAAGAAAACCAAGAATCAGGTAGTCACAAAATTCACGACCTTTCCGGCAACATAAATCTCTTTCTTAATTTCTTTACCCTTCAGCCATTTCCTAACTCTGGGGTTTTTCCTTGCCAACATAATGATCCTTTCCCTTTTATCTACCTCATCCGCTCCAACCTTAAGTGTGGTTCTTAATTTTCCATTAACCTGGATAGCCAAGACAACTTTATCTTCAAGAATAAGTTCAGGAATAAATTTAGGCCAAGTCTTAAGGTGAACGGAGTTAAATTTCTTGGTTTTTTGAGAATCTGAATATTTATTGACCGCAAAGAAGCGCTGGTAAATTTCCTCTGTCATATGGGGAGCAAACGGCGCAAGAAGTAAACACAAGGTTCTAATTGCTTCTTCCCATTCAGCGCATCTTACCTTTTTTACTCTCTGGAAATTGCTGTTTTTAGCTTCCTTGGTTTTCGCGCGTGCTTTCCGGTAAAGCAAGTTGTAAAACTCCATTATGGCTGCCAGGGCTGTATTAGTTTGTAACTTTTCGATATCTTCTGTAACCTTTTTAATGGTTTTGTGCATCGTTACCAAAATTTCTCGGGCTTCGTTTTCAGAAACATAAATATCGCGAAAGGTATTAAAAAATCTCCATATCTTTCTCAAAAATCTATAAGAACCCTCTATTCCCTCTGTCTTCCAAGTACCACCCTTATCATGAGGACCTAAAAAGGCAATATAAACCCTGACTGCATCTGCGCCGAATTTACGCACCTGCTCATCAGGATTAACCACATTCCCTCTCGACTTGCTCATCCTATAACCATCTGGCCCTAAAATTACACCATGATGGAACCTTTTTAAAGCGAATTCATCAAATTTGATAAGTCCCAAATCGTATAAAAATTTTGTAATAAAGCGAGCGTAAAGTGTATGTCCCAAAATATGCTCAGGCCCACCAAAATAAATTTTGATTGGCATCCAAGAATTTATAACTTTAGGATCAAATGGCCCTTTCTCGTAACGCGGATTGGGATACCTAAAAAAGTACCAAGATGAATCAACATAAGTATCCATCGTTTCCACCTCTTTCTCCGCCAAAGAACCACATCCAGGACAATAAGCGCGCATCCATTCCCTGGCTGTAGCAAGTGGAGGCTTTCCGGTTGGCGTATAATCAACATCGTTAGGTAGAATAACCGGCAAATCTTTATAGTCCACCGGATACCAACCGTAATGTTCCCAGTCTAACCTAAGATTTTTTGTTTTGTTTTTGGTAAACCAACTTCTTCGCATCTTTTTACACCTTAGGCAAAATATCATTGGAATAGGGACACCCCAGTACCTTTGTCTTGAAATAGTCCAATCACGAAGATGATACTGGACTGATTTCTCGCCCAAGTGATTTTTCAAAATATAGTTAGTTATAAGTTTTCTCGCTCTTATTGAATCAATACCTGAATATTTGCCTGAATTGAACATTTTACCTTCGCCTTCATAAAACTCTTCTGAGTCTCCAGCCTTAATAACCTTCTTAATGGGCAAACCGTACTTTTCCGCAAATCCCCAATCTCTTTTGTCATGGGCAGGAACACCCATAATGGCTCCCTTTCCATAACTTCCCAAGACAAAATCTGCTACCCAAATTGGTAAATCTCGTTTAGTCAAAGGATTAATAGCATAACTACCAGTAAAGACACCTGTTTTTTCCTCTATCTCTTCAAGCCTCTTTCTTTCCAACTTACTTAGAGATTCTTTTATATATTTTGATACCTTTTGTTTATTTTGGGAGGTTGTCACTTTTAATACCAATGGGTGTTCCGGTGCGAGAACCAAAAAGGTGGCACCAAAAATTGTTTCTGGCCTTGTTGTAAAGACATCTATTTGACTGTCAGTATTTTTAACCTTAAATTTGATATTTACTCCCTCACTCCTACCAATCCAGTTATTTTGAGCATCCCTTGCTGCTTTAGGCCAATCCACCTTAGGATTTTCACTCCAAATTAACCTATCAGCATAGTCAGTTATCCTAAAAAGCCATTGCTTAACCTTCTTTTGAAAAACCTTAGTCGAGGTGTGCCTCCAACAACAACCCTCAACTACATGCTCATTTGCCAAGACTGTTTTGCATTCTGGGCACCAGTTACTCCAAACCTCTTTTTTATACGCCAAACCCTTTTCAAAGAGTTTGATAAATAACCACTGAGTCCACTTATAGTATTCAGGCTCACAGGTAATTACTTCGCTATCCCAGTCAAAAGAGGGACCCATTGTGCGAAACTGCTTGCGCATATTTTCTATATTTGCATAAGTCCAGTCCTTAGGATGGATACCATGTTTTATAGCAGCGTTTTCTGCGGGAAGACCAAAAGCATCAAACCCCCCTACTGGGAAAAGCACATTCTTTCCCTGCATTCTTTTTAACCTTGCGTAGATATCAGGAGCTGTCCAGGCAAACCAATGGCCCATATGTAAGTTCCCTGAAGTGTATGCAAGTTCAACCAGCAAATAATAATTCTCATTATTTCTTTTAGGCTTATAAATTTTTTCTTTAAACCAAACCTCTTGCCACTTTTTCTCAACTTTAGTATGGTCGTAAATAATGCTTTTTGACATAATCTAAACTCTTAAATATTTTCGATATTATATACCTTTTAAGATATGTTTTTAAAAGTTAAGTAATTTTCACAGAGATATTTTCCGTAGTAATAAAATATGCAAAAATATACAAAAATTTTTGAATAAAAATCAACAAAATAATTTTATGAATCACATTCAATGTCAAATAAATTGTTATATACTATTATTGCGCAAATTTAAAATTTGCAATTAAAATTTTCTTAAATAACTTATCTATGGGTTGTTTTAAATGTTCATTTTTTTAGCAGTTTAAACAGTAAAGTGCTATCTATTATTATAGGTCTCCTATAATGATTGGTTTGGGAACCCCTGCCTTTTCGTTTAATTTTCGTGAATCGTTAATAATTTATATCTAAATTTACCGCAAAAATTTTTATTATTTTCACAGATACTCTTCATTTCTCACAGCGCTATGCATATTTTTATGTAGTTTTTAAAATCTTAGTAAATATTTGTAAACCTAAATATTTTCAACGACTGGTGTATATTCAGTTAAACCCTCAACGCCAATATAAACCTCTATTCTATTTTCCTTAACCCTAAGAAGAGCCGTATCAAAATCTATCTTTAAAGTTTTATCCTGATCTTCAGGCCTAATAAAAAGACTTTTGTGGATAAGGGAAATGAAATTCGCATGCTGAGGTAGAATATCAAATCTGCCCTTTTCATTAAAAGACGATAATGATCTTACTCTTCCTTCAAAAATTATGCCCTCTTTAGTCTGTACTTTTAAATAAATGCCTTCTTTGTCCATTATTACTCCTCGGGTTTAATCTCGGCAACACTCCCGATAAATAGAAACTTCTCCTCGGGTATATGGTCGTACCTTCCACTTACTATCCCGTTTAGATCCTCAATAGCAGTTTTTAAAGGTATATAGCTTCCTGCCTGACCACTTTGAGACTCTGTTACAAAAAATCGCTGTGTTAAAAAATTTTTAATTTTTTTGGCTCTCCTATAAACAATTTGGTCTTCTCCGGAAAGTTCAGATTCTCCTACTAACGAAACTATTCTTTCAAGAGTTTGTGCTTGTTTAAGCATGAGCTTTGCCTTTAACGCAACTTCATAGTGTAAATCACCAACAATATTCGGATGAAGAGAGGTTGACGAAGTTGCAAGAACATCTATAGCTGGCAAAATCCCTTCCTGATACAAATTTCTTGATAAAACAACAATGGAATCAAGATAAGGAAAAATACTTTGTACACCATGATCAAGAATATCATCAGCAGGCACATAGATTGCCTCGATAGTCGTTATTGAAGCGTTTTGCCTGGAAACAAGCCTCTCATGAAATTCCGCCATTTCTCTTTCTAGGGTTGCTTGATAACCGTCTTCCGAGGGCAGATTTGATGTTAAAACAGAAATTTCATTTCCAGCTTGGACAAAACGGTAAACATTATCTATAAAAAAAATTATTTCGCTTTGTAAAGTATCCCTAAAATATTCAGCCAATGTCACTGCGCTATACGCCGATAAAAATCTTACAGCTGGATTTTCTCCCATTGGTCCAAATATCAAAGCTGAATTCTCCAGTACCTTAGATTGAAGTAGCTCCTTGTAAAGTTCTAGTCCTTCTCTGGATCTTTCCCCTACACCCGAAAAAATAGAAATAAACTTCTTACCTTCTTTAGTTATAATATTGTGCAAAATTTCAGTAAGTAGAATAGTCTTCCCTACACCCGCACCACCAAAAAGACCCATTTTGCCTCCCCTTAAAAGAGGGCAGAAAATATCAATCGCCTTAATTCCTGTTTCCAGAACCTCGGTTTTTGTAAATACATCAACCAATCTTGCCCTTGAATGAATAGGCATAGAAGTTTCAGAAATAACTTTTCCTTTCTCATCAAGAGGATTTCCAAAAATGTCTACTACCCTGCCCAAAAGGTTTTTTCCAACTGGGAATAGTATTTGTGTCTGAGTATTTAAGACTTTGGCTCCGCGATAAAGCTTATCAGTCGAAGAAAGTGCCAAACAATAAAAAGAATCCTCTTTTGAACTTGAATAAACCTCCAAAAAAAATTCGGAATCGTCTACTAATACTAAAAGATCATGAATGGCGGGTTTTTGGTATGGAAATTCAACCTCAACCACCTGTCCCTTAACACTTTTTATTTTTCCAACATACTTCGGATCTTGTACCGAGGCTATTTTCTTTTCTTCAATCTGCTTCTCCATAAAATTTAATCCCCTACCTTAAAGACAGTATTGAACTTAAATTATTAAGTTGCTTTTTATTTTCTATTATATGAGTAAGTTTTAGTTTTTTAACCTTCAAATTTTCCAACGCTTTTCTAACATTATCAGCAGCTTTATCCATAGCAAGAATCCTTGAAGCAAATTTAGCAAGTTGGGATTCTTTGATTGCTTGATCGAAAAGTGAGGCAAAAATTTGCGTTTCAAAAAACATTAATATTTTCTCTACATCCGGCTCAAATATAAACTTGGTTTTGGGTTGTTCAACCCTTCCCAAAATTGGTGTCCCTGCGGAAATTTCAACCACAGTTGGCTTCTGAGTGACAACTGTCAAGTATTTACCATAATAAACCCTAATCACTTCGTATTGAACAAGATGTTTAATAGCCTCACTAAGCTTAGCCCTATCTGTTCCAAAATCTGGAAGTTCAAAATATGTAAATGGATGATCCGGTGCCTTGCTTACGAAAAGATTCTTTCCAATCCTACCGATAATTGTCACTTCAACATCTTTGTTTTGTCTTACATCCTCCATAAACTTATCAAAAGTCTTTCTTATTACATCTCCGTAAAAGGGAGTATTTGCAGAAATAAGAACAGCCACGGACTTGCCGTTATGGGCTAAAAAGGTAATTTTTCCTCCCTCTTTAAGTTTCCCAGCCTGGACTAGTTCGGAAAGCTTTTGTGCATAAGACTTTAGACAATCTTGAAAAATACTTTCAATAGATGCCAAGAAATTCCTAGATTTAAGGACATTTTCCCGAATTCTCTTCATTCTTGCAGCCGCTATTTCTCCATAAACCTCAGTAAGCGTCAGCAAAGACGAAACTTCTTCTATTTCATTCTTGATTTGTTTAGTAAATAACATAAATCTAGAGATTTGCCGGGATTCAAATTTCCAAAACGAACTCTTTGTTTTTCTTTATATAATCTATCAACTCAGAAAGGGTATTGGTTTTCTGAATTAATTGATCTACCTTTTGTCTATATTTATTGTTAGTCAAATATTCTAAAACTATCGTCTTCAAGGCTCTTTTTAAATCCTCATCTTTGGTAGTGTTAAACATGCCAGCCCAAATACTTGCCAAAAGAATGATATTAATATTCAAAGGAACAATTTCATCAGGTTCTTGGTTTAAAAATATATCAATTTTTGCACCCAAACTTAAGATATTTCTAGCGGTCTCACCCACTTCTGCCCCAAAGTGTAAAAATTCCTTCATCCGCTCATATTGGACAAGAAAACTTAAAAGTTGTCTACTTACATCTCTTTGCAAAGGAGTCTGAGTTTGATGTCCTACCCTCGTAACTGACAAAAAGGGATTAACCGCAGGCCTTTTGCCTTGATTGTATAAATCTATATCAAAAAATATATGACCATCTGTCATCGCCATCAAATTTGTTTGTAAAAACCCGGATATGTCGCCCAAAATACTTTCAGCCACCGGCAAACAAGTAATAGAACCATTTTTAAAATTTCCTGCTCTTTCAACTAACCTTGAATGTATATAAAAAATGTCTCCCGGATAAGCGCTTCTTCCTGGAAAACGTCTTGCTAAAAGGGAAATTTCGCGATAGGCTCTTGCATGGGTAGTCATATCATCTAAGATAATTAGAACATCCCTACCTTGATCTCGAAAAAATTCAGCCAGGCTCATTGCTGAGTAAGGCGTTAAAAAAATAAGACCCGTTGGGCTTGATGAAGTAGAGGCAATTATTACGAGTTTTTCAAGTATTTTTTTCTCAAGAAAGAATTCATATAATCTTTTAATATCAACAATTTTCTGACCAATACTTGTATAGATACAAATAGTACCTTTATTTGCCTGATGTAGTACCGTTTGAAGTAAAAAGTCGGTTTTACCTGTTTTTCTATCGCCAATAACCAACTCCCTTTGTCCTTTACCTAGAGGCACAACAAGATCAACAATTGTCACTCCTGTCTCAAGGGGTTTTTCAACTTCTCTTCTTTCCACCAGTCTTGGGCTCCTCCCTTCAATGCGACGGAATTCGGTTATCTTTATCTCACCCTTATGATCAAAAGGCCTTCCTAGCGGGTCGACAAATCTACCCAATAACCCTTCTCCAACTCCGAAGTTGAGAAATTCTCCAGTTCGCACCACTTTTGTACCTACCTTGAGATCGCTACCCGTTAGAAGGACTACTTCAACCTTTTCCGGATAAATTGAAAAGACATGCCCAAGATCATTATTCTCAAAGAGGACCACTTCATTTGGATGGACCTCTGGAAGTCCGGAAACATAAACAATAGAGCGCAAAGATTCTTCCACGAATCCAATCTCGCCAATCTTTTCAAGATAAAAATCAAAGTTTTCCATCGTTAAAAGTCAATAGTTAAGGAATCTTCTTCTTTTAAACTTTATTTAAAACCCAATATGGATTTGAAATTGATAAAACTTTAAGATACCTTCTAAATTTACTCTCTTGGAGTTGCCAACATTTGAACCAACTCTTCTTTCCTTTCCTCCACTTCCCTCTCAAACACTTTTTTGAGAGAAAAATCCCTATATTGACCTTGCCAGATAATTTTAGCTCCTCCCAAGATTTCCCGATCTACTGCGATATCCAAGACTACGCCTTCTCCAATATTTTTTCTTACAAAGTTAAAAAACTTATCAATGCTAAGTTCAGTCGGTTCAAAAGCTAATATTAAAGTTAGATATTTTAAACTTTCTAGTTTTTCCTTAAGCTTCCTAAGGTATTCAATTTTATCACCAGCATCAGCCCACTCCTTCGTAAGAATTTCAACAACCCATGGCCTTATATTTGATTTTAAAAAAGATTCAAACGCCACAGAATCCTTACTAAAAAGATGGTCAATAATAAGATCTATCTCTTCCTTGAGCTTTTCGACTTCAATTTTAGTACGAACCCGAGAAAGAATTTCAGAATACATCTTGCTTTTTAGCTTCCTCCAAAGCCTTAAGAACCAACTTTTCGTGTTCTTCCAAAGAAATTTCTTTCGATAAAACTCTTTTGGTCAATTCAGCTATATATTCAACTGCATTCTCATCTATTTGCCTTTTTCTTGCCTCTTTGTACTTTTCAATCTCATGCTGAGCGGAAACTACAGAATCCTCAAGAGACTTTAGAATCTTCTGTTGCGCATCCTGAACTTCTTTAGCCAAGGTTGCCCTGAAACCATCAATTGCGGAAACCATAAAGACCTTGAGTTCATTGGGAATATTTTTTAACATTGCATAAGATTCCTGCTGAATACTATTAAGACTTTCTCGATATACTTTTGCGTAGATATCATTAGCTTTTCTTATTTCCTCTCCCAACTCCTCTTGATAGTCTTCCAAAAACTTTTCCGCTCTGGAAATTATATTTTTTGCTTCAATGTTGGCTTCTTCCAAAATTTCTCGCGACTTTTGTCTTGCTTTGGATAAAATTTCTTCAGGATCAACTTCTTTCTTACCACCTTTTTTCAATTCTAAATATTTATTAATTAACCAAATATAAGAAATAACCAATGCTATTAAAAGAAGCACTAAAGAAGCAAAAATTAGAAAAGCTATGTAAATAATTGTTTGATCAAGCATTTTTATACTTCAACCTCCTTGGCAATCCTTGAATTTTCCTCTTTTTCAAAAAGATTTTTCCCTGTCATTTCTTGAGGAACCTCAATGCCCATAAGATGCAAAATAGTTGGAGCAATATCAGAAAGTCCGCCGGATCCAAGAGTTAGCGCTTTACCTTGCAAACCCCTATTGATAACAATTAGTGGCACTGGGTTATTTGAATGATCAGTATTCAGAGATCCTCTTGAGGTTGTATAAAAATAGGAAATGGTTGGGAAAGTAAGCATTTCTTCAGCATTGCCATGATCAGCTGTCACGAAAATTGTACCATCTCTCTCGAGAACTTTATCTACCAGTTTCCCTAGGTATTTGTCTACAGCCTCGATTGCAATGACTGTTGCCTTGACATTACCAGTATGGGCAACCATATCCGGATTAGCAAAATTTATTACCACAAAATGAAAAATATCCCTATCAAGTTGCCTTATGCATTCTTTAACTAGTTCAGGAAGAGACATCTCTGGTTTTTTGTCGTAAGTGGAAACCTTGGGTGAAGGGACAATAACCCATTCCTCACCTGGGAATGGTTTTTCAATTCCTCCATTGAAGTAATAAGTCACAAACCTTTCTTTCTCACTCTCAGCCATATGAAGTTGTCTCAAACCCTTATTAGATATTACCTCAGAAATAGTACCCGTTATCCTTTGGGGTGGAAATGCGATTGCGGATACAGGTATGTTCTTATGATATTCGGTCATGGTTACAAAAAATAAATTATTAATGATCTTCCCTCTTTGAAAAGTTTTTCCTATCTCTATCTCGCCTTCTTCCCTCGAGGTTTCAGGGTTGTAACCAAAATCAAAATGCCTTAAAGTTTCGAAGTTCGGAAGCACCATAGCTATCGTCAGTTGTCGAGGTCTGTCTATCCGATAATTAAAAAAAATTACGGCATCATTATCTTCAACCCTGCCTACAGGACCGTGTGAATCCGCAATAACAGTTGGTTCAATAAACTCATCAGTCTGTCCACGTGCGTAAGCACTCTTGACAGCATCTAAAGCACTTGATGTCTGAATCGCAAGACCTTCTACAATTGCTTTATAAGCCTTTTCAGTTCTTTCCCAGCGTCTATCCCGGTCCATCGCGTAGTATCGCCCAGAAACAGATGCAATTTTGCCGAGTTTCAGAGTCTCAAGTTGCCTCTCAATTCTTTCTATTATCTCTATTCCCTCCTTTGGAGGAGAATCCCGACCATCAGTGAAAAGGTGAAGATAGACTTCTTTCAAATCTTCTTTTTTACAAAATTGCAAAAGAGCAAAAAGATGCGAGAGCGAAGAATGCACCCTTCCACTTCCAACAAGCCCCATTAGGTGGAGCCTCGAAGAATTTCTCTTGACATGTTCGCTTGCCTTTATAAAAGCTTCGTTTTCAAAAAAATCCCCCTTTTCTATCGCTAAATCTATCCTCTTAAGATCTTGCAAAACAACCCTGCCTGCTCCAATAGTCAAATGCCCTACCTCGGTATTGCCAACCTCATTTGCCGGTAGACCAACAGATTCCCCTGAGGCAATAAGAGTGGTATGAGGGTAGGTTTCGAGATACTTTTTAAAATTAGGGGTTTCAGCCAGGGTTATAGCATTACCTTGAGAAGGAGGCGCAAGTCCAAACCCATCGAGTATCACAAGGACAAAGGGTTTTATTTTATAATCTTTCTTCTTAAAAAATGACAGGAACATTTTCAATTTCGCCTAGAGTATCAATATAAGGTATGCAATTCCCAATCCTACTGCAACTATAACAATAGTTAGCAAAATATTTAAAAATATAGTTAACTGTATCACCCTCTTTGCCAAAGGGTTTCTACCCACTGCCTCAATACCAGTTCTTGAGGATCTACCAAAATAAATCATGCCTAAACTAAAAGAAATGATAACCATTAAAGAGGCTAAAATGTATCTTAATGACTCAACAGGTTCAAAAACAGGAACAGTTATCCCCTCCCTTATAAATTGCAAAAGATTCCCCCTTCCACCGGCAATGTTGGCTGGATGTATATTGACCAAAACTTGAATTTTAGCAATCTCTTGGGGATTATCAGAAGAATAATCCTGCAATGCAGTACCCAACACATATCCCCCTCGGACTGCCTTTTGACCCACCCCGGCAATCTCCGAAGTTGTAATAAAATCTCCCTCACTAATACTTCCATTTGCCAAAGATACTCTTACTTGAGCAATCCCGGAGTTTATCAACGGTCTTGCACTGGGAAGATCAGGATCATTAATTATCGCAGATGGATGATCACTGATAACACCCAAAATGCTGGTACTGTAACTTTCCTGGCATCGTTTATTACCATCAGAATAAGTACAAATTATATCCCCATCTTGTGCATCTGGATCGGAAATGGGAGCAACAATTGCTATACCTGATGAGCTTATTTGGGCAAGAATTCTGTTAGAAAAATAAGCAAAAAAAGAAATTAAAATTAAACTCAGGGGCAGAAATTTTTTCATTTTAGACTCAATTTTTATTAATCTCTTATAAATTTTATAGTAGTATCAAATAAAACAAAAAGCAACACTACTTAATTAGAATAACCAATTATAACTTTACATCTGTGAAAAAAATTCAAATGTCCAAAACTTTTGAAGCTTAAATGTCCAATATTTTTAAAAAAATCTTTAAAAGTGAGGCTAAATTTATAAAATGTATATAATAAATTCCTATAGGAAAGTTGTGGTCCTCCGATCTAGTACTTTTCAAAATGTATTTAGTATATTCAAAAAGTTATCAATTTACTACCCACTTTATCCTCCAAAGTAAACTAAAGCGATATATTTTTTACCCCACTAATTAGTAAGAAACCCTATTTTTAACACAAGTAAAGCTTGAATCTACTTATATAAAAACTTAAAAACCTTTTTATACTCTTAAGTAAAAAAAATTCAAAAAAATTATATTAAGGTGAAATCTGATAAAATAATAACCTGCCTAATTTTTAAAAAATCTAAACAAAGAAGTAAGAAAATAATTAACGCATTATAAACGCAAATATAAAATTAGGTTTGTAATAAAGTCATAAACTATGCAAATCTAACTGGAATTTCCTAATAATTTCTGAAGATTCTACTAAGTTATGCTTCTTATTAAATTTCATAAATCTTGCAAACTCTAATGCCCCGGCTTTCTTATCCCTTGAAATAGTGGCTCAAAAGTCTTACCTTTATGACTAGGACTTAATATATCAAAATATATTAAATCTTTGTTAGTCTTTTTCTTCTGCCTTTTAAAATTTTCTGAATAAATCCTTTTGAGAACCTTTTTAATCAAAATCAACAATACACTATAAATAAAAAGGCTCTTGACAAATCCTTTCAAAAGGTTCTTAATAAAAATTAGACATTTAGCTTTAAAATGTCCAAAATTTAAATCTAATTGACCAAAATTAGATTACCTGCCCAAAATGACTGCGAATCCTGCCCAAAAAGAAATATCAATTAAAAAAGCAGCTTCACTTCTAGGAGTTGCGGAAAAGACCTTAAGGCGTTGGGAAAAAAAAGGTTTACTTATTCCCTCTCGTACAAAAGGCGGACATAGAAGATACTTCCTAAGTCAAGTAGAAAACATAAAAAAGCAAAAAGGTAAAAAGCGTTTTACACAGGATAAGATAAAAAGACTAAAAACACCCCTAATTCCTGCACTTCATCAAGTTCCAACTGAAACTTCAAAATCTTTTGACTCTTTGGATTTTCTTTTAACTGAAGCTAAACCAAGAAAAATCTCAGAAAAAGAAACCCCACAATTAACATTAATCTTTAGAAAGCTTTCTTACTTTGTTGCAGGCGCAAGCCTTTTAATCCTATTTTCCCTATTTATCAAATTAGGTCTAATAAAAGAATTTCGCTTAGACTTGCCAAGATTTGAACAAAAAATTAGTGGCATAGATCTTCTGAAAAAAGAGATTAAAGAAAAAGAAGCTAAAGAAAAAGTCCTGGCAGCTTCAAGCCTACAAAATATTACTTTTGATATCAATGTTGAAAGTAATTTCAAAGCTGATTCTACATTTGCGGGAAATGTTGCGGTAAATTCCGGAAGCATCACGACTGAAGCTTCAACGGCAAATCTATTCAATACTAACGCCTCAACTCTAAATATTGGCGGAGAAGCTACTAGCATTTCACTGGGGGCAACAAGTGGCACAACCACAATAAATAATATCCTTGAAATCGTCGGAGGGAGAATCACCACTCCCCTTGATCTTACTCTTGATCCAACTGGTGGAGGAATTTTAATTGGAGGCGGAAGCGCAACAAATATAGATTTATCAGGAGGCGATCTTCTTATTACAGGAGATCTTGAAGTTTTAGGAACCTCTTACATCCCAACTCTAAATGTCAACGGCGATCAAATAACAGATATTACAGGCAGTGGTTTGCAGATTTCTTCAGGCTCTCTTCAAACAACCCTAGGGACATCAATAGAATCTTCGGAAATTACAGACGACACCATCAAAGAAGTTGATCTATCTGTATCAAACTCTCCTGTTTCTGGATACGCTTTAACTTACGATTCTTCTACAGGAGGTTTTACCTGGACATCGCTTAGTGGTTCAAATATTTGGACAGATAGCGGGACTACTGTTTATCTAACTGATACGACTGATGAATTGGTAGTTGGTGGTACTTCTTCCTTATCCTCCGCAAAGGTTTCCATAGATGGTGATTCAGACCAAATTCAGCTTCTTATTCAAGGTGCATCTACCCAAACTTCTAACATTTTGGAGATTGAAGACTCAAATTCTTCAAATTTATTAACTTTGGATAATTCCGGAAATCTCACTCTTGCAGGAAGCATTACTGTCAACTCCGACACAATCTCGGATTTCACCGGAAATGGACTCACGCTATCATCAGGTAACCTGACCATTGGACTTGTAACCGGTGGAGACGGTTTATCCTCAACAACTTCTTCAGCTTCAGGAATGGAGGTATTATCTTCGGGATTGACCCTACTTCAAGGATGTTCCAACGGGCAGGTATTAAAGTGGAATGAGACAACTGATGTCTGGGAATGTGCTGAAGATACCGGCGGTACAACTGGAATAATCAATGTTGAAGAGGACAATGTTGTAGTAAGTAATACTGCTTCAACTATAGACTTTAATACCTTTTTCAGTCTAACAACCGAGAGTGGCGGGACCGAGGTAAATGTCGTAATAAGAAACGATTCGCTTGATTTTGCTCAATTTCAAGATACCCTTGATCTTGACGCTATAACTGAAATCAATCTTGGTGCAAATAACTTGACAGTTGATCTGGATTCAACCGGAGATTTTGTTATTGCTGATTCCGGTACCACTTTTGCAACTTTCAGAGACGATGGGATCTTCATCCTAGATTCCCTCCAGCTTGACGGTACAACAATCGGGCTAACTAGCGACACTGACCTTTTATCTTTATCCGCAAACCTTTTAACGATAAATGGAGACCTAACAGTTTCAGGTGGAGATATTACTCTTTCAACATCAGGAACAATTATTCCCTCAGGTGCAGGAACAATAACCATAGGCAATGCCAATCTTCAAAGTTTAACAATAACAACTGATGGAACTGGAGATAGTGAGGTTGTACTTCCAACTGGTTCAATATCTTCTT
>CAYSEQ010000012.1:0-31209 GCA_964430475.1 uncultured Gammaproteobacteria bacterium
TAAATAGCTCATTCTTTTCCTTGAATGAGTCTAATATGTATCTGAACTTATGCAGCAGACGATATCTTTCAAGGTAGATTTAAATTTGGATACTTCTATCACGCACAAACTCCCAGAGGAATGTTATAGCTTGATATACCTGGAATTCTGCTAATACTTAATCTCGATTGCGTGTTAGGCAAATCTAGTAAGTACTCAAATTGTTAACTATTTTTCCTAGTATTTAACTTCTATGTTACGGGAATTAACCCCCCCTAAACTTTTACTAGCTCTTTCGAGATATATTTTTATTACTTCCATGTTGAGATCATTTTTAATGTTACAAAGTTGCCCTTGTGCATCAATACTCAAGGGGGGAAACATTGCCATGAGTGGTTCAACATGATTCAACGAACTAGTACCAGGACCTTCAGCAACACCAAGTCCTAAGTTCCACCCTTTCTCTTTGATGGCAGAAAAAAGTACCCTACGCATTCCGTATCAAATGGTTTACCAGAACCACTTCCTGGGTCAAAAAGTACATCATTGATTAACGCACTGTAGGGATATAACACATTGGCCACGCCCTCCAGTATTTTTCCAGCTACCTCGACTGCTTTCTGCCTAATCTGAAGGATAATGTGATATTTATAATCGACTGCCCTACGATGCTCCCCTCTAGCAACCGGTAAGTGCAAAGAAAATAATATCAACTACGACCAAGCTTGGGAAATTTTTAAACAAGTTTTTGGAGAATATCTAGAATTAGAGGATAACCCTGAAATAATCGATAGATTAAAATTTCAAGTAACTAAAGATTTAAAAGAAAATTTTCAAGTAAACTGTAGCTAAACCTACCTTAGAAATTCTTATTTATTATTGTAGAATATAATAAAATAAAGGAGGTGAGATTATGAAAGGTTATCATACGAATATAGAGAAGACAACTTTAGAAAACAACGACTTCCGCAGAGTTTTATTTACTGGTAAATATCAACAGCTTGTAGTTATGAGGTTAAAACCCGGCGAAGAAATAGGCGAGGAGGTTCACGAAAGCGTTGACCAATTTTTCAGAATAGAAGAAGGGGAGGCAAAATTTATTTTAGAAGATGAGGAGATTTTAGCAAAAGAAGATGAGGTAGTAATAGTACCAGCAGGTACTAAGCACAATGTCATTAATGTCTCGTCGGATAACGATTTGAAACTTTACACAATCTACGCACCCCCTAATCATCCAGCTGGAACCGTCCATAAAGATAAAAGGGAAGCCGAAGAATACGAAAAACAGCATCGTTAGTTTTTTGAAGATTTTTGACTAAGGCTTGGATTTAAATTTTGTGGCTTGGGTTTATTTCTTAAACCCAAAGTTATTACTCCTTTATTTTGCTACCTTCGGTATAATCAAAATATGCTCACTAAAGAAGAAAGAAATCATTTAAAAAGTATTCCTGCTTCCAAGAAGGTTAGAATTTTCCCTTCCAGCCCGGAGGCGAAAAAGACCGGAGACTTGATAGTAAAAGGAATCAAAGATAAACTAGCCCAATGCTAGGGTACTTTTTATGGGAGCGACAGCGCTTGGAATCGCCGGACAAAATGATATTGATATTTATATTGTGTCAAAACCAAGCAAATTTGGAGAATATTTGCCAGCCTTAAAAAGACTTTTCGGCAAACCCAAAAGTACCCATAAGACTTTTATTGAGTGGAGTTTCACCAAAGAAGGATTTAAAGTAGAAGTCTATTTAACTGAACCGCCAAAAAGACATGTAAAAATCTATAAGATTTTAAAATCCAATAAAAAGCTTCTTAAGGAATATGAGAAATTGAAGTTATCTTTTGACGGGAAAAGTTATAGAGATTATCAAAAGGCTAAATATGAGTTTTATAACCACATACTCCCAACGGAAGCAAAAGATTTTTTGGGCAGAGAAGTTGAAGTAAACATAGATAGACCTCTTGGCAGTAAACATCCAAAGCATAATTTCTTATATGAAACAAATTATGGTTACATTGCAAATACAATCTCTCCAGATGGAGAAGAATTAGATGCTTACTATTTGGGAGTTGATAAAACGCTAAAGAAAGCAAAAGGAATTTGTATCGCAGTAATTCATAGGACAAATGACAATGATGATAAATTAGTTGTAGTGCCAGAAAGTAAGGCTAAGATGTTAGATGAAGAAATCGAAAGACAAACTCATTTTCAGGAACAATGGTTCAAGCATATAATTATTAGGAAATGAACGGGTCATTTGCTTTAATAATTCATAAAGACAAAATACTCCTTTTTCGTCGCGACAATATTCCAACCATTCCTTATCCAGACTATTGGCAGCTTCCAGGAGGTCAAATAGAAAGAAATGAGACACCTCTAAATGCCTTAAAAAGAGAGCTAACGGAAGAAGTTTCCTTTGTTCCAAAAAAGATAAACTATTTAGGAAAGCTGAAAACAAAAAAAAGATCGGTTTATTTATACTTATCTTTCGTAGACGATGAGGAAGCAAAACAGTTCAAGCATGGAAAAGGTGAGGGTCAGGAGATTGGATTTTTTACACTTGATGAAGCGCTAAAGCTAAAACTTACTCCCGCTTTAAGAAATAGGCTTATAGAATCAAGAAAAGAAATTGAAGAAGTAATTAAGAAAAAAAATATTCCATCTAGCTTTTAATTAACTTTTTATAAATAACGGTCTTGGATGATTTTATCTTGCCTGTAAAGTGGTCATAGCAATTTAAATAAATAGGCTTAAACCCGTAGGAGGATTATTGATTAGCTTCAAACCTTTCAGATTTTAGTACTTTCTTATAGCTGACTAAACCATCTAGCAAAATCCATCCAGATATATTCTTCTGGTCTATGACTAAAACCACCTTGTTGTCTTCTTTCGCCAAGTGTGACTCCTTCAAATTCAGCGATGTTTTCTATTGAGGTACCCACTCCTCTTGGGGCTTCGACAATCCTGCCCCAATATTCTTTGCTAAAAAGTTTTAGTCTTTTGGAATCTTTGTAGGCAATTGTCTCTGTAAAGGCAATGCTTCTATCCTTTTTGTCTTTCATCAGATTAAGAAAATCCTCCTCACTGAACCATTCCGAAATGTCCTTCATATAGCCTCCTGGAAAACCGTTTAGAGCCGGGATATTCCAAAAAGTGTCTGTTACAACAAGAGGTTTTTTAATAATTGCAAAAGCTTGTTCTGCTTTGTGTTTAGATATTTCTAGAGGATTGTGCGACTGGATTTCATTTATATCAAGTCTTTCTTGGACGATTTTTATACCGAGTTTATCGCAAGCAAGACGCGCTTCCCCAATTTTCCTTTTATTCTTGGTCACAAATATGACAGTTTTTTTAGAAAAGTGTCTTTCCATAAGTTTTATATCTTTTAAGTCTTTTGGGCGAGCCTCCCCTTTACTCATCCAGCCTTTTTTAAACTTATATAGAAAGTCAATGGAAATATATCTAACTCCGTTTATAACTACAGAATTTTCGACTAGGTCATTGAATTTATAAGGCTTTCCCAATACGTTCCAGACCGTTCCGATTTCAAAAAGTTCATCCTTTAATACCTCTTGTCCAAGGATATATTTGCTGGAAAACTTACCTGAATTTTTCAAATTCTCGTAAGTTTTTAAATTTACTATTACGTCGACGTCCTTGCTTCTTCGGATATTTAAAGCTTGGAGAATGCCAGAGCCAATAATAATTGAATTATCAGGATTTAGTCCAAGTTTTTTAAATTTACTCCACATTTTTATGATATAAGTATAATACGAATATGGATATTCAGAAAGAATTATCAAAATACAAAATTAAGCCAGATCCTTTGAAAGATCAGTTTTTCTTGGCGGATGAAGAAATTATCAGAAAGCTTGTTGAATCTGCTGAATTAGAGAAAAAGGATGTTGTTTTGGAGGTGGGCGCTGGAACCGGATATTTAACAAGAGAAATCGCAAAAAGGGCAAAAAAGGTAATTGCCTTTGAGATAGACAAAAGGTTTAAACCGTTTTTGAGTAAACTTCCCAAAAATGTGGATGTCTGATATGAAGATGCTTGGAATCATGTAAAGTTGGACGGGAAATTTAAAAAGAAAAAAGAATTCAATAAAGTAATTGCCAATCCTCCATATTCTTTTTTAGAACCATTTTTGCACAACTTAACTTTCTTGGAGTACGACAAAGTAATTCTTTTAATTCCTAAAAAATTTTTAAGAAAAATAGAAGAGAATGGTGTTTTCGGGTCTTTTTTCAGAACCAAAGTCTTATTCGAAGTCGATAAGGAGAATTTCTTTCCTATCCCGAAGACAAACTCTGTTGTTATCGACCTAACCAAACTCCCCGACCCAATAAAGACTAAAAGCTTAGGGCTATTCTTGCGTCAATATATGTATCAGCACGAAAAACAACTAGTCAAAAATTCCCTTATGGAAGGAATTATAAAATTTTCTAAACTTGTTTATTCAAAGAAAGTAACTAAAAACGAAGCAAGAAGGCAAATCATTCAAAAGAATATACCTAAAGATTTATTAGAAAAACACCCCAACAATTCCGAAATTTATAAAATTGTAGAAGAACTATATTAAATGGTACACTTCCAGTACACCCCGAATATGGATTAGCTTGACACCTCCTGTTTTTTAATAATTTTAACCCGTCGGGTTGAATAGGTTTAGACTTACTCAAAATAATATTGACTAAATGACTCAGATTGAACCCGATCTTAGCTTAACGAAAATTTCCTAAATTAGCATTTTTAGAAAAAAATCTCGAAAATAAGGTATAATTATTCCTGATGGAGCCTCAGAGTCCCCAGCCGGAAACAAAAGTTATCCAATCAAAATGGCTAAGGCTTGCGGGGAAAATAGATATTTCCCCTGAAAATTACAATTGGCTTATTTATCTAGCTGAACATCTGGTACAAGGTGAAAAAAATCGTGAAGATGCAGATGGAGGTGAAAAAATCGGACTTTTTTGGAGCCAAGAAGAAGCAAAACTAGTAGCCAATTTTTTAAAATCATTCCCAGAAACAAAAATAGAAACAGAAACCCAAGAGGCAACTCAAGCGCCAAAAGAAGAAGAAGAAGAAACTAAAGAAAGCTATGAATGGAGAGAAAAGAAAAGAGGCGAAATTATCCAGAGAGTAGCATTTGCTTTGCTTGAAAAAGCAGGATTCCCGGATTCTGCCTATCCACAGGTTGGATTAAGAATTAAAGAAGAAAGATTAAACTACAGCCAAGATGAATCTTTTGACAACATTGCACATGGCTTATTACCCAGGGAGGAAGGAGGACCTGAGATGATTTCAAAAATTTTTGCCCCCAGATATCAAGAAGGAAGAGATATCTCAGATGAAAGATCAAGAAGGGGGCTTGCTCATGAAATAATGCATGTTATTCGCGCCCAAGTCAACCGCTACATATGGAGAAACTACGAACAAAAAGCAGAAAGAGCACAACTTGAAAAAGCCAGCGTTGGAGGATTTAAAGTGGGTTCAAACAAATTAGGATCTGAAGACTTGGGAGAACTTATGGGAATATTTGTGGAAAATTCAAGGGGCGGATATAATCCAACAATAAAAGACGTGACCCCTATTCTTACTAAAAAATTAAAAGAGAGATTGGAAAAATTCAAGGAAGAAGTAGAAAAGAACCCTCAAGAAGAAATAAGAAGAGCTCGTTACTTAGCGTCAAATATCGCGGTTTTGCACCACCTAGGGCAACTAGCCGGCCTTGGATTTGGAGAAATTCCAATTAGTCGCATATTGGCGATAGGCGCATGTGGTTATATCACCCTTGAGAAACTGCCTGATTTAATAACAACTGGAGTTGTAAATCATGACAATGTAAGCAAAATGGAATATGTCATTCTTGAAATTAGAAGGTGGCTAAATCAGGAAAGTGAATCAGGATTTAAAATCAAATGGTAGAGTTTACAATCTCAACCGAATTGATTAGGTTTAAGCTTTTAGGATTTTTTAGGAATTTTTGTGCTGGCTATTGTAGACAATGTTAGAATATTACACAAGCCCAAAAGGATTATGCTTATATTCCAAGCCTAAAAACACGAGACAAAATAAAATTCCCTTCATCCAGATATCTAAAGATTACCCTAAATACTTTTCCAAAGAGAGTATGTTCTTTCTAAGAACAACTTATCAATTAATTTATTCTTCTCTAGATATTCTTTAACCAGAGGCGATAAAATATAAGCAGATAAATTACGCCAATAACGCATTTTATCAGATAATTTTTTGCTTCTTCCAAGCTCCTTATCAAAATGCTCTTTGACTGGAAAACCAAAATGCTTTTCGGATAAATAGCCATGAGGGAAAAGAGACTCAGTAATCCCTTCATTTACAACAACTCTTAAAGGGATTTTCCTTGAATTAGAAAGAAAATATTTTTCAGGCAAACTCTCAGAAAATCTTTTAAGCATTCTCTGATATTTACCAGTTTGCCACACGCTGTGAACAATCTCATGCCACATTAAAAGCACCGTTGGACGCAAGTCATTAAGAGGAACTCTAGAAATCTCTAGAGTTATAGCACCAGGCCCTAAATTTCCACCACCTCCTTTTTGCTCTCCGGCGCTCATAAGAAGTGTTACATTTACAGAACTAACACCCTTCTTTCTATAAAAATCTCCAAACAGGATATCAAGATTTTTGACTAAGCCTTCAGGAACTAATTTTTCTTTAATGCCATTTAACCTCTCAAGCCAAGATTTAAGAAGTTTTTCTTCCTCGGGCCAAATTTTTTCAAAACGAGGCTTAAAAATATCAGCTATTCTTTCAAATTTGGATATTTCTGGACCAAAAAAATCTTTTGCCTTCTTCCAAACAAGACTTTCATCTTCCCTTAAGAAGATTAGCCCCCAATACTTTTTGCCAAAACCAAATTTTTTAAACAATTGTCTAGCTTGTCTTAAAGCTTTCTCTTCATCTTTGGAAAGAGGTCCAGTTTTACTCAACCAAAATTCGTTATAGGAACTTCTACAGCTAAAGTGCCAGTTTGACAAATTAGATACAAAAAAGAAAAAATTAGCCCAATAAGAAACAGATGGTACAATTTCAAACTTGAGACTCTTTTTAGTCATTATTAAACTCTACCTCTTGAATACTAACAAGCGTTACCTCAAGAATCAAAGATAAATTACTAATCCTAAATTTAACCACAACACAAACTAAGTAAAAGATTTTTCCAAAAACTATCCTACTGTTGCTTAGAGCGGATTCTGTTCGACTTAGTTCACCGTAAACTTCTTATCCCTTCTGGGCTTCAACTATCTCAGTACTAAATGAACTTGTCGAAGTGCTGCCCAGCAGGGATTCGAACCCCGATTTCCACGTCCAGAGCGTGGCGTCCTACCGTTAGACGACCGGGCAATGATACAATTCAGGAAGTCTCTGATCATCAATCTCAATGTCTTTTAACCTTTAGCTGTCTTTAAAGTACTTTTCTCTTCTTCTAGCATCCTTGTTACTTAAATAAGCTTCGTAAAATATCAACCTGAAACTAGGTAAGGTTAAAATACTAGACTAGATTATTGTTAAATTTTTTAACGGATTTTAATATGGACTTTAGATAATTTTATCACAAATTAAGCTATAATATTGAAAATTTATGAGAAAGGTAGTAAAGACAAGGAAAGAAAGAAGGTTGGGGAAAAAATTTTGAGACGGATCTTGAAGATTCAGGAAAATGAGATTACAGAGTATTTTGTCTACTCAAAACTTGCCGAGTCCACTACTTATAAGAATAGAAAAGTATTAATTAAGATCGCTAATGAAGAGAAAAAGCATTTTGATTTTTGGAAAAAGTACACTAAAGTTGATGTCTCGCCGAACAATTTTAAGGTTGTTTTTTACATAATTATCTCAAAACTCCTAGGATTTACTTTTGCGCTGAAATTGATGGAAAAAGGCGAGGAGATGGCGCAGTTACGTTACGAAGATTTGGCAGGGGATGTTTTGGAAGCAAAAAAGATTGCTGATGAAGAAAAAAGACATGAAGAAAAAATTTTGAGTTTTTTGGATGAGGAGAAGTTAAAGTACACCGGTTCTATGGTTTTGGGAGTTAACGATGCGTTGGTGGAATTAACAGGGGCATTAGCCGGGCTTACTCTGGCTTTGCAGAACGCAAAACTGATTACTGTGGCAGGTTTTATCACAGGCGTTGCAGCCTCTTTTTCTATGGGTGCTTCAGAGTATTTATCTACCAAAGCTGAGGGGCATGACAAAAGTCCAACTAAAGCTGCAATTTATACTGGAGTGATGTATCTTATTACCGTTTTTGTTCTTATTTCACCGTATTATCTAATCAAAAATGTTTATTTTTCTTTGGCTTTGACTTTGGGATTAGCAATAGTTGTGATATTCTTTTTCACCTTTTATCTCTCAGTCGCTAAAGACCTTAATTTTAGAAAAAGATTTTTAGAAATGGTTTTAATAAGTTTGGGTGTCTCATTTCTCACATTTGGGATCGGACTGATGGTCAGAAATTTTTTGGAATTGAAGTTTAAAATATAGTCTTATTTGTCCTCGGTAAATTCTGATTCAGCATCGTCTTTGGGAATTTTATTGTTAATTTTGGTTTTCTCTAAATAATGAAGGGGCATTTTTAAAGAATTTTAGTTTGTATTTCTACCAGCTAAGTTAGAATTCACCAAGGATACAATATTTTCTTCTTGTAATTTTATTGTAAAAAGTTCATCTTGCGTAAGTGCATCCAACATTGGGTCGGGAAGAAGTACATGTATTATTTTTCCGCCTTCTCTTGGGATAAGGTAAAGACAATCTCTTAATTCGTCAAGCTTTTCTGTCGAAACTTTTCCTTCCTTTACTTCAAACTTGTCTTTTAGTCTCTCTATTGCCTCTTTGAATTTTTTAATGATTTCGTCTATTGACGATCCTTTATTTGCAAAGATCCTTAGATCTAGATCTCTCCACCCTTCTTTTTCTCTTACGGAGCTTCCTATGGCTGCAAGAAGTCCACCGGTATTTTCTTCACTACTACTTAAGTCATTCAAATTAATTCTATGTTTTTTCTGTCGGTCTGGTCTAGTTTAGAAAAATATTCCTCTTTTGATACCTCAACGCTTATAATATTTTCGACCCTTTCTTTTATACGATTTGTGATGCTATTTAAAACATGCGGTATTTCTGTCATACAATTTTCTTTATTATACCTTTAGGAAGTTCTAATCAGAAAGTGTTATAGATTAAAGTGTTATAGATTAGGTGAAAGGAGGCGCTTAATGAAGATTAAGATTTTAGGAACAAGAGGGGAAATCAAGTCTAGTTTACCAAAATACAGTAAACATTCGGGTATTTTGATTGACGATGAATTACTTTTAGATATAGGTGAAAAAGAATTTTTAAAATACAAACCCTCGTTTATTTTTGTAACCCATATCCACCCGGATCATGCTTTCTTTTTAAATCAAAAGAAGCAAGGTGAAAAGATTGATGCGACAATTTATGCACCTGAAAAGCTCGAAAAGAACTTTAAAATAAAGGTTCTTAAAAAAGCTTTTAAGATTAATAAATATAGGATTATTCCAATTCCAACCCTGCATAGCGTTAGAGTGAAATCTCAAGGATATATCGTTAGCAATGGAATAAAAAAGATTTTTTATACTGGCGACATGGTTTCTATAAGAAAGAAGTACTTTAATTTATTAAAGAATCTAGATTTAGTGATTACTGAAGCAAGTTTTATACGAAAAGGGGGAATGATCAGGAAATCAAAAGATGGAAAAATTTTTGGCCATGCCGGAATTCCAGATCTACTTTCTTTTTTTCGTAACTTCACTAAAGAAATTCTTTTAATCCACTTTGGTAGTTGGTTTTATAGAAATCCTTGTGTAGCTTCTGATAAGCTAACAAAGATGGGTATTGAATATAATTTGAAGATAGAAGTAGGACATGATGGAATGTTGATTAATATTTAAGCTTAAAATTGTAAAAAGGAGAGTCAAAAGAGTTTACTTTGTTTTGTAGAGTCTTGCTTGGGGTATGAAAGATCTACATAAACTTTTCTCAAATTGTTCCACTTATCTTTGAATAAAATGTAGCCGTTTTTGATTGCAAAGTCGTAAATTTCTTTTGTAATAATTACATCATCTTCGCAATACCTTTTTAATCTTTCAAGGCTTTTGGCATCTTTTCTTTGCCAGAGGTAAACAGCTTCCAATCCAGTTTCTCTTTTTTCTCTGTCAAGAGTTTCTTTGGCTATCGCATCCATTGATATTCTCCTCCCGATTACTTCCTTTATTTTCAACATAATGTCAAAATGCGGGAGTTTTTTAAAAGGAAATGGGGCATAAGGTGAGAGTGCGGGGACATCAAAACCGATTGAGTTAAAGCCTATGACTCTATCCGCACTTTGAAATATACTCCACATTTGGTCAAACTCTTCTTCCCAAAAACTTTTTAAGTATCCTTCTATTTCGTTTGCTTGCTCATCCACTTTTCTTGAATAAAGAGAGACAATTGAGACACCCAATTTTGCCGGATCATCGCCTTCGATGTCGGAAAAAAGTTTTTTTGTTTCTAAATCAAAAAAAACCTCGTGATGCATAAAAATATTATAACAGGCAAGGACTAAATGTATTGATCTATGACTAAGTAATAACCTATAAATTCCATTAAAATTGTTAAATTATTGAAGAAAATCCCCACAGATTGAATTTGTAAACATTTTTATATCTATTAATAAATCTTGACCATTATAGCCTATAGGAATTATACTCAAGACTAATAAAAGTCGGTTGAAATTTTGCCATCAAGAATTGAGCGTGATAGAAGCCGTTTTAAAAACATCGTTGAAGGGCAAGTAAGAAAGGATTTGGGAAAGTATATCAACACCCCAGAGTTGGTTGGGAAAAAAGGGAAAGACATCGTAAGAATTTCAATTCCTCAAATTAAAATTCCCCACTTTGAATATGGAGAAAACATGGGTGGAGTAGGTAGCGGTGAAGGGGAAGAAGGACAACCTATTTTTGTAGGAGAACCCGATCATGAGCCAGGCGGAGCAGGAGGAAACTTACCAGGAACACATCCCCTTGAGGCGGAAGTCTCAATTGCTGAACTTGTAAAGTTTTTAAGAGACCAAATAGAGCTTCCTAATCTTCTACCAAGGGGGATAGGAACCATTGAAGGAGAAAGAATAAAAGTGGAAGGTATTCAAGTGGCGATGTCTCCTAAATTTGACTTTAAACGGGCTTTTAAAGAAGCTTTAGAAGAGACACAGGATCCTCAAGAGGCGGCAGTTCTTG
This sequence comes from uncultured Gammaproteobacteria bacterium, assembly GCA_964430475.1. Classification (GTDB taxonomy): domain Bacteria; phylum Patescibacteriota; class Microgenomatia; order UBA8517; family UBA8517; genus CAYSEQ01. Next base: position 11,251 of record CAYSEQ010000012.1, read on the forward strand.
CTCATTCAAAACCTCATGCAAGGTATCGCTCCTATGAGATTGAAAGGGCTCCTCAGGCAAGAGCGGTTATTTTCTATGTAATGGACATTTCGGGTTCAATGACAGATTATTACAAAAAACTTGCCAGACAAACTGCTTTTTGGACTGAAAGACTAATTGAAAGCACTTACCCTAAGGTTGAAAAAAGATTTATTGTTCATGAGGTTGAGGCTAAAGAGGTTGATGAGAAAAAGTTTTACCTATTAAGAGAGGGTGGAGGAACGAACATCTCTTCAGCTTACAATTTGGTTGACAAAATTATAGATAAAGAATATAACCCCGAAGATTGGAATATTTATGTTATACACTTTTCAGATGGAGAAAATGAAGAAAACGACAACGAGAAAGCATTAAATACTTTTGAAAAGCTTCTTCCGAAAACAAGAATTTTTGGTTTTGTAAGGATTAAACAACAAGGAATGTTTGGCGGAGCAGAAACCAATTTTGTAAATAGACTTCAAAGCAAAGCTATAGAAGCTAAACTAAGCGGAATTACAGGAGAACACGAAAGAAGATTTGCTTTAGCAAAAGTGGGAAGTAATTATGACACTTACGAGGCTATTCTAGAGCTGTTTGGAAAAAGAAAGTAAGGTTTTAAGTTTAATGAGAATTAGAAACTTTAATATCACTAAAGACTCTACTTTTTAACAAAAAGGATGGCATTAGGAAGATTTCTTCCTGGCCCAACTTTATATCCGCCAAACCAAAGAGCAGTAGATCCGCCGTCATCTAGATTTAGTGCGTTTTCCATACCCATAGTTTGGAGAACTCTTGCAGATTCAGCAACGGTTGCATTATGCACAACACCGATATAAACTGTGCTTCCTTTGTTTGCAACAAAACTTCTTCCTCCTTTACTCCCTTTTTTGGGGTCATCATCTCCGCTAAAAACTAGCTGTCCGTTAAAGACTAGTAAGGGAAAATTAGACAATACACCGTTTGGGCTCGTATCCCGTCCCCATTGAGAAACTGCTGTGACAAATCTTATATAATTTTCACCAAAAATGACTGCTGGGTTTGAACTGTAAACATTGTTTTCAGAATTGAAATATGTCTTTTTAAAGTTCATAACTAGAAGATCAAAGCTATTCGTTTTTCCGGAACATGTAGGATATTCTGCGGGGCAAAAATAAGTTCCATTAATTCCTGCATAGGCCCCATTTCTTGATACATAGGTTGCCAGAGGAAGAACAGGGCAATCGTTTGAACAATTTGTGTCTGATGCTGTATCAACAATTACTTTAGTACTTCCCAAATCTGCTGCCACAATACTTACCATATAATTACCTAGGCCCGCGACCTCTACATTTTGCCTGCTATAGCCTGAATTTGGAGGAATGTTATTTTGAGGGATGTTTTGTGGAATAGTGAAGCTTTCTGAGATTTTTTTGTCTTCCTCTTTAATCTTGGCATTCAATGTTTCCAAGGTTTTATTTGCCTCCTCGAAGTTTCTTTTAGATAGTTCCGAAAGAGCCTTAGCAAAGAGTTTGTCCATTTCTTTGGTATTTTGGGTTCTTGTTTTTAGGTTTAGAAGATCCTCGTAGACTGAGACAGTCTTGCTATAACTTTCTTGGATATTTTGGATTTCATTTTGAAGCTCATTGTTTCTTTTAAATTGGTCTTCGTTTTTGATACTTTCCAACTCCTTACTCACCCTTTCAAGTTCGGACTGATTCTGCCCTTTTTCAGCTTCAAGAAGAGAAATTTGGTTTTGGAGTTTTTCTGTTTGGCGATTGGAGAAGTAGTTTGTGAGTAGGAGTATGATTATAAGGGTAAGGATTACACTGATGTATATTATATGGGGTGGAGTGAAAAATGTTTTTATTTTTTTGGGCAGATACATGGTTAATTCACTTTAGCATAAACTTTAAATGATTTTGAAGATCTCAAATTTTTAAACACTAACCCGGGAGCTTCTAAAATGTTTTATTTATTGATTTTAATTTTTGAGATTAGCCTTCTTTATTTTCTTTCCCGAATGGTTTTTAAAAATATCTATGGGATATTGTCTTTGCTTACTAAAAAAGAATCTTTTCGTTTATGGTTTTTAGACATCGTTTTCCTACCAGGTACCTTTTTACATGAAGTTTCTCATTTTTTAGTCTCTTTGTTGCTTCTAGTACCAGTGTATAAGTTAAAGTTAATTCCAAACTACAACAAATATGAAGGAGAAATTTGTTTAGGTGGTACTTTGATCGCTAAGGTTGGTCCATTAAGGCGGTCTTTAATTGGTCTGGCCCCGTTTGTTTTTGGAATATTAAGTCTTTTTTTAATTTTCTATGTATTTTGGCCAAGACTTATTATTAATGTTTGGTGGAAAAGTATTTTAGTGGCAATTCTTATTTTTGAAATAGCTAACTGCATGTTTGTTAGTAAAAAAGATTTAAAAGATTTATGGATTATTCTTTTATTTGTCATTATTGTTATTTTGATTTTAGAACTCTTGGGTGTGGAAGTTTTTGTTTTAGTATCGGAGTTTATCAATAAGCAACTTGTAAAGCAAATTTTAAGACAAATGTTTTTAGTTTTATTGATTCCAAGTCTTATAAACATATTAGTTCTTTTAGTATTACAATATATACGTTCAGGTAACCAATCTTTATAGTCTTGATCTGAAAAGTACCCTTTGTGTGGTAAGTAAGAAGGATGACAGGCTTTAAGGATTCAACAATATGAATATTTTTTGGGCAATTTTATTGGGAAGTCTACAAGGTTTGACAGAATATTTACCAATTTCGTCCTCTGGTCATTTAGTTATTGCCCAACGCTTGATACCTGGATTTCAGCAACCTGGTGTACTTTTTGATGTGTTTTTACACTTAGGTACACTATTGGCGGTAGTAGTCTATTTCTTTAGAAAAATTTTGACACTTAATTCCAAATACCTTCTAATGATTCTTGTAGCTAGTATTCCTGCTGGAGTATTTGCTTTTGTCTTTCGCGAATTTTTGGAGAAAACTTATCTTTTGGGAGGGGTTTTTCTTGGGATACAGTTCCTAATCACTTCAATTTTTTGCTATTTAACGGATAAATATAAGGGTCAAAGAAAAGATGTTAGTTTTAGGGAAGCTTTCTTTATAGGGGCTGGTCAAGCACTTGCCATTTTGCCTGCGATTTCAAGATCTGCCTCTACTATATTTGTGGGTTCCTTTTTGGGTATGAACAAAAAAGAAATAGCGAACTTTTCATTCATCCTATCAATACCGGCTATTTTGGGCGCCAACGCGTTTGAGTTTCTAGCACATGGTGAGACTTTGCTAGTTGAGTTCAATAACGAATTTAAATTTTACTTAGTCGGTTTTATTACTGCATTTATTATGGGGTTTTTGAGTATAAAGATAACCCTTGGCTTTCTACTAAAAAGTAAATTCAGGATTTTTGCATTCTATACCTTGTTTTTAGGGTTGATCGCTATTTTTATCTAGGAGTTCTCAAAATGAAAGTTAGTATTTTGGGTGCGAAGAGCATTATTCCAATAATTATTGCCAAGATTGCTGCCACAAATACCATGGCGGCTGAAACATCCTTAGCCACCTTAGCCTCGGGTTGAATATTTGGGCTAACCAAGTTCACCAAAGCCTCGATGGCTGTGTTTAAAAGTTCCAATACAATTACAAAAAAGATGGTATAGGTAAGTATAAGCCATTCTATGAGACTTAGCCTAAGTAGAATTCCCAAAGTCAAAACTGCTAGGGCGATTATTATATGTAGCCGGAAATTAGGCTCTCTTTTAAATGCAGTTTTTACCCCCTCGAAAGCATAGCCAAAGCTTTTAGTCGTTGGATGCCTTAAGCCCATTTACTTTAAGTATAATTTTTGTCTATTGTAAAAACAAAAGTAAAAGTTGTATCTTTAAATCATATGAGGATGCCTAAAAAACAATTTTTTTTATTTTTTTTAAGTTCAACTATTATCTTTTTAATTTTCTTTCTTTTTTTTAAATCTTTTGAATCAGAGATTAGAAGTTTAAGTACCAATCAAAAAGAATTCTCAGAGCTTTCTTGCAATACTAAAGACCTTTCTGGGGTGCCAGATTATAACGATGCGATTGCTTGGTTTGAGGGAAGACAAATAAATGTACCTTACATTGCCTTTGGAGAAAGTGTTAGAGATGAGAAAGTTTTAGGAATTTCCGGAGACGAGCGGTATATTGAGGTCGACTTATCGGAGCAAAAACTTTACGCTTGGGAAGGAAATAATTTATTTTTGGAAACACCAGTGTCTACAGGATTGCCTTGGTGGCCAACTCCAAAAGGAGAATTTAGGATTTGGATTAAGCTTAGATCAACTAAGATGGAAGGCGGAACGGGTAAATATTATTACTATTTACCAAATGTTCCATACGTGATGTATTTTGAAAACGACAAAGTACCGGGATGGAAAGGGTATGGTCTTCATGGCACTTATTGGCATAATGATTTCGGTAGACCCAGAAGTCATGGTTGTGTCAATTTGCCAACACCGGTTGCTGAAAAACTATTCTATTGGACAAGTCCTGTTTTGCCACAAGGTAAAACCGCAGTTCGAGCGTCGAAGGATAGTCCAGGAACAAGGATCATCATACACGATTAGTAAGAAAAAGACTTTTGCTGAAGCTAGATTTTTGTTGATTAAGATTTTTTCTAAAGTGTTTTTATTACCCTAAAAACTTAAATTGTGCTATTCTATTTCTTTAGATTATGAATCCAGCGGTTTTGTCAGGGCAGACATCTTGGGTAATTACTTTTTTAGCAAGTTTTTTGATATGGATTATGTTTGCGACTTTTCTCTTTCTCTCTCTTATTGATAAGAAAATTAAAAAGGAAGCAGTATTTCAAGCCCTTATCTCAACTTTCGTTGCATGGGTAATTACACAATTTGTGAAAAGTTTGTTTCCGATTCCCAGACCTTTTGAGGTTTTAGGAATTTTTCCTATGACTATTACTTTGCCGCAGGATCCGACTTTTCCCTCAGGTCATGCGGCTTCGGCTTTTGCTATGGCTTCCAGTGTTGCTTTTCATGACAAAAAAATTGGTCTGACTTTCCTTTTATTGGCATTTATGGTTTCAGTAGGCAGAGTCTTAGGTCATGTGCACTATGCTAGGGATGCAGCTGTTGGTGCTGGGATTGGAATTTTAACTTCCTATTTTGTAGGAAGAATCAATCTTAGAAAACTATTAAGATAAGAACAGGATTAAGCTCTGCAAATCTAGTTTGGCAGGGCTATCTTGAGTATACTTGAAGATTATTGGGTTTGGGTCATATTAAAAAACTTCGGGCTTGACATTTAGCACTTTACGGTGTAGACTGCTAATTATCAAAATTAAATTATGAGCGAAGAAGTAACAAAAGTATATCGCGAAATCCCAATTGTGGCGATTAGAAATTCGGTGGTCTTTCCCCATACGGATGCAGTACTTTCTTTTGGAAGGCCTAAGAGCATTTCTGCAATAAACTCAGCTTTTCAGAAAGACAAGGTAATTGGAATTTTTACGCAAAAAAACGCCCGGACGCAAGATCCTGATATTGAGGATCTTTATAAAGTGGGCACTGTAGCGGTCATAAATCAAATGATGGCAACCGAGGGAGAAATTCATGCGGTAGCTCGCAGCCAAGAAAGGATTAGACTTATAGAACTAGTCCAACGCCAGCCTCATCTTGTTGCAAAAGTTGAGGAGATACCGGTAAAAAGAGAAGACCTCAGTGCTGAAGTTAGTCTCTCTAATCAAATATACGAGTTATTTAAAAAAGCTATAAACTTAGGAAAACAGGCTGAAATAATGGCAGTAATGCGTTTAGTTTCAAATAAGATTGATCCCGAAGAGATGGCTGATCAAGTTGCTTCACTTCTTGAGGTTAGTACGAAGAAAAAGCAAGAGATTTTAGAGATAGACCAGCTTAAAGAAAAACTTCAAAAAGTGTATGAATATCTAGCACATGAGGTGAACGTGTTAGAACTAGAAAGGACTATTTCGGCAAAGACCCAAAAACGTTTTGAGGAGCAGATGAAAAAAGCTGTACTTAGAGAAAAGAAGAGGACAATTGAGGAAGAACTGGGAGAGTTTGAAGAGGGGGATCTAACTAGTGAGGAGCTTAATGAGTACAAAAAAAAGATTAAAGAAGCAGGAATGCCAAAGGATGTGAGAGAAAAGGCCGAGAAAGAACTTAAGCGTCTGTCACAGCTTTCACCCCACAATCCCGAGGGTGGATATATAAGAAATTACCTTGATTGGTTGACTGAAATGCCTTGGAATAAGATGACCCCTAATGATGTTTCAATCTCAAAAGCAGCGAAAATTTTGGAAGACGATCATTATGGATTAAAGAAAGTAAAAGAAAGGATTCTAGAGTATTTGGCAGTTATGCAAATAAAAAAACAATCTCAAGAATCTAGCAAAAAAAAGAAAATCAATATCAACTCAAAGAAAGAGGAAGATGAGGTAAAAGAAATTGATTCTCAGCCGACAATATTATGTTTTATAGGTCCACCGGGAGTTGGTAAAACTTCAATAGGGAAATCAATTGCGAAAGCTTTGGGTAGAAAATTTGTTAGGGTGTCTTTGGGAGGTATAAGGGATGAGGCTGAAATTCGCGGACATAGAAGGACTTATGTTGGAGCTCTTCCTGGTAGAATCATTCAAGGGATTAGAAACGCAGGCACAAGAAACCCTGTATTCATGCTAGATGAGATTGATAAGATTGGAATCGATTTTAGGGGTGATCCATCTTCAGCACTTTTGGAGGCTCTCGATCCTGAACAAAATAAGGAGTTTTCTGATCATTATCTTGAGGTTCCGTTTGATTTATCACAAGTTATGTTTATCTGTACAGGAAATGTCCTTGAAAAAATTCCACCTGCCCTGAGGGATAGAATGGAAGTTATAAGGTTCCCGGGTTATACGCAAGACGAAAAATATAACATAGCCAAGAATTTCTTATGGCCTAAACAGCTTAGATTGCACGGTCTTGAAAAGAAAAATATAGTAATTACCAGGAAAGCTTTGGATGAAGTGATTAACCGCTATACCCGCGAGGCTGGTGTGAGAGAGCTTGAGAGGAATCTCGCAACTATATTAAGGAAGGTTGCAAGGTTGGTGGCAGAGGGTAAGAAATACCCGAGGGAAATAAAAGTAAACGATGTAAGAAAGTACCTTGGGCCACAGAAATTTTCTTCTTTGATAGCTGAGAAAAAAGACGAAGTAGGAATGGCTACTGGCTTGGCAGTTACTCCCGCGGGTGGGGAGATACTTTTTATAGAGGTTGCCTTGATGCCTGGACAAGGGAAATTAACCCTCACTGGACAGCTAGGTGATGTAATGAAAGAATCTGCTAAAGCAGCCTTTAGTTGGGCAAAGGCACATTGGATGGAGCTTGGGTTGAAGGAAAATTTTGGCAGTAAAGTTGATGTTCATATACATGTGCCCGAAGGTGCTGTTCCTAAAGACGGACCATCCGCTGGCATTGCTATGGCAACTGCTCTTGTCTCTGCTCTTACAGGTATACCCGCAAGAAGGAATGTGGGGATGACTGGAGAAATTACCCTAAGAGGAAGAGTTTTGGAGATAGGCGGAGTTAAAGAAAAGGTAATTGCTGGACATCGTGCAGGCTTAAAGACAATAATCCTTCCTAAAGACAACAAGAAGGATTTAGAGGATATTCCTCAAAATGTTCAGAAAGAAATAAAGTTTGTATTTGTCACAAGGTTAGAAGAAGTGCTTAAGGTTGCACTTAAAAAATGGCCCATTATCGGTGAAAGTCACAAGATTAAGCGTTTCTCTTTAAGACCAAGCCTTCTTGCAAGTTAAGCGTTTTTAAACGAACATTTAAGTGTCCTCTTTCTTCTGGTATAATTTGTTAGATCTTTTAGGGCGCTATCGTCTAGTGGACTAGGACAGTAGGTTCTCATCCTACAAACCTGGGTTCGAATCCCAGTAGCGTCACACTAACTTGACGAATATTCGTCAACCAACTAGAATTTCGGAATTAACTTATGTTAGAGTCTAACCTCCACACTCTTACCCTTAAGTTTATTATTGATTAAAAAGACTTAGGGGTGAAGTGGGGGTGATATCGTTTTTAAGCCAAATAAAATACCCCCAGATTTAGGCAAAAAGGGGGTATTTTATTCTAAAAACTTTTTAATGATGGATATTAATAATGACAAACTTGTACAGATAACCCCAGAGGGATTAGAAAAGTTAAAAAGAGAACTCGACGAGCTGGTCAATGTTAAAAGGCCTAAACTAGTCGAGAGACTTTCTAATGCAAGAGTTCAAGGAGATTTAACTGAAAATAGCGACTATGCATCAGCAAGAGATGAGTTGGAGTTTCTAGACAGAAGAATTGAGGAGCTTGAGGAAGCTATTAAAAACGCTGAGGTAGTGGAAAAAAGGAAGAAGGGAAATGAGGTGGGCTTGGGAATGAAGGTTACGCTTAAGACAAATAGTCAGACGCATATTTATCATATTGTTGGTGAGTGGGAAGCGGATCCCTTAAACAAAAAGATTTCGTTTACATCTCCTTTGGGTCAAGCACTTCTTGGAAAACGGGTTGGTGATAAAGTAGAGGTTGATGCGCCTGCGGGGAAGGTAGTCTACGAGATACTTTCAATTGACTAACCCTTTTGTAGATTTCCCTTTGAGTTATACTAAAATTAATTGATGGCTGAAAAAAGACTGAAAGAGATAATTAACATAAGGAAGGGGAAGGTCGAAAAATTGCGGAATATTGGTATTAACCCTTATCCTTCTAAACCAAAAGGACAGTCTGAACCCATAGCTGAAGTTGTCAACCAGGAAGGTTTGGACAAAAAAGTTTCAGGCAGAATTTGGGCAATAAGAATGCATGGTTCCACCTGTTTTATTGACCTTAAGGACTCAAGCGGTAAAATTCAGCTTTGGTTCCAGAAAAATAATTTAGGAGAAAATTATAGTTTAGTAAAGTACCTCGATACTGGTGATTTTTTGTATGCGCAGGGAAAAGTAACAAAAACTCAGGCTGGTGAGATAAGTTTAGATGTTTATGATTTTCAGATTCTTTCTAAATCCCTAAGACCTATTCCGTCAAAGTGGTATGGGCTAAAAGATATTGAAGAAAGATATAGGAAAAGATATCTTGATATCTTATTGAATGAGGATGTAAAAAAAGTATTTGAAAAGAAAGCCCAGATAATTAAACTTTTACGAAGCTTTTTGGATAATAACGGATTTTTGGAGGTCAAGACTCCTTCGCTCCAGCCCCTTTATGGCGGTGCTACTGCAAAACCCTTTATAACCCATCACAATGCTCTTGATATAGATCTTTATTTAAGGATATCTGATGAGCTTTATCTAAAAAGGCTTATTGTCGCTGGTTTTGACAAAGTTTATGAAATTGGTACGGATTTTAGGAACGAGGGAATTGACCGCTGGCATAATCCCGAATTCACCATGCTTGAGTTTTATTGGGCATATGCTGATTACAACGATTTGATGGAGTTTACAGAGGAGATGCTTTCCAACATAGTAAAGGAAGTGAATGGAGACTTAATGCTAAAATATGGCGAATTTGAGGTAGATTTTGCACCTCCTTGGAACCGCTTGACCTATAAAGAAGCATTTGAAAAATATGTTGGAATAAACATCGATGAAATCGATAATCTCGAAAACTTCAAAGATGAGGTGAAAAGACAAATAGGAGATATAGACCTTTCGGAAGAGAATGATATTCCTTCAGTACTTGATCAAGTTTACAAACAGGTAATAAGAGATAAATTGGTTAACCCCACCTTTTTAATCGACCATCCCTACCAGATGCGGCCTTTGGCCAAAAGAAAAGATAGCGATCCTTCCAAAGTTGAAAGCTTTCAGTTGGTTGTTGCCGGAGCTGAACTAATAAACGCCTATTCAGAATTAAATGATCCGCAGGATCAAAAGTTAAGGTGGGAAGAGGAGATGAAAAGGGCGAAAAGAGGTGTAAAAGAATATCAGGTGATTGATAAAGATTATATTGAAGCTTTGGAATATGGAATGCCTCCGACTGCGGGCTGGGGTCTGGGTATTGATAGATTTACGGCAATTTTAACCAACCAGCACTCATTGAAGGATGTAATTCTTTTCCCAACTTTAAGAGCTAGAAATGCTGAAACAAAAAGAACAGAGTAAAGGATTTAATGAGCCATTTGTTTTAATCTTAGTGTTACTATTTGTAATAATTTTCAGGATTTTTAGCCTGATAATTCTTCAAAAGTTGTCAGTAAACAACCGTCGTATTTGTAAATATTTAGGGAGGCTGTGGGAAAGAAAGGAATCAGATACCGCTCATTGTTGTTATACTTACTAGGAATTTTACAGCAAGCTCTGAGTTTGAAAGATAAATATGGATTTAATTGAAATTTTAAAAACAGTTGGTAATTTAAAAAAGATTCCTAGAACTGGATGGGTATTAAAAAAAGTTCGTGATCCCGAGCATGTTGGAGACCATATATTCAGAACGGTTTTATTTACTCTTCTTTTTGCCGAGGAGATTAAATGCATCGACAAAGATAAGGCGGTTAGAATGGCTATATTTCATGACTTGGCAGAAGCTCTTGTTGGGGATATCACTCCCCACGATAAAGTCTCACCTGAAAGGAAACAAGAATTAGAGTTAAAAGCTATTAAGAAGATGTTTAAAGAGTACGCAAATGGAGAGAAATGGATTCAGATTTGGGAAGAAGCTAACGCAAGGCAATCAAAAGAGGCAAAGCTAGTTAGAGACGCAGACCTACTTGAGATGGCATTACAGGCTTACGAGTATGAAAGGGATCAGGGCAATAAAAACTTAGAAGAATTCTGGTCCTATGTTCAGAAGGGACTAAAGTTGAAAGAATCAAGAAGGCTTTTTGAGCAACTAATGAGGATGAGAAAAAAGATATGACCAGAGAACAAGTATTAAAACTTTTGCACGATAATATACAGAATGTGAACTTGAGGAGGCATTGTTATGCAGTTGAAGCTGTAATGAGGGCTTTATATCGCCGTCTTGAAGATCAGAATCACACACTAAAAGAAGAAGAAAAATGGGCGATAGCTGGGCTTCTTCACGATGCGGATTACGAACTTACCAAAGATAAAGAACCTAAGAAAAACCATACTAAATATGTCCTTGAATGGCTAAAAAAGGCAGATGCCGAAAGTGATATTTACGATGCAGTTGCAGCTCATGCCTGGGGATATGTAGATGGCGCACCTCAACCAAAGACAAAAATGCAATGGGCTTTGTACTGCTGCGACGAATTGACTGGCTTAATTGTTGCCGTAGCGCTTGTCAAACCTGACAAAAAATTGGCATCTGTGACAGTTGATTCTATTATGAAGAAATGGAATTCCCCAAGCTTTGCGGCAGGGGTAAATAGAAAACAGATTGAGGAATGCGAGACTCGCCTTGGCATTCCGCTTAGAGAGTTTGTTGAGATTGCCTTGAAAGCAATGCAAGCAATTCATGAAGAACTCGGCCTTTGAGATAGGATGTTTTTGATGATTTGAATGTGATAGTAGTAAATGTATGAAAGAAAATGAATCTGAAAAATACCCAGAACAGAAAGTAGATAACCCACAAGCTTTTGCTGAATCTGTCAATCAAATCCGAACACTTGCAGAAAATGGAGCCTACCAGCTTATTACACCAGGAAATTTCCCGGAAATTTTTAAGAATGCTCCCGAATTATCTGCCAGCTTTCAACTCTTAGCTTTAAGTAGGCTATACGATCTTGTCCAAAAATCTAGGAGGAGATTTTCCTGCAGTTAAGAATAATTTAGCCTCAATTCTTTCTTGGATTGGAGAGGAAGCAAGGACAATTGCGGAGGGTTTATCAAAAGAAGACCTAGGACTCCAAAACCCACAAGAGCCTAGAAAACTTAGCGCCATGCCTTACCTTTTGATATCTTCGGAAGAAAGTAATGCGTTGCAATTTGTCATGGCAAACGGATTCTATGAGGACTTAGATCCGGATAAATTTCCCATACTTTCCAGACTAACTCCTGAAAATCTTTTATTATTAAAAATTGCGTGTTTGAATAGGAGAATTGATTCTTTGGAAGAAATTTCAAAAGGTTTTAAGCCTTTGAGGGGTTTTGGACAGCAAGAGGGACCTCTTGAAAATACAGAAGCATTAGAAAGATTGAAAAGCCAAGCTATCGGTGAAAGAAGGAAGCTGCTTGGTGAGTTGAATACTCTTTTAGGCCCAGGTAATGAAAAAGATAATGTTTGAAATCTTTGATTTTGAAAGTTATCTCTTGGACTAGGGTTTTACTCGGATATAATCTTTAATTTCAAGATTATATGAGATGTTTAAGTTTTAAATTTTTACTTAAAATTGGGAGAAATTTTGGGAGAGTTAACTTTTTTAAGGTAATTTAATAGATACATGGCAATTAAAAGTGGATTGACACCTCTTCGCATATAAAATAGAATATCTGATAGTTAAAAATTTTTTAAAAGCGTTGAGGGTAGATTTCCACTACCTTAGCTGCTTTCGAAAACAGGTGTCTTTTCACTTAAGATATCTGATTAAGAAAAGCCGGGTAAGCCCGTAATAGCTTTATAAATTAAGTACTTTTTGCGCTGGCACCTCCAAGTAAAACTTGGGCGCAAGTCACCCAGAGTTTGAAAGGAGGTATTTTTTATGAAGAAAGACTTGATAAGTTTGCTGGATAAAGGAAAGGCGGTTGATATTCAGACTACGAAGGTTATTATTATTCGGCACGCGGAAAGTATTGCCAATACCCAAGGTATTTACCAAGGTCAGTCTTTTGATACGGATTTATCAGAGCTTGGAAAAAAGCAAGCTGAAGCTTTGTCTAATGCGCTTAAGGATTTCGGTATTGCAAGGATTATTACGAGTCCGCTAAAAAGAACCCTTCAGACTGCCCAGATTATTGGTGAAGAATTAGGTTGCAGGATTGAGTTGAGTAATAAGATTATAGAAACAAATCATAGAGTTTGGGAAGGTAAGCACAAAGACTGGGTAAGAAAAAATTTTCCAGATATTTACAGATTATGGCAAGAAAAGTCTTCGCAAACTATCTTCCCGCAGGGAGAGGCTTTTGAAGATACCATTCAAAGGACATTGGGTTTCTTAGAAAATACCAATTTCGAGAGAAACACTCTCGTTGTTACGCACGACAATATCATAAGGGTTATGATTTCTTTAATTAAAAATACAGACATTGACAAAATGTGGGAAATTCCTTTAGAAACAGCATCTTTAAATTTTTTCGAAGTCAAAAAGCAAGCTAATAAAAATATGTTTCGTGTCCTGAAATTAAATGAGGTGGCGCACCTTGAGAGTTTGAGAAATGATATTCGTGTACACGCCCTTTAGCTACTAATACATCGATGTATTGATAGTTAGAGGTTGGCAGGGGCTTTGTGATAAACTTTTAGTGGTAGCCGTATCATAAAGTATGATAGATATAGAGCTATTAAGGACAGATCCAGAAAGAGTTAAGAAAGGGGTAGCGGATAAGCAATTTGATGTTTCTTTGGTTGATAAAGCTCTTGAGCTTGATAAAAAATATAGGGATATTTTGGTTAGAGTTGAAAGACTGAGGGCAGATAGAAATAAATTTGCTAAAGAGAAAAAGATAGAAGAAGGGAAAAGGGTTAAAGAAGAGCTTCAGAAGTTAGAACCCGAGCTTGAGAAAAGCTATCAAGAATTTTTGGAAGTTTTTACTCAGATTCCAAATCTTCCTATACCTAGCGTTCCCAAAGGGAAAAATGATAAAGAAAATGTAGAGCTTAGAAAATGGGGAGAACCCAGAAAATTTGATTTTGAACCTAAAGACCATCTGGAATTGGGGAAGATTCTTGGGATACTGGATTTTGAGACAGGTGCAAAAGTAGCCGGATCGCAATTCTACTTTCTTTATAGGGATGGAGCTTTACTGGAACTGGCATTGGTAAGATACGCGATGGAGCTTCTGGAAAGCGAAGGTTTTGTGCCAGTAATTACTCCAGATTTAGCCAAAAGTCGTTACTACTTGGGTACTGGTTATATGCCTAAAGGAAAGGAAGCACAGACTTATTTGATTAGTGGCGAAGATTTGGGACTTATTGCCACCGCCGAGGTTACTTTAGCAGGAAAACACGCAGATGAGGTGATCCCTGAAGATCGTTTGCCTATTAAATATATTGGATATTCGCACTGTTTTAGAAGAGAAGCTGGAGCTTATGGTAAGTACTCCAAAGGTTTGTATCGGGTGCATCAATTTACTAAAGCGGAGATGTTTATTTATTGCAAGCCTGAAGAATCTGAAGCAATGCACCATCTTATTCTTTCACTGGAAGAAAGAATCTATCAGGAGTTAGGACTCCCCTACCGAGTTATCGAGATGTGTACAGGAGATTTGGGCGGAATGGCAGCACGGAAGTTTGATGTCGAAGTTTGGATGCCCTCAAGGAATGAATACGGAGAGGTGACATCCACTTCCAATTGCACTGATTATCAAGCTCGGAATTTAAATGTAAGGTTAAGGCGAAGAAACGGAAAAATAGAGTATGCCCATATGCTTAACGGAACCGCAATTGCCACATCAAGAACAATAATTGCGATTTTGGAAAACTATCAGGAGGAAGATGGATCTGTAGTTATACCTGAAGTTTTGAGAAAGTGGATGGGAAAGGAAAAGATAGTAGTTAGTAGTAAGTATTAAGGTTGGTAGTATTTTTATTTATTAATGTCTTAACAAACTCGGTGTTGGTACTTTTGTATTAGTTAGTTATTATCCCTAATTCTTTGAACCACCCAAGCCATACAGGTTCAATGCCTGGGGAGACCTGCCATTTTTCTTCGGGTATTTCCCTTGCTAAATAGCGTTCGGTTCTTTGGGCAAGCGATTTTATTTGATCGAGCGTAAACCATCCTGCTTGTTTTGTCTCATCTCTACTGGGTTTTACGTCCCCTTCGGTATCTACCTGGTATATTTTCCAGAAATGCCAAGAGCCACCTTCCCGCCTACAAGGGTTATTCTTTTTTCCCTCTGCGAGAAGTTTTAGCTTTGTTGCGGATAATCCAACTTCTTCCTTGACTTCTTCTTTAGCCGCATTTTCAAACGAACCCTTATCGTCGATATGACCAGCAGGGGGTGCAAATCCAAAAGGAGGTTTTCTACGCTCAATAAGGAGAATTTTATCGTTTCTCCTTATAATCATACCTACACTTTTATGGTCGCATGGCTTTATCTTATGTCCCTGATTTTTTGTTGTACTCACTTTATCTTGTCGAAATCTCCGTTGATGACAATTGGATCAAAAGTCAAAAGTTCATCAATAATGTATGGCTGGTTCGGAAGCGGATTGAGGGTAAAGATTTTCTTTTTTCGGTAGTAGGCAAAGCCCATTTCAAGAAAAGTGTTTGCTCCAATATAATTTTCAACATCGTGCTTTTTGATATTTAAGACGAGAATTGCATCCGATTTCTCAATTTTATCTATGTGTACGCGAATAAGTTCCAATTTCTTTTTAGCCTCGACTCTTTTGGTGTTATCTTCTTCCCAGTAATCAACACCCTGAGTTTTAGTAGGCATTAATACTTTATGACCTCGCTTTTCAAGCTCCTTTCGGGCTTTAAGCATTTCGTCGTAAAATTTAAGCGAGCCACAGATTGTTATAATCATCTTTATTTAAGAAATTTTATTAGTTGTTTAGGTGTTTTTGCAAAACCTCTGAATAAAACTAGCCTACAAAGCTCCTCGTCTTTATCCGATAGGGCATAGATTGGTTTTCCAAAAGCAACTGCTGCACCGATTTCTAGTGTTGTACTTACTCCCGAGTATCCATTTTTATTGTAGACAAATACCACATCAGCCATCTTTATCTTGTAAAAATGATCGTGTGTTAGCCCCAATGCAGTGAACTTCTTGTACTGAAGAGGCAATTTGTTCCATTCATTTTGACCTTCGTGAAGGTAAGGTGAATATACGACTACTCCTGCTTTGGTCAGTTCAGCTTCAAATTTTATTATCTCAGATTTAAACCTTCTGCTTCCACAAATCACAACACTTCTCATAATTCGGATACTATCAAATAGGAGTTATCAAATCTAGTCTAATTTTATTTGTGTTGAGGTCGATTTCTGGATTTTAGTTCTATGAGAAAATTTCCTTTTAATGACGCGGTAAGGTAGTTCTATTTAGGAAAGTAATATTTCCTACCCTTTAATTTTTCCGGAAGTAGACTCTCTTTGGTGTACTTTTCATAACCTTTTCCATAACCTATTTCTTTCATCAATTTAGTCACAGGATTTCGGATCTTTAAGGGTACTGGAAGGTTTCCAAAGAGTCTGACATCTTCAAGGGCGCGGGTATATGCCTCGTAGGCGCCTCTATCCTTTTTAGCCTGTGCAAGATAAACTGTTCCGTGGGCAAGATTAATGGCGCATTCCGGATATCCAATAGTCTCACAAGCTCTAAATACTTCGTTTGCAACGACCAATGCTGTTGGTTGAGCCATACCGATGTCTTCTGAAGCAAAAATAACCATTCTTCGGGCAATATATAAGGGATCCTGTCCTGCCTCAATCATCCTAGCAAGGTAATAAAGAGCAGCATCAGTGTTTGATGCTCTTAGAGATTTGATATAGGCGGAGATTAAATTGTAATAATCCTCGCCTTTTTTATCGAAAGTGTACTGCCTTCTTTGGAGTGCAGTCTCAATGTCACTAATTGACAGCTGAATTTCTCCACTTTTTCCTTTTTTAGCTTGGCCTCTCATTTTTGAAGCTGAAGTTTTACTAGCTAAATTTGCAGCAATTTCCAAGACATTAAGAAGAACTCTTGCATCCCCGTTTGAGGATTCAATTAAAAAGTCTTTAGCCTTTTTCTCTAATCTAACTTTTAGCTGTCTTATCCCTCTCTCAAGAATTTTCTCAAGTTCCTTTTCTGAGAGTTGGTTTAAAATAAGCACGCGTGTTCGCGAAAGAAGTGGTGCGATAACCTCAAAGGATGGGTTTTCGGTTGTTGCTCCAATTAAGGTGATATCTCCTCTTTCAACAAAGGGTAAAAGTTTTGCCTGTTGGGCTTTGTTGAATCTGTGGATTTCATCAATAACTACGATTGGAGGGAAAAGCCCACCTCTTTTCATTATCTTTTCAATTTCTTTGATTGAAGAGGAAACCGCGGTAAACTCGTTATAATCTCTTTTTAATTCGTTTGCAGTTATTCTTGCAAGAGTAGTTTTGCCTGATCCTGGCGGACCCCAGAGGATAAGTGAGGGGAAAAAGTTGGTCCGCCTTGCATTCGCAAGGAGAGTCTTAATAATTCCATTTTTGCCTATCAAGTGTTTCTGCCCAACGAATTCTTTGAGATTTTTGGGTCTTATGGCTTCTGGTAAGGGGGTGTTCATTAGCCAATTATATAACAAATTTTGTGCGATTAAGGTTAAACGCGCTCCACAGTTGTTCTGGGAAATTTCTTACCCTTAATGTTAGAATTATTTTTATGAAAGTGAAGATTAAAAATGTTGTTCGACCACCAAAAGTCTCCTTTGACAGATTTAATCAGATTTTCTTTACCTTCAAGGAAGCCTTGAAGCTTTCTTACAAGATTGATCCGAGACTTTTGATACTAGTTCTTTTGCTAAATTCAGTTTGGGGTTTGACTACTCTTCCTTCTTTTTATATAGATAAGCTTTTGATTGATAATTTGGTTTCCTCTTTTAACAACCCAAATTTAGTAAGGTTGATGAAGGTATTTATTGTCCTTCTTTTTTTGAGATTTTTAGTGGATTTATTTAGAAATGTTTCGAGTTCTTTTTTGGGTTATTTGCGCTTTATGCTTTCAAGGAAAGTTACGGATTATCTCGATGTCTTGATCGGTAAAAAGATTACCTCCCTTCCATTGAAAGTTATTGAGGATCCTGATTTTCGCGACAGGTTTAATAAGATAGAGAGAGAATCGGAAAGAAGAGTTTGGGGATTAATGATGCCTATATCAGATATCCCAAATTATGTTTTAGGTTTGGTTTCTTCGGCTGGTTTGCTTTTGCTTTTGAGTCCTTATGTTGTTTTGGGGCTGATCTTGTTTTCTCTTCCGACGATATTGGTGAACAAAAGATTTATTAAAAAGGAGTATGAATTGAACACAAAGCTTTCACCTTTGTATAGAATTTGGGGCTGGCTTAGATACTATTTAATTCAAAACAGAAATTTTATGGAAGTGAAGATTCTTAATCTTTCTGAATATTTATCTTCAAAACTTGAGAAGTTAATAGATCAGGAATTTAAGGAAAGAGTCACGCTTGAAAGACAAAGCCAAAAATCAAGGCTTTTTAGTTTTCTCCCAGCTTCTATTTTCAATTTTTTGGTGACTTTGTGGATGACATATTTGGTTATCTTAGGAAAAATTACCATCGGTTCATTTCAGATGTTTTTAAGAGCTCTTTCCAGTGTTTCTCAAAATTTTACAGGTCTTGCCTCTTCCTTTCTTGAGATTTATGAAAACTATATTTATATGGTGGATTTGGTTTGGTTTTTAAACTTAAAGCCTGATCTTGAAGAATCCAATGAAAAGAAGGTTAGTATTGATAGAAAAATTGAGAGTATTGAATTTAAAAATGTCTGGTTTAAGTATCGGTCGGGACTTAATTGGGTAATAAGAGGAGTTGATCTTAAGATTAAAAGAGGTGAAAAAATTGCTATTGTTGGTCGGAATGGAGCAGGAAAATCAACTTTGATTAAGCTTTTGGGAGGATTTTATTTACCACAAAAAGGTGATATCTTGATGAATGGCAAAAGTATAACTAGTATCGATGCGTTTTCTTTGTGGCGAAGAATGGCTATTCTCTTTCAAGATTTTGAGCTTTATCCTTTTTCAGCCCGTGAGGCTATTGGTTTTGGAGATGTTAAAAGGATGAGTGATTTTGAAGCGATTAAAGATGCTGCTAGAAAGGCGGGTATAGATAGTTTCATTGAGTCTTTGCCTCTTGGTTATGATAATCCAATTGCTCCAGAATTTGAAAAAGGAGTTAAACCCTCAATTGGTCAGTGGCAAAGATTTGGCATTGCTCGTATGCTTTTTAGGAAAGACGCTGACATTTTGGTCCTCGATGAGCCGACAAGCAATGTAGATCCCGAGGCAGAGGAGGAAATATTTGAAGAATTATCAAAGATTGCAATTGACAAGATCTTAATTTTTATCACTCAAAGATTCTCTACAGTTAAGATTGCTAGCAGAATTTTAGTGCTTGATGGCGGAAGAATCATAGAACAAGGAACTCATCGGGAGTTGATGAATTTGGGCGGTAAATATGCCAAATTGTTTAATCTTCAAGCTCAAGCGTATTTAAAAAATGACGCTGGCTAAAATTAAATTTTAGGTTTCACGAGGTGGGTATAATGGGAAAATTAGCTGATTTTCTGAGCGGAACAAAGATTTTGGAAGAAGTAGAATCCCCAATCAATGGAAAAATTCAGGTAATTAAAAGCTTGGCTTTTGGAACTTATATAAAGGTGGGCGGATTGACTCAGTCGGGAGGAGTTGTTTACGATGTTTGGAATACAACTTTAAGAAAAGTGCACAAAAAGCTAGCAAACATAGACAGGGCTCTTATTCTAGGACTTGCCGGTGGAAGTACAGCAAAACTAGTAAGAAGATATTGGGGAGAAAAAGTTGAAATTACCGGCATTGATTTGGACCCGATAATGGTTGAGTTGGGGAAAAAATACTTAAATTTAGATAAATATGATGTAGATGTGGTAATCGGGGACGCATTCGACTTTGTTGAAAAGTTTAAGAACCTAGTTCCAAATACCAAATATAACCTTGTTCTTGTTGACTTATATATTGGTGATGAATTTCCAAAGAAGTTCGAGTCAGAAAACTATATACACTTTACAAGGAACATACTTGCAAGTGGGGGCGTCATCGTATTTAATAGGCTTTATTATGGGGAAAAAAGAAAACATGCGGTGGAGTTCGGAAAGCT
>CAYSEQ010000013.1:0-23658 GCA_964430475.1 uncultured Gammaproteobacteria bacterium
TGAAATTGTTTAGGATTTAGATTTTTGATTTTAGGATTTGCTCGCCCAGAGGGCGGGTGATCTCGTGCCTATTGAAGAATGAGCCGGCGAGTTGCCGTTTGGTGCAAGCTTAAGTCCGTAAAGGGATGTTAAGGCGTAGGGAAACCGAGTGCGAATAGCGCGTTAGTACCAAGCGGCAGACCCGAAACCAGGTGATCTATCCATGGGCAGGGTGAACCCTGCCGAAAGGCAGGGGGAGGCCCGAACCCGTTCTCGTTGCAATGAGATGGGATGACCTGTGGATAGCGGCAAAATACCAACCGAACCTGGAGATAGCTGGTTCTCCCCGAAAGGTCTATAGGGACCGTGCCTCGGCTTTACTTTATGTGGGGTAGAGCACTGAATGGGTCATCAACCGCAAGGGAGGTGACTCATTCAAACTCCGAATACACATAAAGGAAAACGGGGTAGACAGCCTCATCGGGCTAAGCTGATGAGGCGAGAGGGAAACAACCCAGACTCTCGGCTAAGGCCTCTAAATCGTCGTGAATTAAAAATCACGACCATGAACTAGCGCTTTGCGCTGGTTCATGGCAGCTAAGTTTGAAAGGTAGTTTGCGTCCATAGACAGCCAGGAGGTTGGCTTAGAAGCAGCCATCCTTTAAAGAAAGCGTAACAGCTCACTGGTCGATGGAAGCAAGCGCCGAAGATGTACCGAGGATTAAGCTGCGTGCCGAAGCCAGAGCCCTCGTTCGTAGAACGAGGAATTTCTAATTCCTAAACAGCAAATATCAAGAATTTAGAATTTTGTATTTTGAATTTGTTTAGAATTTGGAATTTAGGATTTGGAATTTCTCGCTCTGCGAGCGAGGGGGTAGGGGAGCGTTCCAAATGCTGTGAAGCTTACGTCGTAAGGCGGGGTGGAGCGTTTGGAAGTGAGAATGCCGGCATGAGTAGCGTACTATCCCAGTGAGAATCTGGGACGCCGAAAGCCCAAGGTTTCCGTCGCAAGGTTCGTCCACGACGGGTTAGTCGGCACCTAAGGTGAGGCCGTAATGGCGTAGCCGATGGATAACTGTTTAAGATTCCAGTACTTGTCTTGAATCGCCAAATCCTTATCTTTGCGTTAAGGATAGCTGGGGGCTGACCAAGCTGGATAGTCAGAGCTTTCTTGTGAATGAGAGTGCAAGCTGCGAGATAGTGGCAGTTGGAAAATCCGCTGAAACGATTAATCAAGCAGTGATGCAGACTCCGTGGGAAACCTCGGGGGATTCTGCGCTATTCAGCTTGCAAGAAAAGGCTCGCAGCGAGATTCAAGGTAAGCCGTACCGCAAACCGACACAGGTGGGCTGGGAGAGAATCCTAAGGCGAGCGAGAGAAAGAGGCTCAAGGAACTCGGCAAATTAGCTGGACGTAAGTTTGCGAGATGTCCTGTCGCCGTAAGGCGACCGCAGCGAAAGATTGCTAACCGACTGTTTATCAAAAACACAGGTCCGTGCAAAAGGGAAACCTGAGGTATACGGGCTGACGCCTGCCCAGTGCCGGTAAGTTAAGGGGAGCGGTCCAAGCGCAAGTTTGGGCTGCGAACTTAAGCTCCGGTAAACGGCAGCAGTAACTATAACTGTTCTACGGTAGCGAAGTTCCTTGTCGGGTAAGTTCCGACCCGCACGAAAGGCGTCACGAGTTAGCAACTGTCTCGAGCCTCTACTCGGCGAAATTGCGGTGGCTGTGAAGACGCGGCCTACTTCCACCAGGACAAAAAGACCCCGTGGAGCTTTACTGCAGCTTGGCATTGGTTTTACCCGTTTCAATTGTTTAGAGTAGGAGGGAGCTCGTGCGAAGCGCAAGGCTCGCAAGTCCAAATTTCTAATTTCTAAACAAATTCCAAACAAATTAAAAGTTTGAAGTTAAAAACAAATTTAGGGACTGGGGATTAGAATCTAGAATCTAGAATTTCTAACCACCAGCAACTAATTCAAGAATTTGGATTTTGAGAATTTGAAATTGTTTAGGATTTAGAGTTTAGGATTTGTGAGTCTCGAGCTTTGCTCGAGCGAAAGTGAAACACCTCCCTTTGAGACGTGGCAAGCCTTACCTGATAATCCTGGAGACGGATTAGGGAAAAGTGCCAGGTAGGCAGTTTTACTGGGGCGGTACCCTGCCAAAGAGTAACGCAGGGGCACAAAGGTCGGCTTAGCACGGATGGACACCGTGCGTTAAGTGTAAAGGCATTAAGCCGGCTTGACTGCGAGACCGACGGGTCGAGCCCCTGTATCTAACGGTACAGGGCAGTGAATCCTTCGTGTTTCACTGAGGTGCGAAAGCAGGTCTTAGTGATCCCCCGTCTCTTTATGGGAGGGGCGGGGCTTAACGGATAAAAGCTACCCCGGGGATAACAGAGTAGTCGCGCCCGAGAGTCCATATCGACGGCGCGGTTCGCTACCTCGATGTCGGCTCACCACATCCTGGGGCTGGAGAAGGTCCCAAGGGTCGGTCTGTTCGCCCGTTAAAGTGGTACGTGAGCTGGGTTCAGAACGTCGTGAGACAGTTGAGTCTGTTGACATTCAGACTGACATTTCGAGCTGTCTCTCCCTGTCGGCGTTCTATTAGGCGAGGTAGAAAAAATCTTTTTGTCCATAAAAAATGCAGGGATATAAATCTGGCTATATGCTGGAAAGTCTTGCTAAACCTTACACTACTAGTATATGATTTGTATACTAGTGAAAATGTGTAAGCTGAGATGACCAGCAGGAAAGGCTAGTTTATGAGTCTAGATATCTCTGATGACTACATAGCAGGATTTGTCGATGGAGAAGGTATGTTTTATGTTGGAGTTGTGCCTTCCCGGGGATCAAGTAGAAATAAAAGTGGTTGGCAAGTGATTTATTTTTTTAAGGTTTCTCAAAATCCAAGCGGGAAGGTAATCCTGGATAAGATTAGAAAACGTTTGGGATGTGGATACATAAAACCTAATAGCAGAAATCCTAACGATAAGTCCCTTGCCTATGTAGTTCGGGATTTGACAAGCCTAAGAGAAAAAGTCATACCCTTTTTTGAAGGTAGATTAGTTATTAAAAGGAAGACTTTGAAAAAATTTAAAAAGGTTATTGAATTAGTGAGTCTTAAAAAACATCTAGATAAAATAGATAAAAATGATATGAATAGGATTCTTGATATATCCTATTGGATGAATACAGGCAAAAGAAAAATACCAAAAGAAAAAATTCTAGACTCGTTTAAAAACTAGAATCCTCACAGGCCATACGCCAGACTCCTATTTTAAGGGAGAAGATATGGTCGGACCCCCACAGTGATGTGGGGAGCTAGCAGGAAGAAAAACTAGCTAGCCCAAATTATGAAGTTTGGTAACAATATGTCGGACTCTATCCGGTGGAAGCGTTCGAGTCTTGAGGGGGACTCTCCTCAGTACGAGAGGACCAGGAGGGAGGAATCCCTGGTGTGCCGGTTGTCGCGTCAGCGGCAACGCCGGGTAGCTATATTCCTTCGGGATAACCGCTGAAAGCATCTAAGTGGGAAGCCCACCCCAAGATTAAGACTCGTGCCTTGTGCTCTGCACAAGGAAATTCCAATTTTCAATTCTCAATCCCCAAAAATCCTAATACGGGTTTTTGGATTTGTTTAGGATTTGGGATTTAGGATTTGGGATTTTCTCACACAGGGTGCGAGGTGTAAGACCCCTGGGAGAAGACCAGGTTGATAGGCCAGAAGTGGAAGTCCCGCAAGGGATTAAGCTTACTGGTACTAATCGGTCGAAATAAAGAGTTGGCTTTAATCTTTCCTCTCACGAAGCAGGATGCTTTGAAATTTATACTCGTCGCTCCGGTCTTGATAGCAAAGTGGAACTACCCCTTCCCATTCCGAACAGGGTCGTCAAACGCTTTTGCGCCGACGATAGTATCGGGGCAACCCGATGCGAAAATAGGGCGAGGCCGGAGCAGTGAGTATAAAAAATTTAATGAAAGGTGGACATGTGGAGTGAAAAAGACAAAAAGGACACTAAAAAGAATTAAAAAGATAAAAGAAGTTGAAAGGCGAGTCGAGGATGGGATAAAGAGCTTCAATTACGCTAAAGATTCCCCTTATCTATCTCAAAGACCTGCAAAAAGAAAAGATAATAGAAAAGGTAAGGAGGTTATTGAATCAATGGATGAATTATTGTCGGAGTATGGTAGTGGGATTTATTACCCATCTACTGGTGATAGGATCAGTGGGAGAGTAATAAGAAAAGAAGAAGGAAGACTTTTTGTGGATATAGGTGCCAAAACAGAGGGTTTGGTGGCAGAGAAGGCGTATAGAGAGGCGGAAGGATTAATAAAGAATTTAAAAGAAGGTGATGAGGTCCAAGTGTTCGTGCTTATACCTGAGACCCCCGAAGGTTATACAATACTTTCCTTAAGACCAATGCTTGAGGAATTTGTTTGGAAAAAAATTATTAATTCTTATGAAGAATCAACTCCCATCTTGGTTTTTGGAAAAGGAGTAACTTCTTCTGGTATAAATGTAGATTTAGGAGGAGTAACAGGATTTATACCTATATCCCAGATTGGGAAAGAAGCCTTAAAAAATCCCCATCTTTTAGTAGGGAAAAGTTTTGAAGCAGTTGTAATAGATGCAGATAGGAGTGCAAAAAGAGTAATTCTTTCCGAAAAAGAAGTCTCAGAGAAAGAAGAGATAGAAAATGCCAAGAAAGCAATTAAGAATATAAAAGAAGGAGAAATTTTTGAGGGAGAGGTTGTAGGAATATACGATTTTGGTTGCTTTGTTAAGATTGAAGTCCCCCTTAGTAAAAAAAGTAAAATGAAGGTTCCTCTCGAAGGTTTAGTGCATATTTCGGAGCTTTCTTGGGAAAAGGTACAAAAGCCTTCAGATGTTGTTAAGCAAGGCGAGAAGGTTAAGGTTAAGGTAATTGGAAAGAGTTTACCCTCAAGAAAAGGTGTTGCAAAACTTGCGTTTTCAATTAAACAGACCCAAAAAGACCCCTGGGAGGATGTAGATAAAAGATATCCAAAGGATGCCAGAGTATCGGGGAAAGTTGTTAAAATTTCGGGTTTCGGAATTTTTGTTTCACTTGAGCCGGGAATTGAAGGGTTAGTCCATATCACTAAAATCCCTCCTGGGAAAAAGTACAATATTGGTGATGAGGTGAAAGTTTATGTTGAAGATGTCGATAAGGAAAAGAAAAAACTCTCTTTGGGTTTGTTGCTAACGGAGAAACCCGTAGGGTATAAGTAAGAATAAAAGACGAAGATTTTAAGAAGAACAACACTGACCAAGAACTTAAATTATAGAAATAGGTTATAATTCTTCTTGATGAGTAAAGCTTCCTCTAAATTTGTTTGCCAACAGTGTGGTTATTCGCAAGTTGGATGGAGTGGGAAGTGCCCGGAGTGTGGAAGTTGGGGAAGCCTAGTTGAAACCTTTGTAGGTGAATCTAACACTAAAGTCTCAAAAGAGAAAGATGTTGCTACCTTTTTCCCTTTAGATTCAATTCCCGCGAAATACACTTCAAGAATTTCTACAAAAATACCGGAGCTTGATAGGGTTTTAGGCGGGGGAATAGTGCCAGGTCAGGTTATTTTAATAGCAGGTGAACCCGGGATTGGAAAATCTACTCTTCTTCTCCAGGTTGCTAATCAATTAGTCAATTTGGGTCAAGAAGGTGTAGATGATGTTATTTATGTCTCCGGCGAGGAATCAGCGGGTCAGATAAAGGTCAGGGCGGATAGATTGGGAATAAAGAGTGGAAAGATAAGGGTTGTGGAGGAAAGTAGTATTGATAGGGTTATTAATTTAATATTGCAAGAAAGAAAGATTGAAAAAAAAGGAAGACCTAAGGCTAATACTTCCTTAGTGAAGTCAATGGTTATAGTTGATTCGATTCAGACTATGACGACAAACGATCTTTCAGGTACAGCAGGTTCGGTGGGGCAGGTAAGGGAATGTGCGTTTAGGTTAACAAATGTAGCCAAAAAGAAAGACATTCCTCTATTTCTCGTTGGCCATGTAACTAAAGAAGGCACGGTTGCCGGTCCGGCAGTCCTCATGCATATTGTTGATACAGTTTTATGGTTTGAGGGCGAAAGGAATTCTACAACAAGAATATTAAGAGCAGTGAAGAACAGGTTTGGGCCAACGGATGAGGTTGGTATTTTTAAGATGGAAGAAAAGGGGTTGACTAGTTTGCTTAACCCAGAAGAGTTATTTCTTTCTCCGGCGAAAAATCAGACACCCGGTAGTGCGATGACTTTTATTCTTAAAGGAACTAGGCCTCTTTTGGTTGAGATTCAAAGTTTGATTATTCCGACGAAGTTTCCCTTTCCTAAAAGGGTTGCGCAAGGAGTTGATCCCAAAAGGTTGGAGTTAATTCTTGCTGTTTTGCAAAGAAGATGTGGTCTTCATCTTTATGAGTTTGATTGTTTTGTAAATATAGTAGGGGGGATAAGTGTTAAAAACGACCCCTCAGCAGATCTTGCTATTTCCTTGTCCTTGGTCTCTGCACATTTTGATAAACCCCTTCCTAAAGATCTTGTTGCTATTGGTGAAGTAGGTCTTCTTGGGGATATAAGGGAAGTGATTGGTATGGAAAAAAGGATTTTGGAGGCAAAAAGATTAGGTTACAAAAATGTAGTAAGTTCAAAAGAGTTTAAATTTTTAAACCAAGTAATTAAAAAATTTTTTACGAAATAATTAAAATTTTGGACATCTTAATTTAAAAGGTTTAAGCATAAACGCCCCTAATTTTAAATCCCCAACTTATCCACAATTTTTTGAGAACCCGAAGAAAGTTAGAAAAATGAATTCAATTTTTCTAAGTCTAAAACTATAGGAGTTCATATTTTGTGAGGCTAAAATATTATAGGTTTTGACAAACTTGACATCGCGTGTTAGACTACTATCAAAGTACTTTGAAAATATTAAAAGCCGAGCTTAGGGTGATTCTTGCTTGATGGGACGGGTGGAGTGTAGGGCAGGCGCTCTACCCGTTCCTTCAGGCTAGAAACCAGCTCGGCTTTTTTTTATTTTAAAAGAAAGCAAAAACAGTACTAAACCTTCTTGAAGGAAGTTTTGTCTTGAGGGCAGGCTTCTCCAAGACAAAATTCTTGTGCTTTTATCTATAGCCTAAGAGCTTTGATAGACGTTTGTCAAGAGTTATCTAGAGCAATGTTGAGATAATTGAATTCCAAATCCTAAATCCTAAATTCTAAATCCTAAATAAATTCAAATTTTCAAAAAAGAATTTAATGGCTAATGATTAATGGTTTAAGAAATACTAAATTTCTGTCTAGGCGGCAGACAAGCTAAATTCTAAATAATTTCAAAATACAAATTACAAAAATTCTAATCTCTAAATCCTAAACAAATTCCAAAACACAAATCCCAAATTCCAAACAAATACAAAATACAAAATTCTTAATTCTTGATTCTAAATTCTTGCTCCTGATCCCTAGCTATTGACTTTGCTTAAATCCTTGTAGAATTATGAAATAATGGGCATAGTTGGTTGGATAAAAAGAAATAAATTAGCCTCGATTCTTTTAGTTATTGTCATTGTCTTTGTCTTCCCTATCTTCAGACAGATTTTATACGGCCTCCTCTTTGGTAGTATTAGTATGCTTAACTTAAATATTCCTGCGTCGCAAGAATCTTCTGCTTTTTTAAGGACTAGTCCCAGTGCAGATTTGGGGGGTACTACTTCGTTTGGCGGTACCTCTCAGTTTGGTATGCCGCCACCAATTTCCTATTCCGAGGCCCCGCCTCAACCTGGTATTAAAGATCGTTTGGTGATTGAGGAGTCTAACCTGTCACTTTTAGTTAAAGATGTTGTAACAGTAAGGGATAAGATTATCAAGCATGCTCAAGAAAGCGGGGGATATATGGTCAATTCCACTATTTCCAACCCCCAAGATGCACCTACCGCAACAGTGGTAATTCGTGTGCCATCGGCTCAGCTTGAATCTACTTTAGCCTTTCTTCGCTCGCTGGCAGTCAAGGTCGTTTCGGAAAACCTTATGGGTAAAGATGTCACCGATCAGTATGTTGATATTGAAAAAAGAATCCAGCTTTTAGAAAAAACGAAGGCGCGTTATGAAGAAATTCTAGCTCAAGCAAAAGAAATTTCTGATATTTCTAACTTAACTCAACAAATCTTAAATGTGCAGTCTCAAATTGATAGTTATCTTGGTCAAAAAGAGGCTTTGGCTAAAAATGCGGAGTTGGCAAAATTGACGATTTACCTCTCCACTGATGAAATAGCCTTGCCTTATGCTCCTTCGGAAACCTGGCGTCCCGATATTATCTTCAAACAAGCAGTCCGATCGCTTATTAAGACACTTAGGAGTCTGGGAACTCTATCTATCTGGCTGGCAGTTTACTCAGTTATTTGGGTTCCGGTTGTTTTGGTAATTATCTTCTTCAAAAGACGTCGTACCCAGCAAATAAAGTAAAGATCATTCCACGGAAACAGGAACTACAAAGAAAGTTACATTTCTTTAGAAAATATATTGATACCAGGTTGTGCAATTTGTATACTTCCTACCAAACTGCCTGCTGTAATGCTCCTAATTTGAGCATTCTAGTTTTTTAAAGTCAACATGAAACTCTTTTCTTCTTTGTTCCACATTTTCAGTCATGTATTTTTGGCATTTCTTCTCATCTTTTCGCAAGTTGTAGTTTTCTTCCTTCCAACTAAGAGCGTACTTGCAGCACCTCCTCCTAACTTTGTTTCGGAAATCCTTATTTCATCTTTAACCGAGCCAACTGCAATCCTTTTTCTTCCAAATGGAAACATGCTTATATTGGAACGCTATGGAAGAGTGCACTTAGTTCGCTCTGGAAATGCTTACATTGAACCCACTCCCTTTATTGATTTAAGAAGTGTAACAAACACGGATCAGGGCGAAAGGGGATTGACAGGTGTTGCCTTAGATCCGGAATTTACAACTAACAACTATATTTACTTTTTCTACACCCGCAACTCTCCCTTACGAGATCGTGTCAGCCGATTTGTTGTAAATGGTGATACAGCCGATTTAGGAAGTGAGACTGTTATTTGGGAAGATAATGAAATTTCTCCGCTGTGGCACCATGGAGGGTCAATTGCATTTGGTCCTGATGGCAAGCTTTATATCTCAACTGGAGATGGCTTTGATCAAAGTACCTCTGCACAAAGTCTTACTTCCTATCGGGGAAAAATCCTCCGTTTAAACAAAGATGGGACAATTCCTAGCGATAATCCTTTTTATGACGGAACCGGTCCAAACTTGGACGCTATTTGGGCGCTGGGTCTTCGTAACCCATTTCGTTTTCAGTTCGATCCCTTATCAGGTAGGATGTATATTGGTGATGTAGGTGGCAACGATGTAACGAATTCTTACGAAGAGATAAATATAGGGACAGCGGGTGCAAACTACGGGTGGCCTATTTGTGAGGGTCCTGAAAGAAACCCTACCGGAGGCACATGCACTCCACCAAGCTCTCCTGGTACTTACCAATCTCCAATGCACACATATCCTCACGCAGGTCTTGATGCATCGGTAACAGGAGGTTTTGTCTATCGAGGTGGAAATTTCCCGCTTCCGTATAAAGACAGTTATTTTTACGGAGATTATGTAAGAAATTGGATAAAGGGTCTTATTCTTGACCCTGTAACTGGAGAAAAAGTTGGAGAGTTTAATTTTGAACCTGATGATGGAATTAACAACGGTCCTTATGGTGAAATTGTAGATCTTAAACAGGGTCCAGATGGGGCTTTGTACTATGTTGATATCGGAATCTCATGGGAGGGAGGAAGCAACCCAGGGACGGTCAGAAGGATTAGATATGTAGCCAATAACCAACCTCCTGTAATTAGTCAAGTCACTGCTTCACCAACCTCGGGACAATCTCCATTAACAGTCTCTTTTAGTGTAAGCGCTTACGATCCTGAAAATGAGCCTCTTACCTATTCTTGGGACTTTGGTGATGGGACATCTTCTAGCGAACAGAATCCAATACATACTTATCTATCAAACGGAAGATACCAAGCACGTTTAACGGTTTCGGATGGGAGTAGTCAAGCGCTTTCGGATCCAATAGTTATAAGTGTTGGGACTCCACCAATAATAAATAGTATGACTGTCGTTTCCCCAAGCGACATACCCGGTGGAAATATTACTTTTAGGGCGGGTGACCAAATTAGTTTTTCAGCTTTGGCAACAGATCCTGATGGGAGTTTGGGGGAATCGAATTATTCTTGGCGTATTGTGATGATTCATTTAAGCCACACACATCCTGAGGCTGGTCCAATTATCGGAAGTTCAGGTATTTTTAACATTCCAACAAGCGGTCATGAGATGAGTAGCGAGATTCAATTTCAATTTATCCTTACGGTAACTGATAATGATGGTTTGACTGCGGAACAAGCAGTCACAATTTATCCAGAGACAGTTGATTTGTTTTTTGATAGTGATCCATCAGGATTGCAATTGCTTGTTGATGGATTTGCAAGAAGCACGCCCTTTAGTATAAATTCTACTATTGCCTTTCAACATTTAGTTGAAGCTCCCTCAACACAGATATTCAATGGAAATACATATAACTTTGTTTCATGGTCGGATGGAGGTGAACGTATCCATACAATTACTGTTCCAGAAGGAGGCCAGACTTATCAAGTAAATTATCAGCAAGTTGCGACCTTGCCTTCTCCAATAGCGGGTTATTCACTTAATGAGAGTAGTGGTAATATTGCCTATGACCTTTATGGTACGAATAATTTGACTCTTATTAATGGTCCTGTTTGGTATTCTCAAGGTAGGTTTTCAGGATCACTCTCCTTTGATGGCGTAGATGATAGGGCGGTTGGTTCAGAAATTACGCTTCCTGCCACATTTACATTAATGACTTGGGTATTCAACCCCTCAAATTCAGCCTATGAAACCTTAATCACTTTAGGGACAGAGAGGGATTTGTATCTTACAAACGGAGTGGTAGGATTTTACGATGGTGCCCAAGATAGGACATTTGGTAGTCAAATTACAACCGGTACTTGGCATCACATAGCGATTGTTTCTACGGGAACACAACTTATTGCATATGTAGATGGGTATCCGGTTGGGAGTGCGGATTCGTCTCTTACTCCTTATACTGCTAATTTGCAGTTGGGAGCTTGGATAATGGGGGGCAACTTTTATGATTTCTTAGGAGGAGTTCTTGATGAGGTCAGAATTTATTCACAAGCCTTAACTCAGCAAGAAATTCAGCTTGCGATGAATACTCCAATAGGGGGTAATCCGCCCCCACCTAATATTCCTCCCACTGCAAATGATGATACTTTAGTCTTGGATGAAGATACTTCCGCAAGTGTTTCACCTTTAGTAAATGATAGCGACCCTGATGGGGGGATTCTTGATATTATCGGAATTACTTCTCCCAATAATGGGAGTGCGATTTTAAATACCGATGATACTATCAGCTATTTTCCAAGCCCCAATTTTAATGGCGAAGATAGTTTCAGTTATACAATTTCTGATGGACAAGGAGGAAATGCTTCTGCGACAGTCTTTGTGAGCGTGAATTCAGTAAACGACGCGCCAGTTGCTAATAGCCAAAGTGTTGCAACTGCTCAGAACACTTCCATTAACCTTATCCTTTCAGCAACTGATGTTGATAACGATCCCTTAACATTTGATATTATTGATCAACCCAGGAATGGAATTCTTAGCGGGACTCCTCCGAATCTTTCTTATACTCCAAACACCAATTTTGTAGGCAGTGATACATTTACTTTTATTGCTAACGATGGTTTTCTAAATAGCAATATTGCTACGATGACAATTACAGTGCAAGCTTCTTCATATACAGCATTTAGTCTGCAATTTGATGGTCAGAACGATTTCGCTAGGTTTACCAACATTCCTCTCTCTCAGGTATACACCTATGAAGCTTGGGTATACAGGACAAGGGATACAGGAAGATACGAGACATTTCTTTCCGATGCCAACTCAAACTATTCTCGAGCAATGTTTACGCTCTATGTTGATGGGGGAAACAATGATTGTAGTGGAGTGGACGACCAATTCGCCTTTTATCAGACCTCAGGCAACGATATCCAATGTTCTGGTGTTTCGGCGTTGGTTGGACAATGGTATCATGTTGCAGTTACCCGTGATGCACAAGGCACTAGGAGAATTTTTATTAATGGTCAACTTGTAAGTACAAGATATAATACTCCCAATACTTCGGATAGTAATGGTAGACTTACAATCGGTCGCGCGGGTGATTACAACGGTGAGTATTTTGCAGGGAGAGTTGACGAGGTTCGCATATCAAATACTGCAAGATATGTCTCAAGTTTTACTCCGAGAACATCAAACTTTGCAGGTGATTCAAATACTGTTGCTTTGTACCATTTAGATGCCGGATCAGGTCAAATCTTAGTTGATTCTTCCGGCAACCAAAGAAATGGGACACTCGGAAGTTCTACTACAATTCAGACATCCGATCCTTCTTGGTCAACATCAAGCCCAATTGTTGCCCCTTAAATTTACAAATACTAAAAAATTTATGGATACTTCTTGACATGGCCTATAGCAAATAAATATAATAAGGTCTCTTTTTAAATAAAGTAAAATCTTAAAATGTTTACCAAGAAATTCATAAGAAAATTTTTGTTTTCAGCTCTTCCTATAGTTTTAGTGTTCATAACTTATTTTGTAGATCCTGTCCTTGCTCAAGTTACACCTCCAGACTTCCCTAATTGTAGAGATAGGATCTTCCAAAGTCCGGGAGACTGGGCGCATTACGATTATGGAATACATGGGATTCCTGGAATCGGAAATCTTGAGGGGAGTGATGAGGTATATTCGCTTCAAAATGGGAATTTCTTGCAATGTTTTTGTCCAGTCCCATCAGATATAGCTGGCTACAACGGATGGCAGACAAACTGGTGGGATGTTGATATAGCAGGTTTAAGCGAAGAGGAAATTCAACAATTTATTTCACAAGGATGGATTTTTGAACCCAATGGATCTGGGTGGAACCTTTTAGATGACAGATATTTAGCTAAAAATATAAGTTTCAGTTGTCAGAGACCAACACCTACACCTCCGCCTGCTGGCGGTCCTCCGGGAGCTCCAGTCTGTACTAGTCCTCCTGTGAGCGTTGCACCTTTATATTCTTCTGCAAATTTTTCAAGGTTGGATCAGGATACTATAAAGATTAGTTGGATTGTGACTGATGGGCATGCGCAAAAATATGGTATATTTTATGGAACTAATCCCAAAGATCTTCAATGGTATACAGAAGTTTTCGGACACGAAACGAATCAAGCGATAATCAATCTAGTCCCTCCTGGGAACATATACTTTAAAGTTTGCAGTATTGGTACTTGTGGCGATAAGGTTTGTGGAAACACTATTCCTCAAGTATTGGGTGCTACAAAAGAGCTTCCTGTTACCGGCTACGCGGTTGCTACTCTTAGCCTTTTAGTACCGATTGGTTTTTACTTTTACAAGCGCTTCAGACTAGTATAATTTTTAAAATTTTTTCAAACTGTTATCAAAAAACTTATATCAAGTAAAGATGAAACCTCATGGTCTTATTTATGATGCTAGGAGGAATTCGAAAAAGCACGGAGAAATAATTTTAGTCTTACCTATTATTCTTCGGATATTTTATCGTATTTTTCAAACTTTAGGTGTTGCATTAATAGTATTTGTAATTTTTACTTTTATTTTTGCTTTCGGACCGGTTATCGAGCAGGAGATTTCCTACGAATTGAGGCAGAACGAAAAAACCGATGAGCTTCAAATAAAGATTGTCGAGGCGGAGAAAATTTTAGAGGTACAGAAGAAAGCACTTGAATGGGGTGTCGATTCATATTTTTCAGTAGTAATACCTAAAATTGGCGCTTCTTCGAATATTTTAGCTAATGTAGATGCAGGGAACAAAAAGGAATATCTAGAGGCTCTAAAGAAGGGTGTTGCCCATGCGAAAGGTACATACTTTCCTGGCCAGGAGGGAAGAATAGTTTTGTTCTCGCATTCGACAGATTCTCCTTTGAACTTTGCTCGCTATAATGCTGTTTTTTATCTTCTTAGAAAGCTTGATAAAGGCAATGAAATATTAATATTTTTTGCTAATAAGTTGTATATTTACGAGGTTGAGGAGAAAATTGTTGTTCAAGCAAGTGATACTTCTTGGCTTAATCCAAGGCCGGGTAATGAAGAGTTGATTTTAATAACTTGTGATCCACCCGGAACTACTCTAAGAAGACTTTTGGTAATTGCAAAGCCTAAGAATACGATAAAAACTTGAAGATTTGGAGATTTAGATGGTGAATAGGCTACGATACATTTTAGACATTAAGTAAGTTGGATCACTACGCCAGGGCTTATCCTCTTTTTGGTAGAATCAGGGGCTGGAAGGAGGTGATTAGAATGCTTTCCAGCCTAAAAAGATTAAAAATCTTAGAGTTCTACCAGGAATATGGAGAGAAAGCAACATTAAAGGCCTTTGGAGTTAACCGGAAGACTGTTTGGGTTTGGAGGAAAAGATTAAACTTGGGAAAAAATCAATTAGCTTCTTTGGTTCCTTCTTCTACCAAACCTAAAACTACCAGAAGAATGGAGGTTGATTTAAGAGTTATTGAATACATCAAAGACTTAGGGGAATCTCATTATCGCTTGGGAAAAGGAAGATTAAGCCTTTATTAGATGAATATTGTTCTTGCTTAGGGATTAAATCCATTGCTGTTTCTACTATTGGCAAGGTGATTAAAAGAAATCACTTTTTCTTTCAAAAGCAAGGCAGAATTTATCATCATCCTGGTTTAGGTTGGACTAAAAGAAAGCCATTAAAAAGACTAAGGGTGAGATATTCTCCCAAACCAACTGAGTTTGGTCATCTTCAGGTGGATACTGTTTCCAAAGTCTTTGGAGGAATTAAGCTTTACCTTTATTTTGCCATTGATATTAAACTTAAGTTTAGTCTTTCCCTGCTTTATTCTAAAACTTAATAGCTTTAATACTCTTGATTTCTTTAAGAAACTAGAACTAATTTACCCAGGGAGTATTAAATCAGTCCAAACAGACAAAGGCTTGGAATTTTTAGGAGTCTTTGCCCAATACTTAAGGAAAAAAAAGGAATTCCCCCATTATTTCATCTACCCCAGATGTCCAAGGATTGATGGGGTGATTGAAAGATACCAAAGGACTATTCAAGAAGAATTCCTAGAACCAAACTTAGACTTAATTCATCAACCCAAACTTTTTAATGACAAACTGGGGGATCTCCTATTCTACAATAGTCAAAAAGTCCATGAGTCTTTGGGTCTAAAATCACCCTTAGACTACCTGCCTGAGAAAGGAGGAATGTCTAAAAAGTCTGTAGCCTGTACAGATGGTTGACATTTTAATTTAGTTAGTTATAAAATAACAATGTACCTCGGAATTTTATCTTCCGAAGATTCCATGTCTCGATCTGGCTTTATATTATATTTTAAATTTAAGATT
This sequence comes from uncultured Gammaproteobacteria bacterium, assembly GCA_964430475.1. GTDB lineage: Bacteria > Patescibacteriota > Microgenomatia > UBA8517 > UBA8517 > CAYSEQ01. The sequence goes on from CAYSEQ010000013.1 coordinate 15,489, forward strand.
TTAGAATCTTTGAAATCTCAAACTCGATTAAATTGGGTTGGAGGAAAAGGATTAATTTTATGGTAAAGGTTAGTAAAAAATTGGACAATCCTTCTCAGGTAACACCTACTACTTTAACTGATGTATCAATAACTAGGGAGATTCCAAAAGAAACCTCTTTAGTCGTTGATGATAGAGTACTTCCTGATTCGGGTTTACCTACTGAGGAAGTGGAGGGAATTTTGGATATTGCCCAAGAAGGATCGGGGTTATTGCGGCCAACATTCAGGGCGTCTGACAAGGATGTTTATATTTCAGCAAGTCAGATAAGGAGATTTAATTTAAGGGTAGGGGATTTGGTTTCAGGTCAAGCAAGAAGGCCTAAGGAGAATGAACGTTATTGGGGTTTACTTAAGGTAGAAAAAGTAAACGGTGTTGAAGTTGATAAGCTGGATATCAATCGTCCTAATTTTGATGAGTTGGTTGCGGTTTATCCTGATGAAAGAATTGTTTTGTCTACAGGTAAAGAGCCTTTAACCACTAGGGTAATAGATCTTATAGCCCCGATTGGTTTTGGGCAAAGAGGCTTGATAGTTTCACCTCCGAAGGCAGGTAAGACGTGGCTAATAAAAGATATCATTGCTGGAGTTGCCAAGAATTACATTGTAATAAAAGGGAAAAGAGAAGTACATCTTATGGCTGTACTTATTGGAGAAAGACCCGAAGAGGTAACTGATATTGTTCGTCATATGAAAGAGGCAACGGGCGGGAAGGGTGAGGTTGCTGCAAGCAATTTTGATGAACCCCCGGAAGCTCAGACAGCTGTTGGTGAACTTGCTCTTGAGAGGGCGAAACGTATGGTTGAAAAAGGTCTTGACGTTATAATTCTTCTAGACTCAATAACCCGGATGGCTAGAGCTTACAATCTCGCACTTCCTACCTCCGGGCGTACATTAACTGGAGGATTTGATCCCGCCGCCCTTTACCCTGCTAAACGGTTTTTTGGCGCAGCCCGTAAGATTGAAAAAGACGGTTCATTGACAATTATTGGTACATGTTTGATAGATACAGGTAGTAGGATGGACGACTTAATCTATGAAGAGTTTAAGGGGACAGGGAATATGGAGCTTCATCTTATCAGAAAACTTGCAGAGAAAAGGATTTTCCCAGCTATTGATGTGACCAGAAGCGGTACAAGACAGGAAGAGCTTCTATATGATAAGGATCAGCTTCCAAAAATTTACACACTTAGGAGAATGCTTGAGATGTTAAATGAAGATGAACGTACTGAAACATTCTTGGAGCGCTTAAGAAAGACTGAAAATAATGAGGAATTTCTTAATAAATTGAAGAGTCTCTAACAAGGGATTGTAAATTTCCAAGCTTATTTCTTTTGGGTAATTTTTTTAAACTCAGTCAAAATTTGACTAAAAAGGCATTTTTATGTTATCTTCCTGTAATGTCCCTTTTGGGTTAAGATGAAACCTCAAAAGTTTTCCAATTTCCCGAAAGTCTCAAAATCTAGAGGTATTTTGGGTGGATCAAGGAATGTTTTACACTTATACTCCAATGGTCTTGATGTTCCTCAAGCCGGGGAATATAAATTTCTTCTAAAATTCATAGCCTTGCGACAGAAATTTTTGAGTTCTTTGACGGAGTTTAAAGACTTTTTGGTTTCTTTAATTTGGTATATTGTAAAGACATTGCATATTTCTTTCATCAAATTTGAGACCGGAAAGGGTATCTTTGTTGCATTTTTATACCGCCAAAGGGGTAAGTATGTAAGGAAGTTTGTTCATTCGAGTATGGCGGGTTTGGCAGCAATGGGAATTATTATTGCTCCAGTGATTGTGCAAGAGTTTCCGAATCAGTCAATCAATCCCTGGGATATACCTTCACCCTCATCTATTTTTTCCACCTCCACCAATGATCCTGAAGTTACAACCCAAGTCTCAGAGAAGGTAAGGGACAAAATCATTGAATACGAAGTGCAGGAAGGAGACACAATAAGCTCTATAGCTAAAAAGTTTGGAATTTCCACCGATACTGTTCTTTGGCAGAATAATCTAAGTCCAAATTCAAGGATAAAGCCAGGGCAAGTGCTTGAGATTCTACCAGTAGATGGTGTTTCCCATAAAGTACAAAAGGGTGATACTGTCTATTCAATAGCCAAGAAGTATGATACTTCCCCACAAGCGATAGTTGATTTTCCTTACAATACATTTGTAAATGATGAGACTTTCGAACTAGCAGTAGGTCAGATAATTATAGTACCTGACGGCGTAAAGCCGGAAGAAAAGCCCAGCGCTCCAAGGATTCGCCAAATTACACCTGACGCTGGTACCGTTGTAGCGTCAGGCAATTTTGTTTGGCCAACTTCAGGAACTATCTCGCAAGGATTCTTCTGGTATCATAAAGGAATTGATATTGCCAATAAATCCGCACCTAATATTTTAGCAGCTGATGCAGGAAAGGTTATTATTGCTGGTTGGCCAGATAATTATGGTTACGGAAATAGAGTGATCATAGATCATGGTAATGGTTATAAGACTTTATATGGACATATGTCGGTTATATTTGTAAAACAAGGACAAAATGTTAATCGAGGTGATGCAATAGGAAAGATGGGTTGCACTGGAAGATGTACAGGTACACATCTTCATTTTGAGGTGATAAAGGACGGAGTCTATCTAAACCCTCTTTCGGTTCTTAGGTGAAAATTTGGTAATTTTTCATTTAAGTATCCTTTTTATTTAAGGCTTGTCTGATTAGTTTCGGGGACAGGTTTTATTTTTTTTGAGAAAAGTAAATAATCCGAGTCTGGTATAATAAATAATCCTTAAAGGTTTTTTAGATTCTGCTTGAAATTTGTTTCTAGTATTTTAAGGAAATCTAGGGCCAATAGCTCAGGGGTAGAGCGTTCGGTTCGCATCCGAAAGGTCGTGGGTTCAATTCCCACTTGGTCCACCACTTGCCACTTTTTAATTCTAGGAGTTTTAAGGTAAGGGAGAAATAAGTTGTTGTTTCCCAAACATTAGTAAAATTAGCAGAGTTCCAAAAAGCAAAATTAAGAATGTTACTACTACCAATATCCACTTAAGTTTTACGTCTTTCTCAATCATGGGAGCGTTCTTGGTTTCTTCTTTAATCTCTGATTCGAGGATTGATATAGCAGGGGTTGATAAAATGTTACTGCTAGTTGAGGTATTTTCATAAGAGGGTGTTGAAGGTGAGCTTGTTGTCCCAAATAACTTCTCAAATTTTGAAGTTCTCTCCCCTTTTATAAATCTTGGCACATTTAGCATATCTTTGTAATAGTCTTTGGCTATAGTCTCTTTTGATTTTTCAGGAAGTACATTTTCTTTAACAGTAGTATTTTCTATCTCTTGGTTTACATATTGAGTTTGGTTAGATGCGATTTTGTCTCTTTGGTACTTTGTCCCAAAAACATTTATTAGATCTTCTTTTTTGAAATACCTATGCCCTCCAGGTGATCTTAGGGAAGTAATTTTTCCTCTTTTTTCCCACCGTCTTAAGGTGTCAATTGAAACTCCTGTAAATTCTGAGGCCTCACCAATTGAGAGTAAGTATTCCGATGGTTTTTGTGTACTCTTATTTTTTTGCATAAGTTTACGCAGGTATTTTGGTTCATAAAGAAATTTTTGTCAAGGTTTTATGCCTGCCAAATACCATTTAAAGATGTAAACCTTGGAAGATTATTGAAAAACTTGACTTGAGTAAAGTTTTTATACTATAGTAAAAACATATAAAAACTTACAAATTTGAATTTAAAAAAGTATAAAAATTTGTAAGAAATAATAAAAAACCTGCCCAGATGAACAATAATAGTACAAAAGGCTATTATTCGGTTAAAGAAGCAGCTCGTCTTCTTGGTGTTTCTAACAATACTGTTTATCAGTATCTTAAAGAGGGTAAGATTTTTGCTAAAAGAATTGGTAGGGGCCGGATAAAGATACCTTATAAAGAATTAGCACCTTTTCTTCCTCAACAGACTTTTGTGCCTGAGAATCTAGAGGAATCGAGGGTCCCAAAGGTGCAAGATCAAGAAGTACCACCAAGCCTTCCAAATAATTATCAAATCTTGTCCGGTAGTAGATTAGAACAAGAGAATTTAGGTGTTAGCGATATTATTTTCTGGAGACTTTTTAGGGCTGTCTTTCTTTTGGGATTGGGGGTCATTTATCTTTTAATTCGTATTCCCCCCTTTGATATTCTTTCTTTGATACCTATTTCTCAAAAAGATACTTTTTTGGCTATTTTACCCTTTGCCCTTATATTGGGAGGGGTTTTTTGTTTGGTTAGGGTTGTTGATTCTAAAAGGTTTTCTTCTTGGGATTTTCCAATTCATATTTACCTGACTTTGGTTTTAGGATATCTTTCGTATATTTGTTTAACTAATCAAAGGCTTGGTCTTTTTATTTTTGTCGCTTCTTTGCTTTTTATGGTTGCTTCGCACTTTGCAAGGGGATTCTCTTTCTTTGGCAGTTCAAATTTCAAAAGTCAATTTTTGAAGTATTCTTTAATGCTGACAGTTTTGGGTGGGATTATTCTAATCTATCAGCCGGACTTTTTTCCTATAGAGTCTTTAGTCGACGCCCTTTCTAAAAATAAGGCTTTGTTTACACTGATTTGGTTTTCTGCAACCACTCCCTTTTTACTTTATGCCCTAAGCCCATCAGGGAAAGATAAAAGATTTGTAAATTTTTATTTAGGAGGTTTAGCACTTGTTTCTTTAATTTTTTCGACAAGCTTGATATTGAGAATAAGCTGGGATGTTTCGTATTTAGGTTTTCTTAGCGGGGTTTTCGGATTGACCCTTGTTTTACTTGAGGAGATGAAGGTAAAACTTGATCCTGCTAAGACCTACAACTTGATTTTTTCTTCAATGTGGATTTCGGTTTCTATAGTTTTGGGTCTTTTTGCTATTTACTCTTCGCAAGAAAAGATTAAACAAAAGGTTAGCTCGCAGTTAAGACAAAGGACAGAGAGTGTTGTTTTTGAGATTGAATCTATCATTGAAAGCCAGCGCAGTACGCTATTGACTTTTGCCACAAATAATAGTTTAAAAATTTCTCTTAAAGAAAAAGAGACTGAAAAGTTAGGGGACTATCTGAGCGAAATTTATGGTAAATCCAGTTTAGCAAGAAGGGTGTCAGTCTTTGACAACGAAGGAATCGCGGTTGCCGCTTATCCTAGAAATTCTTTGGTCGAGGGCACTAATTTTTCTTCAAGAGACTATTTTGTAAAGACTAAGGAAAACTTATCCCCCTTTATTTCTCCAGTGTTTAAGGGTGTAACTGGAGTGGATGTTGTTATTCAGACAGAGCCTGTATTTGAAGAGAATAAATTTATCGGATTGTTGGGGTTTGTTTATTCTTTAAAAGATTTTAGCGGATTTATCAGAGAAAAAGTTGGGACAAATTATGATTTTGTTTTGGTAGATTCGAATGGAGTCGTACTTGCCTCTAGTGATGAGGCGAAAATTGGAAGTAAAGTTGAAAGCTTTTTTCAAGGGAATTTAAGTTCTCAAAATAAAGAAATTTTGCAATCTTCGGAATTAAAAGGTGCGAACTGGAAGTTTTATCTTCGGACACAATCACTGCCTATCATCGATGTTGTTTCGAGTGTGAGTATTTGGGTTTCTTTGATTTTAGTAGTCAATGCTTTGGTAACAATTCTTGCAGGAATTTCTTTAGCTTCTGAAAAAAATGAGGAAATTACTAAAGTAAGGTCTACTCCTTTTGCCGAAAAGTTATTAAAGACGGCTTAGGGCTTATGGAAATAGGGAATACGCCTACTGTTGCTAAAAGGAAAATTGTTGGCTTGGCAGTAATTTTGTTGCTAGTTTTTCTTGCTTCATTTTTAAAATTTTCAGACAGTATAAAAGAAATCAAAGAAGAAATAAAAATAAAGAGGATGCTTGAGTATATTGCGAAACAAGACTCTTTTTACTTGGACGATAAGGCAATTATTTCTTCGGAAGCGAATAATAAGGTTTACAGTGTTTTTAAGACAGCAAATGCTGAATATGTATTTGTCGAAGTAGTTGAAGCTAAGATAGAAAATTCAAGTTTCCAAGGCGAGCTTACTTTGAGATTGCCCAATTCAGAGCTTTTTAGAGGGGAAGTGGGTAATCTTTTTTCAGATTTGATTCTTCGCGACGGTACAAAAGTGGAGGCTCAACTATTAAGTAGCGGCTTGACTTATTTGACTTTAGCGGAAGGGAAGAAACTACCCATACAGTTAAAGAGCGCCGAAATAGAAAAAGGTACTCTTAGAAATTTTTTCTCGGGAGTAAGCTTATCAACGGGTTATCAAATTGCAGGATATGTAGAGGAAGGTAAAGTCAAAAGGGGTTATGTGGTGGCAACACCGAGTCCTGTTCCGGCGTTAGTAAGAACCCTAGGCAATCTTATTATTTTAAGGGAAGATCCAAACTTTTCAAGCCAGGATGTTTTGTCTATCCAAGATTCAAATGTACAAGAAGACCAAAAGGATATAAGCGGAGGAAATCAAGCTCTCTTCGAGAGTGGGTTGTCTAGCCAAAGGCAAGTGGCTTCAGTAGGAGAAGCTATTATCAGAAGAGATTATGAAAAAGATACTTACAAGATTGCTGGGATAGAAGAGGCTCCTGTGGCTTTGGATTTGATAAGAGAGATAATCGCTTCGGATTTGTCTGGAATTACCTCAAAAGTTATTGAAGAAAGCGAAAAGTTTGTTGTGGGACCAGCTGGAATTGGTCAGATAACCTCCGAAAATATTTTGGACTTAAGCATAAAGGGAATAGACATTGCCGATGAGACGATAACAGGGAGCAAGATTAAAAATGACTCGATTGAAAACGAGGATATAGCAGATGGCGCAATTAACTCCGCAAAGATTGAGGACGATACAATTACATATTCTGACATTAGAGATGATACTATCGGTACATCAGAGCTTGCCCAAACTCTTAAATTCTCTGATGGAGATTTGCTGGATTTAAGCGCGATAATTCATGATGATTCAGCCCCCCAGGGTTTTAAGCTTCCCAATGTTTCTTCATCCTCTCCTGCAAATCCTTCAAGTGGAGAGGGGTACTTGGCGTACGATACCAGCGGAAATCAAGTCATATTTTTTGACGGTACAAACTGGCAGGCTGTTGGAACATCAATTAGCCTTTATACAGGTTCAAGCGATACGGCTACCGCTTCTTCTACCTCTGGATTAGAACTTATAAATAGTACTGAGCTTTCTTTAATAAGGGGTTGTTCAGATGGGCAGGTTTTGAAGTGGGACGAGACAAATTTAGAATGGGATTGTGCAAATGACGCAGGCGCGGGAGGAGCGGGAATTTCAACAGTTGAGGAAAACGATAGTCCTATTGTGGCTTCAGCAACCTCGATTGATTTTTCGGGTTCGGATTTTATTGTTACCAACGCGGGCGGGGGAGAAGCAGATATTGCAATTGACTACACGAACTCCGGAATAACTCGAGAGGCGCAAAGTCAGACAATATCAGGAGCTTGGACGTTTAGCAATATTACAATTTCAGATACAGCAGTTCCCTTTTCAGGAGGAGATACGACTTTTGATATAACAGGCTCTGCTACCAGGACTCTTACTTTGCTTAATTCTACTCCCGGACAGGTTGCAAATCTTAATCTATCAGACGGAGGACTTTACACAGGGGGAACGTTGAGGCTAGATAATAACGGATCTTTATCTAATATAACAGGTCTATATGTAACAAGTGGCACGGTTTCTTTACCGGCAGGACAGATAGATAACTCAGAGTTAGCAAATTCTTCTATTATAATAACTGCCGGTACAGGGTTGTCGGGTGGGGGATCGGTTTCATTGGGGGGTTCGGTTTCTCTTTCCTCAACTTTAGGTACATCGATAAGTAATTCCGAAATTGATGCGGATACGATTGATTGGGATAGAATTGCAAGCTCGATGACTTTGGATGAAGCAACAAGCATTACTGCTTCTTCTTCTCTTAATTTGACTATCAGTAACAATGTCAGCTTGGTCGCAACGGGAACAGGCGCAATAGTAGCAACTGATTTGTCTTGTACAAATTGTATTGGAGGAACGGAAATTAGCGATCTTACCTTAGGAACGGATACTTCTGGAAACTATGTTGCCAATCTTTCAGCAGGAAACAGTGCAATTACAATATCTGGAA
>CAYSEQ010000014.1:0-19703 GCA_964430475.1 uncultured Gammaproteobacteria bacterium
GGTTGATGGTTAATGGTTAAAAATTCTTGATTCTTAATTCTTGATTCTTGCTTCTCAATTCTAAAATTTTTAACTTTGAACTTTTAATTTTAAATTTTGAACTCTTAATTTATTCCACTGAAAAACATTGGAAAAATTAAATAATCTTGTTTATACTTAAAAACTATGCTGGTCTCAATACTTATCTTTATAATAGTATTGTCAATCTTAGTTTTAGTCCACGAGTTTGGTCACTTTCTTGCTGCCAGGCGCGCTAATATTTGGGTTGAAGAGTTTGGTTTTGGAATTCCTCCGAGAGTTTGGGGTAAAAAGATTGGTGAAACCCTTTACTCTCTAAATCTTTTGCCTTTTGGAGGTTTTGTAAAGCTACATGGTGAGAATTTGGAAGAAGCAGTACAGAATCCGGAAAGAGCATTTATAAATAAAGATAAAAAAACTAGGATATTGATTGTTGTTGCGGGAGTATTTATGAATTTTATCCTCGCAATCCTAGCATTTTCCTTCGTATATTCTTTTAGCGGGATACCAAGGGAAACTGGCAAGGTAAAAATTGTTGAAGTCATGGAGGGTTCTCCAGCAAAGGAGTCCGGGCTTAAAAGAGATGATTTAATAAGAAAGGTCAACGCTCTACCTGTTACAACCAATGAAGAATTTATAAAAATTATAGAAGGGCTGAAAGGTAAAGAAGTTATCTTGGAGGTTGAAAGACAAGATGGAGTTTACGAGATTAAAGCCATTCCTCGTGAGAATCCTCCTCCCCAAGAGGGAGCCTTGGGAGTGATTATTACTTCTTCTGAAATTTATTATCCGCCCTTTTGGCAAAGGCCATTTTGGGGTGTGTACTTTGGCTTCAAGGAAGCAATATTTTGGGGTAAGGTAGTTGTTGAAGGTTTATACAAGACGATTTATGGACTTTTTGCAGGTATTGTTCCAAAGGATATAGCCGGTCCTGTCGGTATTTTTGCCATGACCCAAGAAATATCAAAATTTGGCATTTTAGCGTTGGTAAATTTCATAGGAATTTTGTCCGTAAACTTGGCAATATTAAATATCATTCCCTTTCCTGCGCTTGATGGCGGAAGACTCTTTTTTATAATCATTGAATCAATCTTTGGTAAAAAGGTTATCCCAAAAGTTGAGGCGGCAATCCACACTGTTGGTCTTGTTATTCTAATACTTTTGGCTTTCATCGTCACTTTTTATGATATTCAAAGACTAATCCTGTCAGGCGGAATCACTGGTTATCTAGAATCGGTAATGAAATAATGCTTTGAGGTTAGATTTTAAAAGGAGTATGGATAAGTTTGAAAAAAAACTCCTCACAAAAAAAAGTAAAGACCTTTCTCGCTGGTATACTGAGGTGGTTCAACTTGCAAAGCTTGCTGACTACGGGCCAGTTAGAGGAACAATGGTCATTAGGCCTTATGGTTATGCAATTTGGGAAAATGTCCAGAATGCGTTTAACAAAATGATTAAAGCCGATGGGGTTGAAAATGCTTATTTTCCTCTTTTTATTCCTTACTCGCTTCTAAGAAAAGAAAAAGAACATGTTGAAGGTTTTTCTCCAGAGCTTGCCTTGGTGACAATTGGAGGAGGGGAAGAGTTAAAGGAGCCATTAGTGGTTAGACCTACATCTGAGATGATTATGTATGAGATGTACTCAAAGTGGATTCAGTCTTGGCGCGATCTTCCGGTAAAAATTAACCAATGGAACAATGTGGTTAGGTGGGAAAAAAGGACTTATCTTTTTTTGAGAACATTGGAATTTTTATGGCAAGAAGGCCATTGTGCTCACGCAACACACGAAGAATCCATGCAGATGGTTTTAAGGGCACTTGAGTGGTACAGACAGATTTATGAGGATTATTATGCTATTCCAGTTCTAACTGGTATTAAAAGTGAGTCTGAGAAATTTGCGGGGGGTGTAGCGACTTACGCAGTGGAATGTTTGATGCCAGACGGGAAGGCTCTACAAGGAGCAACTTCTCACGACCTTGGACAGAATTTCTCAAAGGCTTTAAATATTAAGTTTCAGGATAAAAAAGGTCGGTCAAAGTTTGTTTGGCAAAATTCATGGGGTTTAGCCACCCGTTCTATTGGCGCAGTTATTTTGGTGCATGGAGATGACAACGGATTGGTTTTGCCTCCGAAAGTTGCTCCCACAAAAGTAGCTATAATTCCTATTTTAGGAAAAAAGGACACAGAAATAATTAAATATGCTTGGAGGGTAAAATCAGAGATTGAGAAGACCTTGAGTAGCTATCCCGGAAAAGTAGAAATTCTTGATGATGTTGAAAAAAGTTTTGGTTGGAGAGTCAACGAAGCCGAAATTAGGGGGATCCCGATCCAAATTGAGGTTGGTTTAAGAGAATACCAGGAAAAAACGGTACTGCTTACTGGACGGGTTGGCGATATTTCAAAAAAAATGCTGAGGTTTTCTGAAGTTGGTGAAGGGGTAGAGGAGCTACTTGGAGTAGTACAAACAAGAATGTACGAGAAGGCCAAAAGGTTCTTGGATGAAGACATTCGTGAAGCTTTGGATTACAACGAGTTTAAAGAAATTATGAGGAAAAAGCGTGGATTTATAAAAGCCTTTTGGTGTGAGAACCCTGCCTGTGAGGCAAAAATTAAAGAGGAGACTAAAGCTACTACAAGAGTGAAGCTCTTGGATGCTAAACAAGAAAGTGGTAAATGTATTTATTGCAAGAAAGGTGCTAAATTTAAGTGGTATTTTGCCCAAGCGTATTAGAATTTAAGTATTTTTAATTTCTTGGCTGGACTTAAAAGGTATTTAAAGATCCCCTTGTGAGGACTTTTTAGAATTGCTATATTAAATTTAAAGAAGACATAAAAACCTAATAAATAATATGCAAGAAGATTGTATTTTTTGCAAAATTGCGAAAGGTGAAACCCAAACGAAATTAGAAAAGGAGACTGAAAATTTGGTTGTCTTCAAAGATATAAATCCCCAAGCCTCCATTCATCTTTTAATAGTTCCCAAAGGTCATGTTAAATATATGTCTGAACTTGATGAAAAAATTTGGAATGAGATAAAAGATGTTGCAGTAGGAATTGCTCGAGCAAAAGGACTTACTGGTTTTCGCATTGTTATCAATCAGGGCGATGCGGCGCAAATAAGCCATCTTCATGTACATTTCTTAGGCGATGTCTCTGTTGACAGGGCGGTATGATTGCTCAGACAATTGGCAAGGAAATTACGAAGGCTCTTAAGTCCCGCGACGAGGTTAGACTTTCAACTCTTAGGCTTTTATCTTCTGCCATTAATTACGAAAGAATTGCCAAACAGCACGATCTAAGTGAAAAAGAAGAGTGGGAGGTAGTAAGAAGAGAAATTAGGAGAAGGAGAGAGGCGATTGATGCCTATCTAAAAGCCGGAGCTAGCGAAAAAGCTCGAAAGGAAGAGGAAGAACTTAAAATTTTAGAAGAGTTTTTGCCGGGTGAGCTTTCAGAAGAAGAGATTTCAAAGATTATAGATGAAGTTATTTCTTCTAAGCATTTTGATGGGTTAAAAGATTTTGGTAAGGTGATGGGTGAAGTGATGGGAAGAGTTTCTGGAAGAGCGGAAGGGAAAAAAGTTTCGGAGTTAGTCAACTTAAAGCTTAAAAGCATTGCCGAAGACAAAAAATAAATACTCCATGATAAAAATTTATATAGAGGGGCAGCCAATTTATTCCCTAAATATACCTAAATTAAAAAAAAGAATTAAAGAATTTTTAAAGAAAAAGGGTATTGTCTCAAATACTATCTTGAGTGTATCTTTAGTAGGGGAGAAAGAGATGAGACGCTTAGGTGAAAGATATTTGAAAAGTCCTAAAATACATAGCGTTTTGTCCTTTTCTTTCTTGGAAAAAAAATCAGATTTTGTCTATCCTCCGGGTTTTTCAAATTACATTGGAGAGATAGTTATCTGTTATCCAAAAGCAGTAAAAGAGGCAGAAAGTGAAAAAAGGTTAATAGACGAAAAGATTTTTGATCTTGTCGAGCATGGGATTACTCATTTGTTAGCTTAAAGTCCATAGATAGAGAAGAGTTTTTATTTATATATTTTAAGTTTATGACTTTATATTTGAAGTACAGACCGCAAACACTTAATGAATTGGACATAGAGGAAGTAAGGGATTCACTTAAGAAGATTCTTTCATCAGGGAAGATTCCTCATGCCCTTATTTTTTCCGGTCCGAAAGGAACAGGAAAGACATCAGCGGCAAGGATACTTGCAAAGGTGGTAAACTGCGAAGATCCTCAAAAAGATGGCGAGCCTTGTAATCGTTGTGATCAATGCTTAACAATTGCGCGGGGTGAAAATCTTGATGTTTTGGAACTTGACGCGGCAAGCCACCGGGGGATTGATGATGTCAGAGCCTTGAGGGAAGCAGTAAAGCTAGCAAGCACTAAAGCCAAGAAAAAGGTTTATATCATTGATGAAGCTCACATGCTTACACTTGAGGCATCAAACGCTTTACTTAAAACATTGGAAGAACCGCCTCCCCATGTTGTTTTTATTCTTGCAACCACTAATCCTGAAAAACTTATTCCCACGATTAGGTCAAGAGCTACAGAGATAATTTTTAGAAAAGCTCTTGTTCCTGAAATTGTAAGATCGCTAAAAAGGGTAATAAAAGGAGAAAAGTTAGATGCGGAGGAGCATGTTTTGGAAATGCTTGCCCAAGCTAGTGATGGTTCATTTAGGGATGCAGTTAAGATTCTTGAACAGATTATCCTTGAAGGCAAAAAACTTGTTGATGAGGAAGTTTCGGAATTTTTATTTACCAAGAAGGTTTTTGTTGCAGATGAGTTTTTGAAGCTCTTGGCGGATTCTGATGCCAAAAACGCCTTGTTAAAAGTGGAAGAGGCCTTATCGAAGGGAATGTCTATTAAGAGTTTACTTAACCTTCTTGTGTCTAGGTTAAGAAAAGCACTTCTTGCGAAGTATGGTCTTGAAGGTGAAGACTTAAGTGAGTTTTCAAAGAATGATATTATCGCTCTTTTGAAACTTTTTGACAAAGTCGCATTAGAGGTTTCTTCAGCCGTCTTAGAGCAGGTTCCTCTTGAGACAGCAATTGTTGAGTGGTGTGCTGGGAAATCCAGAGGAAATTTAAAAAAAGAAAGTAGAAATTTTGAGAGGGAAAAGGAATCTCCTCATAAACCTGAGACTGAAATTTTAAGTGAGACTTCCGAGGTTAAGGAAGATTTTCTTGAAGAAAAGGCAGATATTAATAAGGATGAAGAAGAAAAAACTAAAAAGGCTTTTAAAAAAATAGATGAGAGTTTATGGAAGAAAATTTTAACAGAGATTAAACCTAAAAATGCCTCAACAGAGGCACTTCTTAGAGCTTCTCAACCTCTTTCTTATAAGAAAGGGACATTAACACTTGGCGTCTACTACCGTTTTCATAAGGAACGCTTGGAAACCCATCCCCATAGGGATATTCTTGAAAAAACTTTGGGCGAGGTTCTGGGTGATTCGGTTAAAGTGCTTTGTATCCTTACGCCTCCTCCTAAAGGTGCGGTTTTGACAGAACCTGAACGAGGGAAAGATAAGGAAGATAGGAGACCTGATGATTCTTTATCAGATGCAAATTCAGTTTTGACTAAGGATAATGAAAAAGATATAATAGAGATCGCTAGAGAAATTTTTGGAAGTTAAAAATGTTTGATAAATTTCAAAAAGCTAAAGAGCTTCTAAAACTTCGCCAACAAGTCAAAAAGGTTGAGGAGGAACTAAAAAAGGTTGTCCATACGGAAGAAAAAGACGGCGTTAAAGTAAGTATTAACGGAGCAATGAAGGTTACGGAATTTGAGATAGATGGCAAGCCACGCGATGATTTAAAGGATTTAATTAATAAAGCAATTGTAGAAGTTCGGAAAAAAGCCTATTCAAGGGCTTTAGAAATGAGTGGTGGGTTGGCAGGTCTTCTTGGAAAGCTCTAAATTTTATCTTTTAGGTTGAAATAAAGATATCTTTTTTGTTAAATTAGTGGGTTGATTTAGATATTTTTGTTGGTAAAATACCTTAAAACTCATGAGTGTAGAAAGAAGGTATCATTATTCTCAAGGAAGCGAGGTTTTAGAAAGCCCAAGAAACCCACAAGGCTTAGAGCATCCATCAAACCTCTCCCCAAGTTCTACAAGCATTCTTTTGATAACCGCAGGCGAATCTGATTCACCCTCTAAATATGAGAGTGCTCTTAAGAGAAGGGGACATACAGTAAATAGAATAGAAGATGGAAATTTAGACATAGAAGAATTCCATCAAAATAAGTTGGTAGTTGTTGATGCTACTTCCCCACACTCTAGTTGGCGCAAGATTGTAGAAGCCTTAAGAAGGGTTGATCCCCAAAAGCCTATCGTTTTGATAGTGGGAAAAGATAAGTACGAGAAACAAGCTATTGTCGGAGGAGATGAAAATATTCAAATTGTTACTTCTTCTAAAAGAGATAATAGAAAGCTTTTGAACTGTGTAGATACTTTATCTTCTGACGGTTGGGAAATTGTCCTAAATTCTCCAAATCTTAATATTAACTTATTGGAAAAGAAAGTTGGCAGAACAACTTATCGAGCGGTTGAGAAAAATGGGGAAAGAAAAGTTCTTTCACGGAAGGTTGCGAGGCTACTCCAAGCTTTTATGGAGAGGGAAGGTGAAATTCTTACGCGACGTTATTTAATGAAAAAAGTTTGGGAAACGGATTATATGGGTGATACTCGAACCCTTGATGTACATGTTAGTTGGCTTAGAGAGGCAATAGAGAAAGATCCTTCAAAACCTGAAATTTTAAAGACACTAAGGGGGTTAGGTTATCAGTTAGGTTAAGATGAAAAATACATAAGGAAGAAAACTCAAACAATAATTTCCTCAAACTTTTACTTTTCTTCTGAATAATTTTAGAATTAAAAACTTGATATAATTAAGTTTAGAAAATGAAAATTCCAAAAGCCATCAAAAATCTAATTGAATCATTTGAGAGATTGCCCGGCATTGGTCCAAGAACTGCCCAGAGACTGACCTTCTATCTTCTTCATGTTCCTCAAAACGAACTTGAGGAGTTTGCCTCCGCGATTTTGAACATTAAAAAACAGACTAAGATTTGCTCAATCTGCCACAATGTCTCAGATGAAGACCCCTGTTTTATCTGTAGTGATCCAACAAGAGACAAGAAATTGGTGATGGTAATTGAGCAACCATTGGATGTAATTGCAATTGAGAAAACAGCAAAGTTTAATGGTCTTTACCATGTGCTTCATGGAGCGATAAATCCTTTGGAAAATATTGGGCCTGACGAACTTTTTATAGAAGATTTAATAAAGAGGGTAAAGGATACAGAGATCAAAGAAGTAATAATTGCCACAAACCCCACAATGGAAGGTGATGCCACCGCGATGTATATTGTAAAAAGAATAACACAGTTAGGCAACGGCAAGACAGTAAGGGTCACACGCCTAGGAATGGGAATTCCAACAGGAGCAGACCTTGAGTACGCTGATGAGACAACTCTTAGGGAAGCAATAGAGGGAAGAAGAGAAATTTTAGAAACTAAGCCCTAAATTTTTTAAATAATTTTACTATGTCAAATCCTTTTAAGCCTGCAGGTAAGATTAAGGGTATACCTACCCAGGTGCAAAGATTGACAACCCAGGTTCCTTTTGAAGTATTGGAAGAAACAAAAAAAGAAGTTTTGAAAGGTAAAGACTTTAAACCATCGGATCTTGGTCCGGGCTCAACCGGGGTAGGACTTAGTCCGGAAGAAATCGCCGCAAGGAAAAAGGAGGAAGAAAAAAGATATAGAGAATTAAAAAGACTTCTTGATGAGGAGATAGAAAAAGCCCGTCGTGTGAGGGAGGAGCGTGAGAAAAGATATTTGGAGGAAGTGGAGGAAAAACTCCAACCTAGTGAAAAGCCTCCTGAAGCTCCACCTGTTATTTCCAGTGTTCCTTCAAGGGGGAAACCTGGCGCGAAGGTTATTCCACAATATGTTTTACAAAAGCAAGGAACGAAGGAGATGGGAAAGGCGCCCACAGGTTAGGTCTAAGAAAGTAAGATTTTATACATCTTCACAATATGGATATCTTTTTAACCAATACACTTACGCGTAAAAAGGAGAAGTTTGTCCCGATTAGTCCGCCTTTTGTTGGAATGTACTCTTGTGGACCAACCGTTTATCTTCATGCTCACATTGGACATATGAGAAAGTATGTTTGTGATGACATTTTAAAAAGAGTGCTTATCGTAAACGGATATTCTGTAAAACATGTGATGAATATAACCGATGTTGGGCATCTAACCTCCGATGCAGATACTGGTGAAGATAAGGTGGAAAAAAGCGCGCAAGAGTTGGGAAAGTCCGCTTGGGAAATAGTAAAGTTTTTTACTGACCAATTTTTCGAATCAACCGATAAGTTGAACATTATAAGGCCCGATATTGTTTGTAAGGCAACGGAGCATATTAAGGAACAAATAGACTTAATCCGAAGATTGGAGGAAAAGGGCTTGACTTATAGACTTGAAGACGGGATTTATTTTGATACCTCAAAAATCAAAAACTATGGAAAGTTGGCAGGGGGAAAAGAAGGGATAATGCCGGGCGCAAGAGTTAAAGCTGAAGGTAAGAAAAATCCCACAGATTTTGCCCTTTGGAAATTTAGTCCAAAGGATGTCAAAAGGCAGATGGAATGGGATTCCCCTTGGGGAGTGGGTTTTCCAGGGTGGCATATTGAATGTTCCGCTATGAGTATGAAGTATCTGGGTGAAAGTTTTGATATTCACACCGGCGGAGTTGACCATATTCCCATTCACCATACAAACGAGATAGCTCAATCCGAATCCGCCACTGGAAAACCTTTTGTCCGCTATTGGATTCATTCAGAATTTTTAATTGTAGAGGGGAGGAAAATGAGCAAAAGCCTTGGGAATATTTATACGGTTTCGGATGTTGAAAAGAAAGGATATGAAGCAATGGCCCTCAGATACCTTTTTTTGACGGCACATTATCGGGATAAATTAAATTTTACCTGGGAGGCACTGGCTTCGGCGCAAAACGCCCTAAATAACTTAAGGGAACACCTTGCTTTTGCTAAAAAGAATTCATCAAGATTAGCTTTATCGGAAGAGAAGGCCAAAAAGCAAGAGAAGTTTTCTTCAGAGTTTATGCGTGCAGTCAACGATGACCTTGATACTCCAAAAGCTCTTTCAATTCTTTGGCAGGTTGTTAAAAGCAATATCCCCTCAGAAGATAAATACGATTTGGCAATTTTTTTTGATGAAGTATTCGGGCTTAGATTGAAAGAGGCGGTTACCGCGAAAGAAACACTTAAGATACCTAAAGATATAGAGGATTTGCTCAATGAGAGAGAAAGATTGAGAAAACAAGGTAAGTTTCAAGAAGCAGATGTGATTCGGGAAAGGATTGAGAAAAAAGGTTTTAAGGTTGAAGACACACCCGAAGGGACAAGGCTCAAGGCAATCTAAGCAGAGTTCCTTCTTTAGGAAACTTATAAAGTTTAAGTTTAAAAAACATGAGTCTTTCGGCTGTAATTTTTGATCTTGATGGAACTGTTTTGTCAAACGAGGATGAGTGGGGAAAGGCTTTCGGTATGGTTCTTAAGAAGCTTGGAGCAAAAAAGGTTCCAAGTTATCCTCATGTTGGGGGCATTGGAATAGAGGAGAACTGGCCAATCTTGATTAAAAAGTTTAATTTAAAAACAACAAAAACTTACGAAGAGTTGGCTAGCGAAACAAGGTTAAATTATTCTAAGCTCTTAAAGAAAGTAAAGCTGAAAAAGGGGTTTAAAAAATTGATAAAAGACTTACGAGATTCAGGCATTAAAACCGCACTTGCGACTTCCAGTACCTGGAGTACAGTTGAAGAAGTTTTTGATAAACTCAAAATTGAAGAAGATTTTGATTTGGTAACAACTGGCGAGGAGGTATTTCACAAAAAACCCGATCCTGAAATTTTTGAGATTGTTGCGGATAAGCTTGGCGTTTCACCTAGTGAGTGCCTTGTTTTTGAGGATTCATCCGCTGGTATTGATGCAGCAAAGAAGGCTGGTATGAAGGTCATTGGGGTTTACCGAAGCAAAAAACATAAAGAAACATTAAGAGATGCCGACTTATTAATTAAGAACTTCAACCAAATAACACCTCAAATCTTGGCTAGATTTGTTGGCTAGAATCTTTTTAGAGATTAAGTGTAAAATGGTTTTATGGGTAGAAGATTGTTAGTTTTTTATCTTTTGGTTTTGGTTCTAATTGGAATATTTGTTAGTATTTCTGTCCAAGGTTGGGTTTACTCACAAACCGAAACACCTCCTCAGTCTCAAATGACGAATTTTGAAGATGTTTATCGTCAATATCACCAAAGGATTGAGGAATATGAAGACCTTCACGATGAATATCTCCTGGCACGCTCTCAATATTTAAATTTCAAAACACCAACTTCCCAGGAAAAAGCTATTTCAACAACTAAAAATATGCTTCAAAAAAGAGATGAGGTTGTTGTTTGGTATTTGATGAGTCTTAAACAAAGGTTAAAGGAGGCTAAGGGAGTGGATACACAAACGGTTGAGAGACTTTCACCAAACATCGATCAAGAAATTTCTTGGTTTTTGTCCCATAAAGAAGAAATAAATTCTTCGCTAACCTTGGAGGATTTAGTTGGCGACTCTCAGGAAGCTTATCAAGTGTTTTTGAATATTGATCCTTTAATTTACGAGGTGCTTATTTTTATTTCCCGTGGAAAGGTAATAAATTTTAGCGGTAGAACGAAGGAAATTTTCGATGAAGTCAAAAGTAAGCTTGAAGAAATAAGAATTGATACGAGGGAAGGGTATTCTTTTTCCCAAGAAAAGTTTCAAAGACTTGATAAGTGGATGCTGGATTCTCAAAACCAAATTGCAAAGTCGCAGGAAAGACTCAATGAAGTTGATGGAATAATCTTGAGTCTTTCCAAAGCGAAGAAAAGCAGGGTTGAACTTTACAATCAAGCCATTTTAATTTTGGGACAGGCCCAGCTCCACCTTAAAAATGCGAACTTCTATTTAACAGAAGTTTTAAGGGAAATTAAAACTGCCGAAAACTAGTATGGAAAATGAAAGTAAGCAAAATATAAAGTTAGTGAATCAGGAAGTTAGCGAGGATAGTGTGGCGCAAGATATAAAAAAATTTAAAGAATTTGGTAAAGGTGTTATTGATAAATTTGGGACAAAGCTTCCAACTTTTAAGACAAAAGTTTTTTCCTCTCTGTCTTCAATAAAATTACCAACGGAGAAGTTTAGCAGCCAAAAAGTAGTAAAAATCTTTGGAGCTTTCTTTTTAATAATTTTTGGTTTGGCGATGACTTTTAGTTTTTTAAAATTAATCAAAAATAACTTTTTGGAAAATAAAAAGACTGAGGTTGAAATTAGCATTACACCGACCCCTACACCCGTCTCGTATCAACCTTATTTGCCTTCTTTCTATGCCAAAGACACCGAGGTTTTAAAACTTGAAGAAGATGCTAATCTTCTTGAGAAAGAAATTGTAGGATCTCAACTTGAGGAAAAACAGCTTTTGCCTCCAAACTTAGACTTTAACATAAAGTTTTAAAGGATGAAGAAACTAGGCAAAATTTTTTTGATTTTAAATATTTCCTTTTTAAATCTTGCCGTCTTTTACTTGATTTTCTTGGTCTTTAGCATTGGAAGAAAAGAAAATAAGGATTTGATCTCTCCACCAGTTTCTTCAAGGTTTAATTTGGAAGATATAAATTTAAGTTGTCAAGAACCTTGCAAAGATTATATTGAGGAGGAAATAAAACAATTGCTTGCGACTACAGAATCTAAACTTACTTATCAACCAACAAACACCCCAGAGCCCACAAGCACAAAGACGCAGAAAAAAGCAAGCTATTTTCCCATTCCCGGAAGCGGATCAACAGTTTCTACTGACTGGACATCTGTGCCTGGAACGGATTTTTATCTAAGTAAGACTGATTTTCCTAATCTTGTCGGTGTTTTCCTTGAGGTAAATATGAGGCTTTTGAATGGCAATGGTGAGGCATATGTGAGACTCTTTGATAAAACCCATGGTATTGCTGTTGTTGGAAGCGAACTTAAAACATCAAATCAAAGTTCAACTTTTGTTTCAGGAGGACCCTTACAGCTTTGGGATGGTTTTAATAATTATGCAATCCAGATTAAATCCTTGACAGCAGACACCGCTATCTTTGAGTCAGGAAGGTTAAAAATAATCACGGAGGAGTGAGATTAAATATTAAATTTGCTAAACTATAGGTATGAGTGAATTTGAGCTGAAATTCCTTGATACCGATCCGAGCAAGAGGAACCCTTTTGGGCTAAGTAGATCAGGGGCCCCACCAATGGTGGGTGACGAGTACGGTTTTGTTGAAATAGAACTTAAAGAGGGTCCGGGTACGCAGATGAATTTGGGACGCCATCCCGATTCTGGAAATATGATAACTGAGGGGAGTAGGAGGCAGGGAGATTTTTACTCTGAATCAGCGGTAAGGGAAAGAGGATTAATTAGGGGTAAATTAACAAAACCTATGGAAGTTCCAGCTACCGGTTTTTCTGATAATTAAAATCGGTTTCAAATTTTCAAATTAATTTTTTTGACGGTGAAAACTTCTTGCTTAGCCGGCTTCTTTTTCTTAACTATTAACCCAATATTGTCAATCATTGGGAAGAACTTGCGAACTTCATTTTGAAACTTCTCTGCCAATTTTCCCGAGAACCTACTATACATCCCTCTTTCGGTATTTGCGCAAAGTCTTCTTTCGTATTCACGGATAATTTCTAAAATTTTCTCTCCCTCTTTGTTGAACTTTTCTTGGAAAAGTGTAGGTTTTAACGAATATTCATCATGAAGTTTTTTAAATTTTTCAAACACAGGTCTATTTTCCTCAAGCATTTTAATAAAGTAAAGTTTATACTTGGTCATAAAAGAATTGGGATTTTCTTAGAAATTAGGGGTTCCTTAAAAACCTATATTTCAAAAAGATTTAGGCAAAACATTAATAACTTTAAAATAATTTAACCATAATAATCAAGATTATCATTTGAAATTTTATTTTCTTAGATTTTTGGTGTTATTGGGGTGCTATCGTATAATCCTTAAAAAAATGAAAAAGAATATTTTGGTAGTTTTAATTTTAATTCTGTCTTTTTTGGGAATATCTTTAATGCTAGTGAAAAGATCTCGGAAACCGCCCCTAGAGACAAAGTTTGTTCAGGATGTATCAAAAGAAAATAATGATCAAAAAAGCGAGGTTGAAGAAGATATTTTCATTAAAAAACCTTCTTCCTATCATCTTTTAAGTATTCCAAAGCATGTTTATCAGACTTTTAATAACTGTGGACCCGCAACTTTATCAATGATTTTGTCGTATTTTGGCAAAGACATCTCGCAAAAGGAATTGGGTAGGTTGATGCGACCTTATCAAAATCCAAAAGGCGATAACGATGACAAAACAATCTTTACTTACGAATTTGTAAATTGGGCAAAAAGGTCGGGTTTAGAAGCGGAAGGAAGAGTAAATGGCGATATAGAACTTTTGAAAACTTTTATTGCCAACGAAATTCCCGTGGTAGTCAAAACATGGCTTAATACTAAAGAAGATATTGGACATTTTAGAATTGTTAAGGGATTTGATGAACAAAGGAAGGTTATTATTCAGGATGATTCTTTTTAC
This sequence comes from uncultured Gammaproteobacteria bacterium, assembly GCA_964430475.1. Taxonomy (GTDB): domain Bacteria; phylum Patescibacteriota; class Microgenomatia; order UBA8517; family UBA8517; genus CAYSEQ01. The sequence goes on from CAYSEQ010000014.1 coordinate 13,707, forward strand.
GGCCTGGATAAAAAAATTTCTTACTATGATTTTCTGACGATTTGGCAACCCTTTAATTACGCATATATTGTTATTTATACCAAAGATCAAGAAGGAATTGTCAAAAAGATCATGCAAGATGAATGGAATGAGAAAAAAGCTTGGGAAAATGCTTTAGAGCGGGCTAGAAAAGAGAGTCTTCTTGATCCTGAAAATATATACCCAAAGTTTAACATGGTTTCTTCCTATTATCATTTGCAAGAATTTCTATATTCAGCAAGAATCTATGAGGAAATTGAAGATAAACTTCCAAGAAGAATGCTTTGGTATCAGATTGAGCCTATTTTGGCTTACCAAGCGCTTAAAGATTTTGACCGCGTTTTTGAAATCACCGACAAGATATTAAATAACGGAAATCGTGCATTTTCTGAATTGTATCAAATTCGCGGCGAAATTTATCTTGAGGAAAGAAAAAAGGATTTGGCAAAGAAAGAGTTTGAACTTGCCTTAAAATACAACGAAAATTACGAACCCGCTAAAGAAAAGCTTTTAAGCATTCAAGATTAGTGTTTATGTTGTTTTTTTAAAAAAATTGAATAAAATTGCCTTAATGCGAGAAAAGGAATTTTATTACGATTTGGGTTCTTCTTTGGAAAATAATTGGAGAAATGATGAATTAGTGGTTTTTGAGAAGAAAGGTTTTGTGGTTCACCGTAGGAACGGAGAAGACTTTCAGTCTTTGTGGTTGCCCGAAGGTTTTGAAAATGGGCGTGAAAATTTTTTATTTTATGAGTTTAATAATAAAGGAATAAAAATCCGTTTAGAACTTTCACAGGGCGAGGGAAACATTTTTGTTAAAGCTTTGGAGGTGGGAAAAAAGGGGAGTGACGGATACTATTTTTTTTGGTTTGACCCCGAAAATCCAGAAGTAAAGGCGTTTTTTAGGCCCGAGGATAATAAAGATTCTTCATATGAGCTTTCTTGGGTGGGTGGTAAAAATCCGAATATTGACTGGCAAAATTTGCAAAAAAGTCGTACTTTTACTATGAGGGAATTGGAAAGCGGATTATTTCTTTTTAAGTCAAGGGTTATAAGAGATGGAAATTCTTTATTTGTTCAGTCATCAACTTCAGAAAGGATTGATGATTTTTCTTCTGATTCTACCTTGATTGTTAATATTTCTTTAATGTTGAGAAATGATGAACTCAGAGATTTTTTGAAAATCGCTGGAGGATTTATACGAGGGAGGGGTAATATAAACGAGATTGATTTTTGTGATTTACTGCAAAAGTTTTTTTCAAGGTTTCTTCCTTGGGAGGTTTCTAAATCTATAACTTAAATCTTTTGATTTTTTACCTAAGGAGGTTTAAAATTCTAGAATTTTAGCAAATTATGGTTGAGAGGAAGGTAGAACGCCTAGCATTTAGGGAAAGAAACAGTTATCACTTGGAAGATGGCAAACCGGATATTTTAGGTGTTTATCTAGAAGAGATAGATGGAAAACTGTTGTCTCCCGAAGAAGAAAAAGAGTTGGGACGAAAGGTTAGGGAAATGCTTTCAGCGCAAAGAGAAAATCCCGATGGTAGTGATGGTGCGAAAAAAGAAGAGTTAGAAAAAATAATTCGGGAAGGTGAAAAGGCAAGAGAAAGATTAATTTTATCAAACCGTTTGTTAGTAGTCTCAATCGCTAGTAAATATTCTCCATACTGTCAGGGTTGTTTAACTTCTGAAGATCTTGTCCAAATTGGGAATTTAGGATTGATGAATGCAGTGGAACATTTTGATCCTGAACTTGGTAGATTTTCTACTTACGCAACCTGGTGGATTAAGCAGGCAATTTTGAGGGCATTGGATAACTTTAACCAAAGCATACGGATCCCAGTAAGTGTTCAGAACGAGAGAAGAAAGGTTGAGAAGGAAATTATGAGATTACTCGGATCAGAAAGTGATGGGGGCAGCAAGGAGAATATTTATCAGAAAGTGTCAGAAAGAACTGGGAAATCACCCGAGAGGCTAAGATTTTTGTCTCAACTACCAAGAGTTGTTTCTTTGGAAGAAGAAATTGTTTTTGAAGATGGGGATACCTCCGAATTTAGTGAGTTAGTAGCAGATGAAGGAACATCGGTGGAAGAAGGTGCGAACGAGAATTTGTTGAGAGAAAAAATTTTGAAAATAATACATGAGAAGTTTAATGGCGATGAGAGAATGATTAACATCATTGTCCTATTTTTTGGATTGGATGGGAATGGAGAGAGAGCCATGACGGAAATAGGCAGAGACCTAAATGTTTCTCGAGAGAGGATAAGACAGTTGCGCAATAAAGCCTTAAAGATTCTAGGAAGAGATCCCGAGATAAAAAGATTGTGGGAAAGTTTGGAGGAAGTTGAAGCTTAATTTACATTTTTGGGTGGTTTTTAGTTCACTTAGACTACTAAAATTTATGTCGCTGGAGTTACCTCAAGAGGAGTTTAAGGAAATTTTGGCTAAAAGAAGTTTCTTTGAAGTATTTTTAGACATAGATTGTTTAAGGCGAGACAGGAAGGAGTGGTTTAGGAGGATAAGGTTGAAAAGGAAAGTACCCGAAAAGAGTATTAAAGAAAATCTTGGGAAGTATTATCAGATCTTATTTTCATCAGCTCAAGCTGAATTGTGCATTCTTGGGGAAACTGTGGGTATTTTTAGTACAAAATTGTCTCATGATAAAAAAATGCGGATTCTTTCTTATGCTCTTCTTGCCGGATTAGAGATTGAAAAACTCGAAACTTCAATATTAGAAAAAACTTACCAAGTGCTATTAGAAGTCGGACTTTTTAGGAATAACTTAAACTTGCCAGAATATGAAGAGGATAAAAAGATTGCATTAAATTATGTTCTTAAAGTATTAGAGGAAGGTGCATCTTTTAGAAAAGGATCTCAAATTTCAGCCTCCTAGGTTGGCTAGGTTTTAAATTCTAAATTTTGTAATTTATCGTTAGTCATTGTTCTTAAACTCTATAGAAACGACGAATAAATTAAAAGTTAAAAGTTAAAAAATTCTAATCAAGAATCAAGAAGCAAGAATTTAGAATTTTGGATTTCTTAATCATCAACCATTAATCATTTTTTGAAAATTTGGATTTTGAATTTGTTTAGGATTTAGGATTTGGTGTTCAATGCATTACTTTGTTACCCATTACCTTAAAGGTTGCGTTTTGCTATATAGATGTTATATAATGCGTATCTCTATGAAAATATTTTGTAATAAAATTTTCTTTTGGTTCCTCTGCGTCTAGACGGAGAGGTTTCTTTTTTTGGTTCTCTCCAAATCAGGTGAGCAGAGGGTTTTTTATTTGATAAATATGGGTAAAGAACAAGAAAACAAATTTTGGAAAGTTGTTTCAGATATTTTTGATGAAACCCAAAGACCTTTGAATCTAAGGGCCACCCAACTTCCCGATGGAGGAGGCACAATAGAAGTGGATTCTAATGGTCAGAAAATAATTTATCAAGTTTCGGTCAATGGGGATGTTCAGGAGGTCCCTCCAGAGGTAGAAGAATCTTAATTAGGTCTTTTTATTTAAATTTTCTGTAACTCAAGGTTATTTCCTCAAAAGGTTATCAAAAATCTCCTTCTTCTTAGCATCAAAACTCAAGCTCCAAAACATTCTAATTTTTATTTTAGAACTTTGAACTTGTAATAACTATTAGTTATCAACAAGTAAAAGTTTTGTTTGGAATTTGGAATTTAGGATTTGGAATTTGTTTAGAATTTAGAGATTAGAATTTAGGATTTAGCAAATTGGGATTTAGAGATTGGAGATTATTAGTAATTGGCTCTTTATTTAAAAAAATAAAAGTGGGTGGTAAAATTGGGGAAAGACGGCGAACTCTTTTACAATCCGCGATTTGCCAAAAGAGGAGCGTCCTCGCGAGCGGTTGGTTAAATTCGGTGAAGAAGCACTTTCAGCACAAGAACTTCTACAGATTATTTTAGGCCGAGGGCAGCAGGCGAGTCTGTAGCAATTACAGCCCAAAAATTATTATCACAATTTGGTAGCCTTCAGAAATTATCAGAAGCAAGTATAGAGGAATTATCAGAAGTTAAAGGAATTGGCTTGGCAAAAGCCGCTCAAATAAAAGCTGCTTTCGAAATTGTCCGCCGTCTTTTTACTCAAGCCCCATCATATAAAGGCAAAGAGCTTTCAAGCCCAGAAAAAGTTTATCGTTTAATAAAAAGCAAACTCAAAGATTATAACAGAGAGCATTTTTATATTATCGCTCTAAACAGCAGAAATTATTCAATTGCCGAAATTTCAGTTGGTAGCCTTAATGCGAGTATTGTTCATCCCCGTGAGGTTTTTGCAGAAGCAATTAGAAGCAAAGCCGCTTCAGTCATCCTTGCTCATAATCATCCATCGGGTGACCCTGAGCCATCTGAGGATGACTTGATTATTACCAAAAGATTGGTTGAGTCAGGAAGAACTTTAGGAATAGAAGTGATTGACCACATAATTGTTGCTAAAGAGAATTTCTTTAGTTTCAAAAGCAAAGGTCTAATTTAAGGCAACATATGTTATTGACAAATTTTCTCTGATGTACATAATTATGTTCAGGAGGTAAAAAACAATGTCTGATATTTTCATTTCAGCAACGAAAGCAAGAAACAATTTTTTTGACCTTTTGGAGAAAGTCAAAAAGAAGTCTTATCCGATCCACATCACAGTAAAAGGGATTCCGGAAGCAGTGATTATGAGTAAAGCGGATTATGATAGTTTAATAGCAACGCTTGAAACTCTTTCTGATTCAGATTTGGTGGAGGCAATTCGCAAAGGAGAGAAGGATATAAAGGCTGGGAGATATTTTAGTTTGGAAGAGGTAGAGAAAGAACTTGGCGAAGGTGGATATTTGGTTTTTGACGAGGGTAAGAGAAAGTATGTTCCAAGTGATTCTGGCAAACCAGGTAAGAAAAGAGTTAAGAAGGCTTGATGCAAGACTTAGGGAAAAAGCTTTAAAAAATTTAAAGGTCTTAAAAACAGATCCCTTTTTAGGCGAGAAAATGCTAGGTCAATTTGAAGGGCTATACAGAGTCAAAATTCCACCTCTTAGGATTATCTACACTCCTGATTTGAAAAACAAAACCATCTGGGTTAAGACGATTGGTTTTAGAGGAAAGGTTTATAAAAAATGAGTGATTCGTATCAAAATTGGTCAAAAGAAAAGCTTTTAGCTGAGATTGAGAGGTTTAAGAGGGATGAGGACCAAATCCGAATTTGTTGTTAGAATTATTGAGAAATATCGGGGTTAGTGAGAGAATAAAAAAGAATTTTTTGTATAAGTGAAGTTTATGACCAAAGAACAAAAATTTTATAAGGCATTACAGGATGTATTTATTGGCGCCAAGATCGAAGGCGAAGGCGGCTTTGTTAATTTGATGAAAATAAAATCAAATTATTACCGAAAAATTGAGGATCTTCTAAAGCAAGATATTGAAAAAGCATTAGAAAGATATCCTGCATTTCGCGGGGAACTTTTTGACAAACTCTATTCCTTTTTCAGCCGGTATTTCACAGAAAGCGGTTCAATCTATTTCAACTCAACGCCTTTTCATAACAATGTTTACGAAAGGGTTTATACCGACGAAAAAGATGTTATTCTCTTCTGGAAAACACAGATGCTCTACTATGTCAAAACTGATCGGATTTTCCGAAGTTTAGAAGTAGAATCTGATGGTTTTAAATTCTTCTTTGATGTTTCAAAGTTAGAACATAAAAAAGCCAATGAAAAGCGAAGTTTAATTTACGATTTAGACAAAGTCCGTGAAGATAAAACCATCGTTTTTAAAGTTACATACTCCGAAAAGGGCACGAAAACAAAGCAAGAAGAAATATTAAAGGCATTAAAGAAGAAAGGCATCGCGATTACCGAAGAACAATTAGAAAGGGCTTTTAGGGTTTTTGAAAAACAAAGCGAAGTTGATTTCTTTATCAACAAAAACGCCAAAGCATTTCTGCAGGAGCAGTTTAAACTCTGGAGTTATCA
>CAYSEQ010000015.1:0-18142 GCA_964430475.1 uncultured Gammaproteobacteria bacterium
CTGGACTTTGTCTAGATGCTTCAAATAATGTGGTTGTTTGTTCAGCGGGAAGTGGATCATCTCCATGGTCATATACATCTCCTTACATCTATCCTGATAATGCCAGTGATTTTGTGGCTATTGGTACCACAACTACTTCTGAGATGCACGGACTCTTTACTGTCTCGGGAACAAGGACTGGTAAAGCTTTAGTTGTCTTAAATGACACAGGAGGTGATCAAAACATATTAACAGCTTCAGCATCAGGAACAACGGTTGCTAATTTGACAAGAAGTGGAACATTACAACTCTCGGATGGTTCCGCATCCCTTCCAGCATTCACCTTTATCAATGATCTAGATTCTGGAATGTATAGAATTGGAGCAAACACCCTAGGCTTCTCAGTAGGAGGAGCAGGAGAACTCTCCCTTTCCTCAACCGCTCTAACACCAGCGACTGATTCCGGACTTGATTTGGGTTCATCAAGTAGTCAATTTGCAGATCTTTATCTTGATGGTGGAAATATAAACTTAGACAACGCAACTGATATTGATATAGACGATAATCTAAGCAATTCTTTGACAATCTCTGAGGGAAACAATATCTACTTTGGAATTTCAACGACTGACACAGCAACCTCTTTAACTCTAGATCTTCCAGTTGCTGGCTCTTCTTCAACAACTGCTAATCTTTTTACATCCGATATTAACAAGACAATTAATATCGGTACGGGTGAAGGAGCTGATACTATTAATATTGGTACTGGAGCAACTTCTGCAGACACGATAACCTTTGGAAACACATCCGTTGCGACAACATTTGACTTTAATTCTGGAGCAACGACAGTAGATCCGCTAGATCTAAGTTTTAACTCTGTAACCACAGCCAATGGAATTGATCTTTCAGTCAACGGCTTAACAACCGGAATAGGTCTTAATATCAATTCAACCTCAACCGCTCTAACCACAGGAAGACTTCTTAGCCTTGATTGGTCGCCTTCTTCTTCTACAACCGCAACAGGAGACCTTTTCAGAATCAATATCGGCTCAAACGGGAATGTCGCAAACTTACTAAACATTACTGATAACGGCTCAACACTCTTTAGGGTCTCGGAAACCCAAATTGAATCCGCAATCCCCCACGCATTTACAACCGCAGGTGATGTCTCCATTGCTTATGATTTAATCTTCACAAATCAAACAATCAGTAAGATTAGCTCATACGGTCCATTTACCATCGAGGTAGGAGAAAGTTTTGAGTCCAATAATTTAACGCTTAAAACATTTGGATCAGGAAAAATTGTCTTTAATAACGACGGATCAGATATAGGGATATTGACTGACACTGGACAGTTAGGACTGGGAACAACCACTCCTGTCGGGCAATTAAATGTTGATACTTCAAATGTAGCAACATTTGGTAAAGCTGCTGTCATTATAAATCACGACGAAAGCCAAGATATCTTTACAGCCTCTGCTTCTGGATCTACCGCTTTCAGAATCTCAAGTTCAAGGGCAACTTTCCTTGATCTTCCCGGCACAGGCACAGGCTTTGCACTTTGCCATGCAACTCAAACCGGAACCGATAACGAAGAGATTGTAGATTGTACCTCTGCACCAGGTGCTGATTATGCTGAAATGTATCCTGTAGAAAGTGGTGTGGAATTTGGGGATATAGTTGCTGTTGGAAACGAAGTTGTTGAAACTCGTGTTGACGATGGTAGAGGTGGACTTCTTGGAGAAGAATACAAAAGAGTAATTAGAAAATTAGTAAAAACCTCTATCCCCTATCAAGTAAATACTATCGGCGTTGTTGTCAATAACTACAGCGATTTCACTTCAACAGGACATAATCTCATCAATCCTTCAGATAACCCCATGCCTGTTGCTCTCTCAGGAAGGGTACCGGTAAAGATAGCTACGGATTCTGAACCTATAAATCCGGGAGATTTCCTTACTACATCTTCGCAATCAGGCCGTGCTATGAAAGCAACTCAAAGCGGAAAGGTCATCGGAACAGCTTTAGACTCCTGGACTCCAGATTCCGGCAAAGACCAGATAATGATGTTTATTAACAATACCTTTTACCTTGCTGATAACTATCTTAATAGCCAAGGAAACTTAAGTCTGGCAGAAGATATTCAAAATCCAGGATACTATCAACTTAAAGACTCTCAAGGAAACTTAGTTGACAAACTTTCAGGGCTAGTTAATCTAATTGTTGAGAAAATAAAGGCTAATACTATTGAGGTTGCATCCTTAATCTCACCATCAATAAAAACCCAAGAAATCTCCTCAAGCGCTGGTCAAGATATTGCCATAAAGCTTGGAAGCGACGATATGCTTGAGTTTGCCGAAGCTAAACTCTTAATCCAAAACCGATTAGGAGAAACTGTCGCCAAAATTGACGAAACTGGAAATGCAACCTTTTCCGGCGAACTTGCTGCACAGGCCGTTAAGGCAAACGAAGCAAGCATATCAGGTGAGCTTTATGCGGATAAAATCTATGCCAAGGAAATAGTCGGTTTGGATGCCAAACTTGCGGATATCAAGGCAAATCAAATACAAGGAATTACGCGTGAGGAGATAGAAGAACTTCTTCGCCAAGCAGAAACAGACACAAGTTTGGTAAACCAAAGCCAATCTTGGAATATAAACACAGCAACAGGGTCTGGAAGTCTTAATGAATTTGTTCTTGAGAATCTTTATGTCAGCAATTTCGCAGCAATAAATTCCCTCTCGCTAACCAAATCTTTGGTAATTGGAAATGATATGGTCATTACTCCTTCCCTTGATACCGACTCCCACCTCTTAGCTACCAACATCGACACAGTCAACGCGCCTTTATCGATTCAATCCTCTGCCTCTCAACCTCTATATCTTATGGCAGGTCTTATCCAAATTGACACCCAAGGCAATGTCCAAATTGCAGGAAATTTGACGGTTGGAGGCAACATCCAAGCCACAGGAAATATCCAAGCCTCGGGTGTGCAACTTAAGGGAGAAAGACCTTTCAACATTCTTGCTGACTCCGGTGAAGAAGTTGCAAGTATAACAGCAAGCGGCTCAGCAAAACTCAAAGAGGTTGTTGCAGAAAAGCTAAGTCTCCAAGACGACCCAACAGCAACCTCCAGCGCAACACTAGAAGGAGTTGTCTATCTAACTAATGCAATGGCAGGCCAAGCCAAAGTCCCTGCCGGACAAAAGGAAGTCGTTATAAGAAATCAAAACATAAAAGAAGGAAGCCTTATCTTTGTTACACCTAAAAATTCCACCGGAAACTACACTATTTATATAAAGAATCAATCCGATGGAGAAGCGACCATTGGCTTTGATTCCGAGGTTGAATTTGATGTTGTCTTTAATTGGTGGATTGTTGAACTCACAGCATCGCGTTAAAAAAAATGGACCAAAAGATTAAAACTAGCGAACTAAAAAAATTCATTTGGGAATTTAATTTCCCAAATCCCAACTGGTCAAACCTACCCAAAGGATTTCCTTACATTGTCAAAGAAGGTCTTACCCGCGAAGAGGGACATCTTTTGGATGCTATAGTCCTTGCTTGGTCAACAAGCACCAAAGCCGGCAGGAAGTGGTTGTTTTTCAATTCCGTAAAACCAACTCTTTCTATCATGATTTTAATATCGACTCTCATCGGTACTCTAAATCTTTTGTCCGCCGACTCTTCTAGACTAACTAAACCTGTACAAGCTACAACCTACCGTATTGTTGACGAAATCATTCAAAGCACAATGAGCGCGATACTAAGAAAATAATTCGCATATGTCATATAAATCGTATATGTCGCATAAGTCGTATAAGTCTTACGCCTCCAATTCTCTGATTCCTCCCCATGGAGGATACAAAAATTTTGAGGCATATAAGACTGCCGCGATCATTTCCGACGGTACCAGCTTCTTCTGCAAAAAGTGGATAAAAGATACAAAGCAAGAAAGTCAAATAAATGGCGCGGCTCGTTCCGGAAAACAATGCACAGCCGAGGGTAGTGTAAACTCTGGTACTTCCCAAAAACTGGAGTCAAAGCTTATCGGAAATGCAAGAGGAAGTTATCAAGAACTTCTAGAGGACTTTTGTGATTTCTTGCGCCAAAGAAAGTTAAAGCTTTGGAAGAAAGACTCTTCCAAAGGTCAGGTTGTAAGACAGCTTGCTTATAAGTCGAATAGGTCGTATACGACTTATGACTCTTATATTGGAAACAAAAGCCCGGAAATTGCCACAAATACCCTCATTTGTCACATCAATCAGAAAAATTTTCTTCATGATGAGCTTTTAAGAAAGCTTGAAAAAGATTTCCTTGAAAAGGGAGGAGTTAGCGAAAGGTTTTACTGGAAGAGAAAGGAGGCAAGAGAAAAATAAATATGAGCTTTATAAGTCGCATTAGCTGTCGTATAAAACCTATACGTTGGTTTAAAGCTACTAGCAGGAGGAAATTTTTAAGTTGCCTTTTATCGCTTTTAATACTTTTAACCTCGATTAGGTTTCTTATTTTTAGACCTTCACAAGTCTTAGCAGCTGATGTTTACATTGGATTTAACGAGGGCTATGGAACATCTGCCAACGACTCTAATTCCACAGTCCCTGCCGGCACAATTGTGAATGCTATTTGGAGCACAGAGGACTTATGCAAATTTGGGAAGTGTCTTTTCTTTAACGGTACAGGAGATTATGTTTCTTATTCCGACAATTCCAATCTTGACATGTCAGCAAGCGATAATGTAACCATAGAACTTTGGTTTAGAACCCCAGACATAACAAGCGGAACAAGAACCCTAATTTCAAAAGAAGAACCAACAGGAGCGGATGGGGGCTATAGAATTCAGATGAACTCGGGAGGTCAAATTGTCTTTGGCGTTGACAATGATAATAACAACTACCCCCTTTATTTTGTAACCAGCCCTGCCTCTTATGACGATAATAAATGGCACCACCTGGCAGCTGTTAAATCTGGTACTTCCTCGCTAACTTTGTATATAGACGCGCAGTCCGTTGGAACAACGTCAATCACTTCCACCGACGCCTCAAACAACGATACATTCTACATCGGCATTTACAACGGGTCATCCGATGGATTTACAGGCTTTATCGACGAAGTAAAAATAATGCGTTCAGCAAGAACCGCAGCTCAAGTCAAGACAGATTTTCTTAGTGAAACCCCTTCTCGAGGTACTTCAGCAGCACTTAGTCCTACCCAAGATTGGATTTCAAACGGGCTGGTTGGATATTGGAAATTGGATGAATCAAGTGGAAATGCCAGCGACTCATCAGGCAATACCACCACCCTAACTAATGTCAATACTACATCCTTTGTAGGTGGAAAATTCGGAAATGGCGCGGATTTAGAATCAACTTCCTCTCAATATTTCTATGCAAGCGATAATCCCACTCTTTCAATCACAGGAAGTTTAACCTTGTCAGCTTGGATTCGACCTGAAAGCGTTGGGGCTGGTCTTTACAATATCATTGCCAAGTGGGACGGAACGAATGAATCCTTTAGACTAGCCCAAAACGGAGACGAAATTAGACTTGAACTTGATAGTAGCGGAAATTACATAGAAACAACCTCCACAAACTTAACTGCCGCCTCAACCTGGTACCATATAGTTGGTATTTACGACTCCTCTCAAGGAACAGCCAAAATCTACATTAACGGCCTCGAGGCTGCCACCACAACAAGCGGTACAATCCCCTCCTCAATTGGCGACGATGCTGGAAGATTCCATATTGGCGCCGAGGACTCTACAACCTCCGCCGCAAACTTTTACGATGGAATAATTGATGAGGCTCGCGTTTACAATCGCGCATTCTCCCCTTCTGAAGTTGCAAAACTTTACGAATGGGCACCGGGACCAGTGGGCTGGTGGAGTATGGATGAAGGAAGTGGAACAAGTGTAAATGATCTTTCAGGAAAGGGCTATAATGGGACAATTTATGGAAATACAAGATTTAAGGCGGGAAAATTTGGATCCGCATTGTACTTTGACGGAACTGAAGAATATAACGGTATTACCAACGACACACACATGGTTCTCCCAACTGATATCTACGATTCCCTCGACCGAATCACAATTTCTTTATGGTTTAAACCCGATGACCAACCTACGGGTGACGATTATCAAGATATCTTTGTTTGGCAAAATTTAAGTGGATGGGATGCTGGTAAATCCTTTGAGATAGGCTACGAAGAAAATAACAATCGAATGCAAATATGGAGCAGTTTTCAAGGCGATTGTAATGATTTTACTGCGAACTCACCCTCTTTTCCTGCCGGAAGCGAAAATCAGTGGCACCACCTTGCCTTTGTTCTGGATTCAACTGGCAATAAGCTATATATCGATGGCGTAAGACAGAATCTCACCTACACTCAAGGAGATTCTTCAACTACTTGCAACTTACAAATAATTAGTGACCAAGGCACTACCTACTATACCTTTGCATGTATGTATGGCGTGGTGGAGTACTGCAACGGTGGTGAAATGTACGAAGGACTTATTGACGAAATTAAAATCTACAACTACTCTCGCACCCCAGCCCAGATTATCGAAGACATGAACGCCGGGCACCCCGCCCCTGGATCTCCGCTTGGAAGCTATACTGCAAGATGGAAAATGGATGACTTGGCAGGAACATCAGCTAAGGATTCCTCTGTTAGCAATCTTAACTTAACACTTTCATCTGCTTCCTGGACATTAGATGGCAAATTTGGAGGCGCTTGGAATGGCACGGGAAGCAATTTCCTAGCTATAAGCGATACAAACTCAGCTGATAAACTTGACCCTCTTGATAATGAGGACTTTTCAATCACCCTTTGGGTTAAAAGCGATTCAGCAACAAATCCCTTGGCAACCGAGACACTTGTTGACAAACGCCTGGCAGGAGCAGGTTATGACATATGGTTTAATACATCTGGACAAATTACTTGTGGGATTGACGATGATGCAATCGGTTTTCCAGAAGACTCCGCAACTACCTCTGAAGATTTTTACGATGCAAATTGGCACTATATCGCCTGCGTAAGAAATACCGCACAGGATAAATTATATCTTTTTGTCGATGGAAGATTGGCAGCGCAAGACACCGATCTTTTAGCTACTGGATCTTTAGATAACAATGCAAATTTTGTTTTAGGCGATTCGGATGTATCTGATAACGGCGATGAATTTTTTGGAGATATTGACGAGGTCAAATTCTTTAAATTCGCATTGTCCCCCAGCCAAATCTTAATAGATCTAAATCAAGGTTCAAGCTTAACCTTAGGCAAGGTTGACGATCTCGATGAAGAAGGCTTTAATCTTCCAAATCCTGTTGGATGGTGGAAAATGGATGAAGGGGGAGGAACAAGTATCACTGACTCAAGCGGAAATAATAACAACTCAACAACCTGGACCGGGCAAACTAGCTTTATAAACGCAAAATATGGCTCGGGCCTACTTTTTGACGGTACAAACGATGTAGTCCGCATCGCAGAATCTCCTTCTTTAGACCTTGGTTCAATCAATGATTCCTACACAATCAGTTCCTGGATAAAAACAAATGCTTCCTACTCTACTTCAGGAACGGTAGTGACTAAAAATGCAGGAGGGGGTACAGCCTACCCATTCGCTCTATTTATACTGGCTTCCACTAACCTCCCCTGTTTTGCAATCAATGACGTCTCAGTAACAGTCACCACTTGCGGAACAAGCGCTGTCAATGACGGAAATTGGCATCATTTAGTAGGAATAAGAAATACCAGCACCGATACTATTTATCTTTATGTTGATGGATTTTTGGCAAATTCAACTTCCGACACAACGACTTCAACACTTAGCAACGACGTCGATGTCTCGATTGGTAATGGAGGAATTTCTTACATCGCTTTTGATTTCAACGGTATAATTGACGAGGTACGAATCTATAATACTGCCCTTTCTTCTTCCCAAGTAGAATACCTTTACAACCGAGGATTACCAATCACCTGGTACAAATTTGATGAGTGTAGTGGAACAATTTCCTACAATTCTTCCACCAATGCCAATGGACAAGCTATTGGTATAAACGCTACAATTAATATTGGTTCAAGTGGCTCAAATACCTCTCCCGGTACATGTACTTCAGGTAGTTCTTCCCATGCATGGTATAACGGCGCAAGTGGAAAGTTTAATTCATCTTTGGATTTTGACGGAACTGATGACTATGTCCAAACATCTGATGATGACCGACTAGACTTTCAAGACAGCCAAGATTTTAGTATTGAAGCCTGGATCAATCGTGATAGCTTTACAAGCGACGATACTATAATCGCCAAGAAGAATGACCAAACAAACGGTCGTGGATACTTACTTTATATCGATGACGTAAACGACGATATAAACTTTGTGGTTGCAGACGGAACAGATTCTTTTTCAGTAAATGGAAGAAGAAGTATTACGGCAACGGGATGGCACCATATTGTTGCCGTCTTTGACGAGAATTCAACTTCAGGAACAACTATCTATGTTGATGGAGAAGAAGATAAAGAATCCGTATCAGGAATTTTAGCGAATGTGAATTCTTTAGTCAACTCCTATAATTTAAGAATTGGATCTGAATCCGACGCTGGAGAACCGTTTGATGGAAAGATTGATAATGTCAAAATTTACAACTATGCCCTGTCATCAACACAAATAAAAAGACTTTATAACGAAGGTTCAAGTGTAAGATTTGGTCCTAAAGAGGGAAGTCCGTAATTCTTAATAAATATTTGACAATTGTCAATAGCAATAATACTAAACTATATCATTCTATATACTTTTATATAATAAGTTGCAATAAATCTTATTCTGTTGTGAAATACTAGTTGACAAATAATCTTTTTACTATCAAAATAAATTTAGTAAAAGGTTTTAAAAAGGATTAACTAGAATGCGAAATCAGGCTTTAAAAATAATTGAGAAATTTGAAAAATATATTATTTTGCTTACTTTATTTCTATTTCCTTCTTTCGTAATTCCCATTCTTCCTAACCCATTTGTAGTTTCCAAAATTGCAATCCTGACTTATGCCGCATTGGTTTTTATCTTTATTTTTGCCGTAAAAACAATAATTTCAGGTAAATTCACCCTTTCTCTAGGTAGCTTTGATTTGTCTGTATTCTTAATCGGAGTTTCTTTTCTTGCATCCTCGCTACTTCGTACTTCAAATAAAATGGAGGCATTTTTGCTTCCTGGAACAGCCAGTATCATTTTAATCTCAGTACTTTTTTATTTCTTTATAAACCAAAGGACAGACGACGAAAAAAAAGAGATATTAAAGGCAATCCTTGCATCCGCAATCTTCTTTAGCCTTCTAATAATCTTTTCCTTTATTGGAGTATTCGCCAAAATCCCCCAACTCCCAACAATATTCAAATCTCAAAGCTTTTCCCCCGAAGGAGGATTTCTGCCTTCCGCAATCTTTTTATTAACTATTATTCCAATAGGAATCGGTATTTTTTTAACATCCAAAGAATTTACCACGAAGCTTTTTTCAGTCGCAGCAACCTTAATTATCCTCATAGGATTAGCAGTCTCTATATTCAATCTACTTCCAGGAAAACCCTTCTCTCCCCGCTTTCCTGATATAAAAACATCCTGGAATATTGCTGTTGATGCTTTAAAAGAATCTCCAATACTAGGTATTGGTCCGGGAAACTACTTAACTGCTTTTAATCGTTTTCGACCTATTTCTTATAACAACTCCAATCTTTGGGCGGTAAAGTTTGCCACAGCGAATAATTTTTACTTAACCACTCTTACCGAAGTTGGAATGTTTGGAGCTTCTGCTTTAATTCTTCTTCTTATTAGCATTTTTAAAAAAGCAAAAGAGTATTTCAAGGAAAAAGATTTTCTATCAGATAAACTAAACCTGACTCTCTTTCTCTCTTTATTGATTATGATTTTATCCTTCGGCATTTTTCCTGCCACCTTAGTTTTAGTAAACTTGTTCTTCATATTACTTGCGCTCAACACAAAAACTCAAAAATCCGTTTTACCCTTAACAACACAACCAGCATCAGATACAACTGTCAATAGTATATCCTATAGGATTCCTGCCTTTATCATTGCCGTACCCATCCTTCTGGCAACAGTATTCTTCTTCTTTCAAGCCACAAAAATTTTTGCCGCGGAATATGAATTTCAAAAAAGCTTAAACTCTCTTGCTAGAAATCAAGCTCAAGAAACTTACGACACAATAAGAGAAGCAATAAAGATTAATCCCAAAGTAGACAGATACCATATAACCTTTGCTCAGGTAAATTTAGCTTTAGCAAACGCAATAGCCCAAAAAGCTGCTACCACCTCTGGCCAAACTCAAACAAAACTCTCTGATCAAGATAGACAAACAATGACGATTCTAATCCAACAAGCAATTAACGAGGGAAAAGCAGCTGTTGCCCTCAATCCCCTTCGTTCCGCTAACTGGGAAATTCTAGGACAAGTTTACCGAAGTATCATTCCACTAGCCCGCGGAGCGGATAATTTTGCAATCCAAACCTATCGTCAAGCAATCGCTTTGGATCCCATCAACCCCAATCTCAGAATTCAACTTGGAGGCATATACTACGCTAAGGGAGACTTTGACACCGCTGTCAAAGTCTTGGAACTTGCTACTACCGCCAAACCTGACCACGCAAACGCCCATTATAATTTAGCTTTTGCATTAAGGGAAAGAAATCAAAAAGGTGATTTGGATAAGGCAATCTCTGAAATGACTTTGGTTTTATCGCTTGTAAACAAAGATTCAAATGACTACGAAGTGGCAAGAAAAGCACTGGAAGATTTACAAGCCAAGAAAACAGCAAAAACCCAAGAAGGTACAGAACTTACTTCTCCACCCTCCGGTGAACCTATCATTAAACCTCCTCTTGAACTGCCCGAGGAATCTAGACCGCCTGAGGCACCCATTACACCAACAACACCCACACCTTTGCCAAGCGAAGGAATTCAAACGACACCGACTCCCACACCAACACCTTAAAAAGGGATAGTACTTATAAAAAACTTAAACATCTTTCAGTGAAGAGAATTTCTACAAATTTAAGGTGGTGGAGATATAGATAAGGTGGGTGTAGAAAGCGCGCTAGCTTTATCCTTTCCAATAATTATTAAAAAGTCTGCATCATAATCCTGCCTCTCGCTATCTGGAAGGCCCGAAATTTCTATGCCCAAAATTTCCGACAATTCCTTAATCTCTCTTTCTCTCCTTCCTTTAAGATCTACGATAAAAGTTCTTTCATAATCTAATCGAGAGGCATTTGCCCTTTCCACAACCTCGTATTGATAAAGTTTTTTCTTTAACTCGTTTTCCTCGTAAATTTGAGTCAACTTGCTTATTCCCGCACCGTTTAGCAAAACGAAGCTTAAATTCTGTTTTAGCAAGGAAGAACTTGAATCTTCAAGTGTGGGTGTCGTCCCTGTGATACTCACAATACCTACCTCTATGATCTTTTTCTCGCTTGGTCTATAAAGAAAAGCTTTTCTCGAGTTTGAATAAATCAAAACCTTATCCCCGTTTTTGGCTTTTTTAAAAAACACCTGATCTTTCAACTTCTCAGCGTCAGTAACAGTAGCGACTGTTGGTGTTTCATCTGATGGAAGCTCAATTATCTTGCCAACTTCTTCAACTATACTTTCCATCTCATTTTTTTCCTGCACAATCATTTTTAGTTGTTGATTCCCAACGATCTCGGGATTTGCCCGAATAACGAAAACTATCACAATAATAGCTACAAGGATAAGTCCGAGGGTAGTTAAAATCCTCAAGTTATTAAACGAGGAGGTAAAAATAAATTTAAACACCCTCAAAATCCCTACCAAAATTAGTTTGATTAAACTTCTTGACAAAAATCCTTCTTTTTCTTGGCTTAGATTTTGAGGGTTTTTTATCATACAATTTTAATTAAAGATTATTACTTGTACTTTCTATGATAAAAAGTTTTGACTTTAAGGTAAATAACCAAAACCTGCGTAGAAAATTCAAAAATCTTTTTCTAATCTCAAAAAAAATCTTCCTAAAAGGCCTTATAAAGGTGCTTATTATATTTACTCTCTTTGCTTCATCTTATTATTTATTTTTCCTAAGACCAAGTATTGAAAACCAAAAAAGGATATCCGAAATTAAAAATGAATTAGAAAAACATACAAATTACCTTGTCCAAAATCGCATAGCTTACCTACAATTAACAAAACTTAGCCCCAAGTCCCGACACTTTCAAGAGGAAGTCACTTCCCTAATTGACATACTCCAAAAAACCCAAAAACAAGGGATAGAATTCATTGAACAAAAAAGTTCTCCACTAGAGATTAATTCTAAATACGAAATCTCCAACATACTTAAACAAACTAAAGACTTCTACAATGAACAAGAAAAACTTATGAAAAAAGCTCTCTCGACTATGTCCTATAAAGAAGGTTTAGAAATTCTTAAATCCGATGAATCCCTAGAACTTCTAACCAAACAAACAAATCTCATTTTGGAGTATGAATTCTTGCTTAATAAGTTGGAAGAATTAAAAAATTAAAAGTTAAAAATTGAAATCAAGTTAAAAATTCAAAGTGCAAAGTTAAAAGTTAAGAGAAAACCTTAAATTTTAAACTGTAATTTTGAATTTTTAACTTTGAACTTTTAACTTAATTAACGTCCGCAGCGCTTGTTGCCTCCTCCTCAACAACTTCTAAGGTCCCTTCTAATTCCTGGGTAACCTCCTCAATTGTCACACTTTCAGGCTTATCAGGAACTGGAGTTGGAGTTGGCGATAAAGCTGCAGATTCTGTTGCAGAGAGCGGTACAAGATTCAGTAAAAAAAGGTCCTCAACAGTCAAGGGGAATTCTTTCTCTACTCCTTCCCCCGCAAGCAAAATTTTCCCACCACGTACTTTCGGCTTTTTGGAAGAAGTGCCGGTTGTTACCTCCATCGCCTTATTTTGACTAATTGAATAAACCACACTCCTCCAAGTACCGCTGATATCCCGCCTGGCGTAAGCAATATAATCTCCTTCTATATCAGGATTTAAAGACAAATCCCCGCTTGTAAGCTGAGTAATCTTGACCCCGTCAAAGAAAAATATCTGCCACTTGCCCCCATCTTCATCCTCAACCCACCCCTCCCAAACTACTTTGCCATCGGAAGAAACCTTTGGATTTGCGTTATTTATCCCTCCTGTCAACTCTAAAGTACTAGCAGAAGGAATATGGTATCTAAAAACCCTCCAATTCCCTCCAACTGCCTGGCCCATCCAGACGATATTATCTCCAGCAAATTGTGGCTCCCCATTGGTATAGTTTGTATTGGTAATATACCTTTTGTTATTATTTGTATCTGTATAATAAATCTGTCTAAAACCATTCTCTCCAACCTCACTACCAACTTCTTTTATCCCCAAATCCCCAACTTCCCCTCCAACAAGCTGAGCAAAGGTAGGACGCACAGCGATAAATAATACTATTGACACTAAGATTGGTAATATCCACGATTTAGTTTGTCTCATAAGTTCAAAATTTAAAGTTAAAAATTCAAAATTACAGTTTAAAATTTAAAGTTTCAAAGTTCATTCTTACCCTTAAGAGTAAGTAGACTTGAACCTAGTATTTTTGCCAACTCGTCAGTTTCTTTCAAAAGAACATCTATATCTTTTAGTAGTTTAGCTTCTACATCTTTTGATAATGCTAGCCAAAATTTTGTCTCGTTTGAACTTTTAAGCGCATAGGTTAAGAAATTAATAAAGTCGCGTTTAGAACTTCCAGCTTGCGCTTCTATAATATTTGCACCTACTGAAGTTATTGCTCTCAAAAGCTGATCTGCAATTACCCTAGCGCTTCTTTTGTTAGGAAATTTATTCACCAGATTAATTACTCTCCTTGAAAGCTCAAACGATCTTCTAATCAATTTTTTCTTGAATTGTTTATTATCCTTCATAATTTTCAATCGTAATTTTTAACTTTTAACTTAAATTTAATTTGAAATCTAACTTTTATAACTTTTAATTTTAAATTGTAATTTTTAACTTTGAACTTTGAACTTTAAACTTATACTAGTCTGCCCAGAAAAATCCCCTCTCAACACCCGTTGAAAAGAAATTTCCATGACGCATTAAATTCGCTGTTCCGGGGCGTGTATCAACTTTTGGATAAGAGTCGGAATTATAAGCATCCAATGCAGTTGAATCATCTCTTATCATCCTAAAACAAAAGGTCCGCGACGATTCCGTTCCGTTGTATTCAATATGCCAATCCCATTCCAAGTCCTGGCCCGCGCTGACAGCATTTGGGTTTGTACTTGTTGGATCAGACTTGCTATAACGCCCGGCAATATCGGCAACAGTAAGTTTCAATGTAGTCAGCGCAGTTCCATCAGTAACCGAAGACGAAGCAAACCGCCAAGTACCACTCCCTCCTGATGCGTCAACATCAGTCCAAGAGGTTGCATCGGTACAATCATTAGTTTCCTTATACTGCAGGATAAATCCCTCACTTCCTGCGGATAAAGTAGAGGAAGACACCTCAATCGTCATCCTCAATCTTATCTCATCTCCGGGATCAATCGGATCGTTGGCAGCTGGAATTGCTCTTAAAGCTTCATTCTCGGCTAAGTTCAAACTTCCCGAAGGCCAAGGATCAGTTGGGTCAATGGTATCGTTGTCAACATATATTCTCCAGTCGTTTTGTGTAAGAAGAGGTTGGGCAACGGGTATTGAAATTTCAGGTATAACGCTATATGTATCAAGTAAAGAACCATCTGACTTGACAACTCGAAAACAATATGAAGCACCTTGAGTTGCACCGTTATCAATTAATGAAAAATCCCATTTGCCGTCCTGGCCCGAGTTAATCACAGCGACAGAATTTGTGAAATTATTCAGCTCTTCATAAGTTTGATTGACAATTGTATCTCCGCCATGGGTCGGATCATTGGCATTGGCAGTGAGTGTCGCGCCGTCAGCTGGCGTGAGATTGTCATTGTAGGCAATCGCGGTCGCGGCTGTAACATCAGCATAGGTCTCGCCGGAAAAAGCGGTATCGCACAAATTATCCGTCCCCCTTTGGGCAAATTGAAGTTTGAAATCTTGTTCTCCGGTTGGACTTGCGCCAGTGCTTCTAAATAAATCCGAAACTCCAATATGCAAAAGCATTCTTAAACGAAACGCCTGACCCGAAGAACTTAAAGTTGCCGCGGTATCCTGCGCCGCCAAAGGAGTGCCGACATCAGTTGAATCAGTATTATTAAATAAGCGATACGCTGACTGATTAAAAGTCAAAGGCGCGATAGGTCTTCCAAATAAATCATCAGGAGTTGCCGCGTACCAAGTGGCGTAAATCCTCAAAATGCCCGAAGAATCAGACAAACTTAATCTTGCGCCGTAAATATCGTCATTAGTTGAATAAACCGGGCCGAATTCCGAACTCCAAGTTGAGCCGCCGTCAGTTGAAATTTTAAAATAAACATTTCCGGTTGATGCCGTGCCGGGTGTTGATTGAGCTGAATACAAAACATAAAGATACCCGGTTGTATTGTCTCTTGCGATTTTTGCTCCGGTAATGCCGCAGTTGGAAACTCCGGCGCAGACGCTATTGGTAACCACATCAGTCAAAGTTGTCCAAGTGCCGTTGGAAGCATTAAATCTTTTTACCCGAATATCGTCATCGGTGCCTAAAGTAGCGGCAGAAGCCGCATGCGCTAAATAAACGTTTCCTGTTGAGGGGTCAACCGCCGCTCCCCAAGAAGCGTCGTAGGTGGTGTTGTCAAGCGCGGTATCAACGTTGGCCCAGGCAGACCAAGAACTTCCGTTCCAGCGAGAATATTTTATATCATTGGTTGTAACCGAAATATCCCACCATAAAAATAAAATATTTCCTGAAAGCATTGGCACTAAAATCTGATTATCATTACCAGTTGTCCATGAAGCCGGTTCGGAAACCGTCCAGTTTGTGGCTGTAGTACAAGTTGTAGTACAGCGAACCGCCATATTGTCCGAGGCGTCAGAAACAGCAGCGTAAAGCGCGCCATCAGTTCCCTTGGTAAGCGCAACATGGTTGGTGCCAGCACCTAAGCTTCCGGCGTAGCCACGGCCGGAAGTGATATTTACCGGACCAGTGGAAAGCGTGTCATTGGAAGTATCAAGATATCTGTAAAAAATATCGTCATTTGTTGAATCAATGACAGCTATGTGAATAAGCGTGCCTGTGGTATCGCCCGGAGTCCAACGGTCATACCAAACCGCAATTTGCAAGCATGCAGTATTCGTTGTAAAAACATTCACTGCCGCGCCCCAGGTTACGCCGCCATCGGTTGTTTTGCTATAAGCACAATACCCTGTTGAATCCCGATAAAAAGCATAGCCAGTGCTTTGAGAGATGAACACTGTAGTTGGCGAGCCGCCATTGTGGCTTGCCGCAGTGGTATGGACCGTCGCGTCAATTGTCACCTGCGCCGCCAAAGCTTCCTTAACTTTTTGCGGAAACCTCGGATTCAGCCACACAGGGGGAAAACCAGTAAAAAGCCAAAAAAGGACAAGACAAAAGATAAAAATACTTTTAATAAATTGTGTAATTTTCCTATTAAGTAATTTACTCCTGAGCATACTCCTTATAACTTTCATTCATATAATTAAACAATTACTCGATTATCTAAATACCCTATATTTATCCCGCAATTTCAAACTTTAAATTCATTTTTACAAGTTTTTACAAACTTTTACTATCCTTTTTCAGCGATTTTGAGATTAGTTATCTGTTAATATAAGATTCTAGATTCTTGATTCTTAATTCTTGCTTCTAGAATCTCGCTAAATACTGAATATAGAATCTTCCAACTCTAGCATTTGCACTATTTGACGAACCCAATCTTATTCTCACAGTCCAAATATCGTTCGGGGAAGCAACACCTGTATCCGTGCAGGTTTGGTTTGTGGTTGTATCCGCCCAAGTACTTGCTGATCCCGGCTCAAAACTAACAGAAGAAGTGCATCGTCCTGTCCCGGAATTATCATAAACTTGGACGATCTCCAAGGTAGTATTTGCGGTATTATCTGTCCAGCCTTCGATGGTCAATGCGTCGCTTGAGGTAAACTCGCTAAAGTCAGATGGAATTGGAACCTTAACCCAAATATCATAATCATTTACAGTTCCCCCGCTAACCGTCCAATTATAGTAATTCCTCGGAGGAGTACCCATATCGCTATCCGAAGTCATTGTTCCATTATTATTGCTTCCGTCTCCAGTTAAAACCGCTCCGGGATATTCAGGAATAAGAACAATTCTTTTTGTCGGTCTTGCATTTCCTCTCCAACCCGAGCTTGAGCCCCATGTCTCATCTACCTGCAATCCATTTGTACCGTCTCCAATGAATACTGTGTTTGTCGCATCTATAGTCAAAATCCCATCAGAAGTTACTGAATCGGAATTAACAGCCAAAGCTCCAGAAGTAATGGTCAAGCCACCTGCTGAAATTGTTGCACCTCCTGAAGAAACTGTTAGACCATCAGCCAAAGTCAATCCTCCTGTTGAAGTAAAATCTGTTCCCGCTGCGCCTATATTTAGTATTGGCAAGCTCCCCGCATCCATTGCCGCATCCCAACCGCTACCAATGCTTATGGCGTATTCTGTTCCTCCTCCACCGCTTATTGAATCAACTCTTAAGCCGTATTGTGTACCTGCTGTTGCTGTTCCTGCGGTAATTTGTATTCCTGAAATCGTATCTCCCGAATCTCCGGAATCTGTAATAGTAATATGAATTCCTGCATTTGTGTCTGCCGCCGCATCGCCTGCTGCGACAAAATCAATTGAAAGCCCATCAACCCCATCTGTTGTTGTTCCTTGACCGGAATTGCTTATCGAGGCAATATCGACTGTAGGTACTGCGGCTAAAGAAATCGTAAAGTTCTCCCCTGCCCCAAAACTCATATCGACATCGTCGCTAAAAGTTGTTAAGCCTGTTGTTTGGTCAAAGTTAACTATCGCCGAGCCTCCTGTCTGAATCTCAAAATCCCCAGCTGTCATGTTAAAGATAAGCCCGGTTGCACTATCTATTGCCAAAATTTTGTCAGAATCCGCATCATAAACACTATCCAAATCTCCCCCGCCACCTGTATCATCAGCACAGTACCAAACATCAGTCGTCTCATTCCACTTTAATATCTGTCCATCAGCAC
>CAYSEQ010000016.1:0-16039 GCA_964430475.1 uncultured Gammaproteobacteria bacterium
GCGGAGGGTACAGGATTCGAACCTGTGTAGGGTGTAAACCCTCGGGTTTTCGAGACCCGTGCAATTGTCCACTCTGCCAACCCTCCAACTGTGCTTATTTTACCCTAAATCCTTATCCACCTCAAAAATTCTTTTTGAAAATTACAAGAAGGAAGGCAACGATTCAATGCACTTATAACCCGCGTGCCTTAAGGTTTAGGTTCTCTTTAACCTCTCTAGAAGCTTTTTAGCCTTATCTAATACCTTTTTTTCACCACTATAGTGAAGTCTTCTCCTTGCCTGAGAATAGGGTAGCCATTCTATCTTCTCTGTTTCAAAGCCCGGTCCTTTTGGATAGTCCGCAATCCACTCCATTAAATAAAAGGTGACAAATTTCAGGGTTTTACCCCACATCTGACTCAAAAAATACTTTTCTGTCCCTATCTTTCCCGCTACTTTTGCTAAAACCCCTGCTTCTTCCCTAACCTCACGAATAGCTGCTTTTTGAATCTCCTCTTCGCTGGACTTAACTTCACCCCTTGCAAAAGGACCAGGGATACCACCTTCTTCGTCATCTAACCACCCCTTTGGCAGCCTCCAAATACTTTTGGGATATTTTTTACTGGGAGAAGATCTTGTTACCAACCAAAAAACATTCTCTTTTTTACCCTTAGAATTCTTAATCTTCTTGTAAACCACTCCTCCTGCAGAGAACTCTCTTTTTATGATATTTTTTTCTGGTATCTTTTCTTCCACCTCTTAAATTCCTTATTAGCGGCTCTCAGCACACCTTTTTCGCGTTTAGAGGAAAGTGACCTAAGAGCTTTAGAATAATCAAACCAGGCATACTCTGGAAACCCAATCACTTCACTTGAGGCTCTCAGAATCATCAGATAATAAATAAATCTTTGTGGTAAAGTCTTTCCATTAAGAGTGGTCGTACCTCCTGCCCTTCCTGCCTCTTCCAAGACCCGTGTTGACATCCCCCCTCTCTCACCCAGCATTCTAAGCACAGCCCTAACCGAGGATTCACCCTTTCTTACCAAAACCTTGGGGAGCTCCCACCCTTTATCATCCTTAGTCTTAACGACAAACCAGCGTCTTACACCCCCCCGTTCCTTAAATAAGCAAGCGCCTGAAACAAGCACTAGATTCCTATTAGTCATTCCTTAAGATCTTTCTAAAAGCTAAAGAAAATAAGGCAGAGCCTAGGCGGAGGGTACAGGATTCGAACCTGTGTAGGGTGTAAACCCTCGGGTTTTCAAGACCCGTGCAATTGTCCACTCTGCCAACCCTCCTTCTTAAATTAATAGCCTTGTGCCCCTGGGAGGAATTGAACCTCCAATCTCTTGGTCCGCAACCAAGTGTTCTATCCGTTGAACTACAGGGACACCTTAGTTCGTATTTTATCAAAAAATCATGAAGATAAAAATAGCCTTGTGCAAACCTGCTAATCTCTAAAGATTAATCATTCTAACTAATATCTAAAAGGTTTTTGAAACGCTATAGAAAAAACCTCCTGGAGAACCACTCGGAAAACCTATTAACTGAAGAAGGATTTTCTTCCTCTGTTAAATACTGGGACAAAACCTTCCTCAATTTTTCTTTGTCTTTTTCTTCAACTATCAACTCAAGCCTTCCAAAAACATCCAAAGTCTCAAGTACTAAAAAATTTATATCCCCTCTTCTGGTAAACCAAAAACCCATAAAATTGTCCCACTCATTAAGTTTATCGCCAACCCTAATGCCCTTGGTAGTGACCTTATTTACTATTGCCTGGGGTTCAACGGTGGTTAAAATGTAAAAAAGGAAAAGTAAAGAAATTAAAAGAATGACAGGCATTACTCCCTCGGCAATATAAAGTATAAAGCCGAATATAGAAGCAATCGCCAAAACCCTGACCCAAAATTCTCTACCTCTTTTCTTAAACGCTTTTGATGGAGCGCTCCAGGAAAAAAGTTCTTTCTCTACTCCACCCCTTTTGGGTGTACTTAAACCTTGAGACGGAATAGAACTAGGGGTGCTTCCAGGAACATTCTGAGTTTTAGTTTGTGCAGGCATTTTTTCCATTATACATTATTCTAAAATTTTTCAACTACAGTTATTCTTTGGTGAAGTAGTTTCATAGGTGATATAATAAACAAAAAGGAGGAGTCGCCTAGTGGTCGATGGCAGAGGTTTGCTAAACCTCGACCCGCAAGGGTCACGCGGGTTCGAATCCCGCCTCCTCCGCCAGTTGGAAAATGTTAGGGCTGGCTCGCCCCAAGCTAAGACTTGTCAATCGACCCTGGTAGTAGAAACTTCTGTTCACTACAGAACAGGTTTTAGATACAAAATGAAATTTTATCTTCTCCTGCCGGCAGGAAGGTCTATCCCCCAAAACGGAATGCCAGAAACGAAGTTTTCTAAATTAAACTTGGAATTATGAAATACTTTTATCTATTGCAAAAAACCTAGTGATAATGAAGAAAGGCAAGTTTTATCTATTGAACCTCAGTTTGCTAAGCTAAAAGAATTTTTGACAGCTTCTTTTACCTAAAAATAAAATTCAATCTGCTATACTACATTTACTTTAACTTTTAGCTTTGTCCTAAATTAAAAATGGAGTAATATGAAAAAAATTATCTACGTTTCCTTATTAATCTTCGTAGCCTTTGCGCTTTTTCTACTTTTCAAAAGGCTTTACCCTATCTATAAAGGTATAAAAACTCCACTTTCACCAAGTCCTCAAAAAATATCTGAAAGGATTTCATCAGACGAAGAGCTAAGTTTTTTAAACTTACCCGAGGGTTTCAGCATTCAAATCTTTGCTAAAGGTTTAGAGGGTCCAAGGGTAATAAGAGAGGATCCTTCAGGAAACCTGATCGTAAGTCTAACCAGACAAGGAAAGGTTGTCTCTCTGCCGGATTTTGACTCTGATGGAAGGGCAGACAAGATAGTTACACTTTTGGACAATCTAAAAAATCCGCATGGATTGGAAGTAAAATGTTTTTCGGAAAGTGATTGTAAGCTTTTTCTTGCTGAAACAGAAAAACTAACTCAGTACGATCTTGTATTTGATAGCGAACAAAAAATTTATAAACCCCAAAATCCTCAAAAATTAGCCGATCTTCCCAAAGGCGGAAGACATTTCACCAGAACCTTGCTTTTCCTACCATATCCGAATGACAATAAACTTTTAATTTCAGTTGGTTCAACATGCGATGTTTGCTTTGAACCCGACGAAAGGAATGGAAGTATTTTAGCCTACGATATCTCTAAAAAAGAAACGAAAATTTTTGCCAGAGGCTTAAGAAATTCAGTTTTTCTTAACCTTCACCCGGTAACGGGAAAGGTGTGGGCTACTGAGATGGGAAGAGATTGGTTAGGTGATAATTTACCACCCGATGAAATAAACATCATAGAGGAGGGTAAAAACTATGGCTGGCCTATTTGCTACGGAAAAAACATCCACGATAGCACATTTGATAAAAAGGTTTCTATTAGAAATCCCTGTCAAGAACCCTCTCAAGTCCCTTCCTTTATTGACATCCCGGCACATTCTGCGCCACTGGGACTATCTTTTTTCCCTGAAGAAGGCTGGCCAGAAAAGTATTGGCATAATCTTCTTGTTGCTTACCATGGATCATGGAATAGAACAATCCCAACAGGTTATAAGATTGTAAGGTATATCTTAGATTCACAGGGGAATTACAAACAGGAAGAAGATTTTATAACAGGGTGGTTAAAAGAAGATGAATCTCTCGGAAGACCTGTAGACATTTTAATCAAACCCGGCGGGATTATTTACATTTCTGATGACAAAGCAGGAATGATTTATAAGCTAAGTTATCAAGGTTAAAACTTCAAGGATTAAGTTAATGATGTTTGATGAAATTGATAATTCAATCCTCCTGGTTGATAAGCCTAAAGGTATAAGCTCTGCGAAAGTTGTTGAGTTAATAAAAAAGAAATTCAAAGTCAAGGTAGGCCATACAGGCACACTTGATCCCCTGGCAACAGGACTTCTTATTATATTAACTGGCAAAAAAACTAAAGAAGCTTCATCTTTTGTAAAACTTCCAAAGGTATACGAAGTAAAAGCAATTCTTGGAATAACAACAGATACTTTTGACATGGAGGGTAAAATCCTAAATCAAAATCCTACAAAAATCTCAAAGGAAAAGTTAGAAAAAACCCTAAAAAAATTCCTTGGGGATATTTTGCAAGCTCCCCCTACCTTCTCAGCAAAGAAGTTTAAGGGGAAGAAAGCTTACGAGTTGGCAAGAAAAGGCGTTAGGATAAAGCTTCCTAAACAAAAGGTAAAAATTTACTCTTTGAGACTCAAAAACTTCAAGTACCCTCTTTTTGAAATCATC
This sequence comes from uncultured Gammaproteobacteria bacterium, assembly GCA_964430475.1. Lineage (GTDB taxonomy): Bacteria > Patescibacteriota > Microgenomatia > UBA8517 > UBA8517 > CAYSEQ01. The sequence continues at coordinate 4,338 of CAYSEQ010000016.1, forward strand.
TGTAAAGTCTCGAGTGGAACTTATATAAGAAGCCTTATCAACGACATAGGAAAAGATTTAAAGGTCGGAGCTACGGTCTTAAAACTTCGAAGGGTTGCGATAGGAAAATATAAAGTAAAAAAGGCAGTTTCTCTAGAAGATCTTCTTTCTAAAACAAGATAAATCAAAAGTCTACTGGCTTATTACATTTTCATCTTGCTATTGTCAAACCCCAAACTTTTACTAAAGTGTTCCTCTTTAAAACTTTTGCAGCCTCTTTTAAGGTGGAACCTGTTGTGTAGACATCATCAAAAAGAATTAATAATTGATACTTTAAAATCTCGTGTTGAAAAGCTTTATTAAAAGCAAAAACACCCCTAACATTTTCTTTTCTCTCTTTAGCTTTAAGAGCTGTCTGAGGTTTTCTTAGTTTTTTTCTTATTAAAACAAGGGGATTGAAATCCCAACCTAGATTCTTAGCTAAATATTCTCCTATGACTTCACTTTGATTAAACCCCCTAAAATTTTCCCTTAACCAAAACATCGGAATAGGAACAAGCAAACTATTTTTAGGAAATATAGGTAATTCCTTAAGCTTAAAAACCATATATTCGGAAATCTCTGTTGCAACCTGAAGTGCAAAAGAATATTTCATTTTCAAAATAGCCTCCTTTATCACTTTTTGATAAGGCCAAATTGAAAAACAGCCGTCAAGTTTCAATTTTCCGGCACAAAACACATGAGTAGCTCCATCCACAGAAGCCCTTTCACAATAGGGGCACGACTGCCTTATATTTCCAAGATTATCCAGACAAGTTTCACAAATATATTTAGCGTTCTTCCTGCAACCAAGGCATCTTTTTGGGAAAAAGATATCGGAAATTGTCATTTTTTAGTCTAAAATCAAACTATGCAGGCTATTAACAAGAAAGCTTTGTATAATTTTATCCTATACGAAAAAATAGAGGCAGGCTTAAACCTCTTAGGTGCCGAGGTTAAGGCAATAAAGCAAGGCAGAATTGATCTTTCAAATTCATTTGTCAAAATTATAAATCAAGAAGCCTTTCTTATAAATGCCAAAATCCCAGTGGAGGGAAAAAGGGATTATTCGCCAACCAGATCAAGAAAATTACTTTTGCATAAGAAAGAAATAGTCTTGTTAGAATCAAAAATAAGGCAAAGGGGATTGGTTTTAGTCCCAACCAAAATTTATACACTCGGAAACTTAATCAAAATTGAAATTGCACTTGCTAAACCCAAAAAAAAGTACGAGAAGAAAGAAGCTCTTAAAAGGAGAGATTTACAAAAAGAAATCCGGAAAGAATTAAAAAACAAAAGTAGGCTCTAGTGAAATTTATTCCGAAAAGACCCGGCTCTATTTCACAAGGTAGCACGGGAGTACCCCCGCCACTTATTACATTATCTTTCTTTACGCTTGACCTTTGGCCTCGTAAAAAATTGGTTCAGACATCCGCCAATAACAAATCGAAAAACGCAAAAACTTAAGGATCAAAAATTTAATAACCTGTTCGATGGTCATAACTCAACCTCTCAGGTTGTCCATATAAGTCGTTAAAAGCGATCAAAAAGTTGAAACTAATTTCATCGTATTAAATTTGAAAAAGAAAAAAGTTATTCACAACACCTGAATTTTGAAAAATGATATACTTTTATTCGGAGATTAAAATGGGAAATCAAATAAACATAGGTGGCCAAAACACCTAACAAATAGTCCAAAATCCGGTTAACCATCCTGCAATAACACCGGGAAAACCCAAAATAAACTATCGACTGATCAGTGGGATAATTTTGTTATGTTTAGTTGTCTTAGGTCTCGGAGGATATTATTTAGAGAAGCGGTCTTCGAATAAAAATCTTGCGTCAGAACCAAACCCAACACCGGTTCCTGCAACTCCATCTAGAATCTCTGACCAATTAGCCAACTGGACAAGCTATGACATTATTACAGAACCGTTATTGGGATATGTTGATTACACAGTGAAGGTGCCTCCATCTTGGAAGCGAATCGAGCACTCTTCTAATTTTCAAGACACAGAAACCTTTCAAGATACATATGGACAATATAAATTAGTCATTCATCAAGATAAAAATTATAATTCACGAACAGGTAAACCCTATGCGACTCTTAGGGAAGTAACTAGTTTCCCCCATGATGTTACTACGCTGATTGTTGATGGACAACCGGCAGCTAGAGTATTACCCAGGGCAGGATTGGAGTCCATTTACAAAGTATTATTTTTCTCTAAAGATAACAAGTCAGTTTTCAGCATCGAACTTGAAACCCCTGAAGACGGCTCAAAAGTCAAAGAGGGAGAAGACTTATTTAATCAAATTCTTTCAACCTTTAAGTTCCTAGATAAAGCCATAAAGCCGATTCTACCACCAATTAGTAAAGAAGGGTGGAGCATTTATAACAATACTAAAAATTACTACTCCATTTCATATCCTTCTGATTGGCAGGTAGATGACTACAAGGGCGTGTTTGTAGGTATCCCAGGAGAGGTAACTTTTACACCACCAAGCGAATTATCTATCCAAGTTGAAAGCTTTAGAACTAAGATTGCAATTACGATGATGACTACAGAAAAAATAAGATACAGCTTGAACACACAGGAATTATTTAATGAGTGGCTCGCTAAAAGCGTATCAAACGGTCAGGGAAAGCGGTTATACAAAAGTGGAGACATCACAATTGACGGGTATAAAGCAGTGAAGTTTATTAACAGGACTCTACCGGGTGATGCTACAAAACCTTTTTACAGCATTGTTGTATGGCTACGAAAGGATGGTGCAAATTACTACTTCGAGCTATGTTGCGATGAAAATAAAATTCTTCAATATGTGACTACATTTGACAAAATGCTAGAGTCTGTTAAATTTACACAATAAGTTTCTATTACTCACCCGAAGATCGAAAAATCGCGCGCCCTAAACATAATGCTGAAGAATCATCGCGCTTCGCCAAAAAGGTCAGCTCGGATGGACTATTTATTTCTAATCCGTAGTCTTTGCGTATAGAAACGGGTCTTTGGAACTCTCTTTGCAAGAGTAGGCAAAGCGAATACCCTTCACGTCGCGACAACCTTTCTTCTTCAAGACTGTGGAGACGGAGGGATTCGAACCCTCGTCCGGAAAGGTAAATTAAAAACTTCTACAACCTTAGTCGGTTCATTTTTTAACTCCAACCTCTGAATCCGACAAGAAGAGTTGGAGCTTTGACTTTGAAAATCTTTGGTGAGCACCCAAAGTCAAAAGTACTTACCGCATCCCGACTGGGTTTATGCCGCTTCAGCTTCTGCCGGGAAAGAAACCGAAGGACAGCCTACTTTTAAGCGTAGGCGTAAGCGTAGTTTTTGTTGACGCTTTGTTTTGAACCCTTTTGACGAGTGAGGTTCAAACTCGGATTGCAGTTTTTAAAGTACGCTTTCCGTCGAAATCCTTTCGTCCCCTTTAAAGTTTAATAAATTATACCTTCAATTCCCACAGAAATCAAGAAAAATTCGGTATTTATAAGTGTTTTATTTCCACTATAAGAAGACTCTCAGGCGTAAGAAGAATAATTTTTTTCTCCTCCTCAAATACAGCGATATCAACCGCATCTTTAATTTTTTCTGATATATATTGAGCCTTAAAAGAACCATTCTTATCTAAAACCACCACCCTTTTTTCTTTAGGTTCAAGTACATATAAATACCGTGTTGCCTCGTTGGTAAAAATTTTGAGGGGAGCAGTAAGTTTGGGTTGAACTCCTGAGATTCCGAATACTTGTCTTTCCCCAAGAGTAAACTTCAAAATATCAACATCGCTAGTTAAAATCCAAATTGAACCATCAATCGACCAGGAAACGCTTTTAGATAAATCGGCCCGAGAATTTACTGAAAGCCAATTTTGTTTGGGAGCAAAACCCTTTTCTTTTCTCTGAAACCTATAAATCTTTGAAGTATCCTTTTCTAGGATATAAAAATTTCCAGCATAACTCCGAAACAAAATGTCCCCTGACCAGTCTTTCTTTACTAAATTACCTGTGTCAACTTGAGATATACCCTTGGAATCCGCGTAAAAAACATCGTCGGAATAAGCGGCAATCTCCTCAACATCTTCTAGGCTTGCAGGTCCTGCTACAATCCTTGTCTTTTTCGTTTCTATTGAAACTTCTACAATCCTTTTTCCTTCTTTATCTAAAACAAATAGCTTTTCTTGAGCATCTGCTAAAGAATATCCTCTAAAACCAGCAGTTAAAAGAGAAAAGTCGACAAATGTTTGGGTATCTACCCTATATTCGCCTAAAAATTTTTCTTGTCCTTGTCCTATCTTGGTTTTCAAATCCTTTATTAAAAACTCGTCAATTTCCCTTGCCTCAAGACCCAAAACCTTTTCTCTTGCTACAGAAAACAATTCTCTTGCTCTCTCGGGGTTGAGATTAAAAATTTCTTCAGCTTCCTCAATATTATGTAATGCTGAAGTAATTTCCTTCTCATACCTTAACTTAAGATCTAACTCCTTTTTCTTTTTAAGTCCAAAGAAAACACCCCCCAACAAGACAGTTAATAGCAAAATTCCTAAAAATAAGAAAGGTTTATTTTTACTATAAGAATCCTCAACTTCACGGACATAAATCTTTCTTTGAGGAAGGTGTTTCAAAAACAAATTTAGTGCTGATCCTAAAGAAATGCTTTTTGTACCTACTCTATAGGGTTCAGCTGTGATTTTATATTGGTAGTCACTTTCTGGAATAAATTCAAGATCGGTTTTAACTAAAGTAGGTTTTTTAATCTGCAAAACTAAAGCAGCTTTCCCTCCATCACTTTTTTCTTCATAAAATCTATTTGTTAAAAGATTGAAATTGACTAAAGGATCCTTTTCCCCTAAGGTTTCTCTTATAATTGGTGGTGGAAAGTTTTTAAAGAAATTACTTGATGCTAAAATCAAAAAATCTTCAGTGTTTATCTTTCCGGAAGCCGAAACAACCTCATCTTCTTTGGTTTTAATAATCTCAAAAATTTTACCGTCTCTTAAGCCAAATATCTCCCCTCCACCGCAAGCAGCGAGAAAAGCAAAATGCTCAATAATGGAAACAGCTGCTATTTCTATTCTTTCAAAAGTCCCAAACTCCTTGCTTGTCTTTTCAATGGCATTTTTCAGCCTTGTAAAGGCTTTCTCGCCCAGGTTTCCATAATATTCGCTTTTTAAAAAAGAGGCTACTTTTCTTCCTAAAAAAGCTATTTCTAAGCCCATTGCTGGGCTCTTAATGCAAATTAGCACAAAAAGTTTTCCCCTTAAAACAAGCTGATTTTTATCGGATGGGACAAACTCCCATGTCTGTGACCAAGCTTGGCCATCCGGTTTTGCAGTAAATTTAGCGGTAAAAATTTCAAAAGGCATAGAAAGATGGACTAGGAAATTGTCCCATAAAAACTTGGACGCCCCCAGTTTTTTTGAACCTCAGAGTGAAAAAAAAGAAAAGATAAGTATTGTTATAGCAACTAGAAAATGAAGAAATGAAATTAATCTAAGCTGCCCTTCAAAACCCACTTGCAATGTTTCAGTCATAAGCCTTACTTGACGTATAACCACAGCCGCAAACCCCACATAAAGGATAAGAAAAAAAATAATAAATATTTTTAATAATACCAAGAAAAATGAGTCATTAAGACCTAAAACATTCATAAATTTTATCTTACCCTCCCTTCAAGTTTTTCCTCTTCTTCTTCCACTCTTAATTCTCTTAAAATCTTGGCAACGCGATCAGGATTTGGAACCGCCTCAAATGTTATTTTCGGAATCTCCGCGGCTGTCTGAATCAAAACATTACCATAATTAAAGTATGTCCTTACCGCTCCTCCAATCTCCACAGTCACATCTTGAATCTGGTCAATATTCGCATCAGTCATCTCTCTATACACCAAAGAGGGAAAGTCCACCTCAATAATTCTTTCATCCGTTACAATATTTACTTGGAAAAACCAACCCAGAAATTTTTCTAAGATAAAAGCTAAAGTAATAAGATACCAAACTAATGTTAAAACGAACTGGTAGTCAGATGGTAATCTTTCAAAAAAAGAAAGGACGCTCAAAAAGCCTGGTGCGATGATCATTAAAAAGGAAGCCAAAATCCAGCGAAGGTTGGTGATGGGGTGACGCCGTAGAAGAAGAATAACCCTTTCTTGAGGATCTTGGTTAACAAAATTTGCTTTGTCAGGTAAATAACAATAAGATGCTAGGGGGTTGTGAGTGTGCTCAGGATGGGAATGTACATCTTTAAGATCCTCAGTTTTTAAATTTTTAATCTCTTTCTCGTTTTCTTTTTCTTGAAAAACATCTTTATTTTTTGCTTCAAAAATAGTAGGCATAAGTTTAAAAAGATTATATCATTTTGAACATAAACCCTTATTTAATTTTTTGTTTTTAAAGTACAAGTAGTTCTCTAAGTTTTCCTTAAAGCTTTTCAATATTGAAAAGTCCACTTTTTAAACCAATATATCCCGGTGCTCTTAAATTAAACGCTCTTTTAAATTCCTCGCCTGAAATACTTATACTTCCCTTATTAGTTGAAAAATTCACAAGTTGCGTATTTCCAGAATTTGAATAAACAACTGAAACACTAAAGACACTGGTAAAACCCCCAATTGAGGCAAGTTCACTTCTAGAATATGGATTTCCAGGCCAGCAATTTGTATCAATAGGCGAAATTCGCGACACATCGCCTCCACCTTGGTATAAAACATACCAGGCATTCAAGATATCAGCCATTTCTTCGTTGGTCAGCCAAGGATGCGATCTTCCGCAACTTGCCCCGCTCCTACTTCTATACCAAGCTTTGTAAAACCAAGGGGATCCTGCGATCTTTTCATAAGCTTGATTTGGCCAATCTCCATCTTTTGCATCCTTTATTCCTGTCCAACCCCATTGCGATATAGTAAATCCCCCTGCGGTTGAGGCATAATAGGTTTTCGCTACCTTCCCATCCTTCAGCATTACCCAACCTCGGGTTTCATTAACCGCCCTTTCCCAATTTCCCCCTTTTGGCGAGGGTTTAAAAACCTGACAGGCCTCACTTGCACAAATTGAACTTGCGCCATCGTTTGTGTATGCCAAAGCGTATGACCTTGCCGCAACCGCTTGGGCTTTCAACGCCTCAAAACCACCATTGTCACCCCAGGAGTTTGGAACCTCGTAAATTCTTTTTAAATATTCTTCTAAATTATAGGTTCCATAACCCTGGACAGTTATATTTATATCGCTTCGGTAATCGGTTTTTAGGATTGCCCCTTGAAAATAAGCCGAAAGTATTTCCTGGGCGGACTGTCCGGATTTTGCTCTTCCATAAGCCCCAAACTGGCTCATCCCGGTTCTATGGGGCGCGCCAAAAGAAAAAGCAGCAAAAGCAGGCCTAAATCCAGGGTCGCAAAAGTTTGAGGATCCCGGAGCTCCTGAACAGGGTTCAAGTGTCGGGGGGATGTCGCCAACCGAGGTCTGAAAACCGCCAGCTTTAAGCGCCAAAAGTTCTTCTTGTTTTGCGGTTAAGCTTGCAAGATAAGTTTCAGTTTTGGCAACTTCTCCCTCAAGAAACTTTGCTCTTGATTCGACCTGAACTTTTACAGAAGTTAAGTTTTGTTTATTCTTTTCTAAATTTTCTTTATCCTTTTTTAAATTCAAAAGATCTCTCGCGTAATCTTCCATAGTTTTTATATCCTGACTTGCTGCTTTCTCCCTAAAGATTATTTCTCGGAAAGCGCTTGAGGCATCACTTGAGGATAAAAAAGGCAAAATTGGATCGTAAATCCTTACAAATTTATAATGATATCTTGTTTTTTCTTCAAAAATCTCTTGAGCAAAGGCAAGGTCTTCCTCTTTTCTCCTAATCCCATCTTCCTTTTCCTTAAGCTGTAGAGTCAAACTTGCAATTCTTTTCCTCAAATCTTCAATCTGGGTTTTTAAACCTGCAAGTTCTTTTTTGTTGTACTCATGAGCGGGTTTGAGAGCATCAATTTCTCTTTGAATTTCCGCGATCTGGCAATCGTAATCCGTTGAGGGACAGTGGGTGGCATTTATAATCACTCCAAAAATCAAGCTTTGATAAACTAATAAACCAATGAGAAAACACAAAATTTTTAACTTCCTTGACAAATTCCATGTTTTTACCTTTACCATTCTGTTTCCAAGAATCATTTGTTAAGATATTATAAATGTTAAGATATAAGATGATTTAAAATAATTTACAGTATTGACTTACTCTGTAATAGGCTTCCTTTTTATGATACACTCAAACTAATGGGAAAATCTATTCCTAAACTTTCAATCTCAAAATACGAATTATCAAGCAATAATCCTTATGCTAAAAGGCTACACTTAAGACATCAAAAAATATTACAAAAAACGAAAGGGTTTCTAAAATCACTCAGCTTACCCTCTCACTTTTTTGCAATTGTTATTCTTTTTTTCATATTCTCAGAAATCTTTATTTCTAAAAAAACAAATGCACAAACACCAACGCCTGGTTGCACTTGCACACGACCGCAATCGGGTGGAACTCAATGTGTTGTAGAAATTAGCTCTTGTCCATCTCCTTATGTACCGTATTGCGGAGAAGATAATGACAATAACTGTACATGCAGATGTGGAACACCAGCCCCATCTACTCCTACGCCCCTCCCTACTCCCACTATAGGACCTGCACCCTCCTCTCCTCCTACTGCAATCCCCACACCTACCCCTATTTGTAACCGATCTTCTACTCCGTGCCAATATTTCAGTTGCCCGCCGGAAAATCCTAACTGCAACAGATGTGCCCGCTATAGCTGTAGCCGCCAGTCGAACCAATGTTCTCCTTGCGAGGAACATGGTGGTATCTGCAGTCCAAGAAACATTTGTTATCCTGCCAGGTGCGAATACGGTAAAAGTTCTCTCTATTGCCCTGACGGGTGGACATGTCAACCAAAGATATCACCTGGTCCCTGTAGCCCAAATAATTCCTCAAATCCTTGTGTTTGCAAGGAAGGTTTTATTCTTTGCACTTTTGGCCAAACTCGAGTTCCATGCGAAACAGATGCGGACTGTGAACGAGAATGCGGAGGGTCTTCTTTTTGTGATCAAAGCCGAGGAAATATTTGTAATGTAGGCTCGCAAGATACAGAATGCTCTGCAGCAACACGAGGTCAAGGTAGCTGCGTAGATAACTGTTCACCCCCCAATCAGATTGTAGATTGTCCGGGATTGACTAATTGCAACTGTCGTAATAATAAGGTATGTTGTGGACCACCACCTCCTCCTCAACCAGCAGGACCAAAGATCTTCTGCGACGAACAAGGAAATCCTGTCCCTAATCCTATTGGCGCGGGTGGTCAACCCAACAGAATCTACACCGCAATCGGTTGCATTCCAGTTGCAGGAACTCAAGAATTTACTGAATTCTTACTTCGCTGGGGAGTAGGAATTGCTGGAGGAATTGCAATTCTACTTCTTATTTACGCTGGATTTTTGATCATGACTTCTGCCGGGAATCCCCAAAAGCTTCAAGCAGGAAAAGAACTTTTAACAGCAGTCTTAATGGGTCTGGCTCTTTTGGTATTTGGCGTTTATATCCTTCAACTTATAGGTGTAGAAATTCTAAGAATTCCTGAATTTGGAGGATAAATTTTATGCAACAACCACCATTAATAGACTTCAATCGTCTTTTAGATGTGATTCTTCCTTCACGGCCTAACCCACTACAATCTCTAACTATAGGCGGAATTATTAGCTTTCTTTTAAGCTATATCTTCCGAATCGCGGGCATACTTCTTCTTATCCTTTTGGTTTTGGGAGGCTACGATGTACTAACTTCGCAAGGAGAACCCAAAAGGATGGCTTCCGGAAAAGACAAAATAACCTACGCTATCGTTGGATTTATAGTTATATTCGTCTCATACTGGATAGTCCAAATTATTTCAAGAATTCTTAATCTTCGGCCAATCATTGAAATCTTTCGTTAGCCTAAAAAATGGCAGATACTTGTTTTTAACGAAATTTTTGTTTTAAACTTAAAAAATGCAGGTTATTGCTTTTGACATCGGTAGCGCGCTTGGCCTTCCAGACTATTTAACTCGACTTACTGGAATTGGAGATCTGGTAAGCGTTTTTCTTTCAAACGCAATCGTTTTGGCTGGGGTAATATTTCTTTTTTTGATAATCCTTGCCGGAATTAGCATGCTTTCCGCCCAAGGAGATCCTCAAAAATTTCAACAAGCACAAAATATCATTACAGCTGCTGTCTTGGGTTTTATAATTGTAATAGCAGCTTTTCTGATAGTCAGACTTATAGAAAGATCTTTATCTATCAATATCTTAGACTAAAAATTTTAAAGATGGACCTTATCACACAAGGATCACCATTTGGTACAATCAATGCCCCTCCTGGTGTGGAAAATATTGGAGGCGGAACGATACAAGGAATTCCGATTCTTCTTAATATAATCTTAAGAACACTAATCGTAGGAGCGGCTGTCTATGCTCTTTTCAATTTCATCCTCGCTGGATACAGCTATATTTCAGCAGGAGGGGACCCCAAGAAGGTGGCTGATGCCGGATCCAAAATAACTCAAAGCGTGATTGGTTTAACCCTTGCAGCCGGATCTTTTGTTATAGCAGCAATCCTAGGCGAAATACTTTTTGGAGATCCAGGTGCAATTCTTAACCTGAAATTTTTTACACCATGACTAATCTTATTGCCCAGCAACAACAAAACTTTAATACTCCTCTTTGTGGGATAGGACCGCTAGGACTTTGCGAAGATGGTCCAACGCAAGGAATAACCATGTTTGCAGCTGTTCTTTCCACAGCAATTGGGCTTTTGACAGTGGTTGCAGCTCTTTATTTTATGTTTGTCCTAATTACTGGAGCAATTGGAATTATTTCAGCCGGAGAAGACAAAACGGCTTTTGAGGGGGCAAAAAAACGCATCACAAATGGCTTTATTGGTTTGGTAGTCACAATCGCAGCAATTTTTCTAATGGATGTGATAGCAACACTTTTGGGTATCCCAAGCATTTTGAATGTCCGCGAAATGGTCAATTTAATTCGTCTACAATAAGTTTTATAAAAAATGTTAGCACAAACGATTAACAATCCTGCAATTGGAAATTTAGCAAATCTTAGCGGAAGCGAGTTTCTAGGAAATGTTGTTTCTGCAGCTATATCTTTGGGCTTTATTATTGGAACACTGGTTTTTTTCTTCATGCTTCTTTCAGGCGCAATTCAATGGATAAGCTCTGGGGGAGATAAGACCTCCTATGAATCCGCCAAACAAAGAATCACCCAAGCCTTTGTGGGTCTGGTTATACTTTTTTCCTTCTTTGCAATTTTAAATCTTACCGAGTGTTTCTTTGGAATAGGCTTAAGACAAATAAGAATTGGTACTTTAAACATAAGTTTTGCAAGTGCTCCTTTCTGCCCTTAAGGGACAAGGAATCCTCCTTCACCTTTTTGTGCACGAGAAGGTGAAGAATGTGGAGGAGATGTGCAATGCTGTGAGGATCTCCAGTGTGTAATGTCAGGGGGGCGTTGGCGGTGTGCAGCTTACTAAGAAAGGAGTATAATTCAAACTACCTGTAGAACAACTCTGAATTGAGTTAGAAGTTTTCGCAACAATAAACCATCAACTTATTTTCCCTCTGCATAAGTTCAGATACATATTAGACTCATTCAAGGAAAAGAATGAGCTATTT
>CAYSEQ010000017.1:0-13897 GCA_964430475.1 uncultured Gammaproteobacteria bacterium
AAATAGCTCATTCTTTTCCTTGAATGAGTCTAATATGTATCTGAACTTATGCAGATCTTTAAAAGTTAGGGAGTTAAATTACAAATTGCAAATTAAAAGTTAAGGCTTTTAGAATTTAGAATCAAGAAGCAAAAGGCAAGAAGTAAGAATCTAGAATCTAGAATCTAGAATTTTTAACCATTAATCATAATCATTAAATTCTTTTTTGAAAATTTGAATTTATTTAGGATTTAGAATTTGGAAATTTTCTAGGATTTAGCTTGTCTGACGCCTAGACAGAGATTTAGTATTTCTTAACCATTAACCATTAAACATTAATCAATTTTTTGGAAATTAGTATTTTGAAATTAGAACTTTCTTAACCACTAACCACTAACAACTAACAACTAATACTAATTTTTAATCTCCAAGAGTCTTTTGTAAAAATCTGTCATAACCTCGATTCCTTTATAATAGTTTGATAGACGAAAGTATTCATTTGGAGCGTGGATATTTGATCCAGGAAGAGCAAAACCCACCATTACTACAGGTACTCTTAGAGCCTTTGCCATAATAGGCACAAATCCTATTGAACCTCCTACTCCTTTGAACACAGGCTCTTTTTTGTAAATCTTCCTTAAACTTTGCTTCATTAGAGTAAAGACAGAGTCATTAGTTGGGGCGATGTAAGGTAAGCAATCTGCGTGCTTTATTATTTTTACCTTAACCCAATTTGGAAAAAGAGTTTTTATATACCTTTCAAAATTTTTATAAATTTTTGCAGGTTTTTGATTTGGTACAAGTCTCATACTAATTTTAGCGGATGCTTTATAAGGGATTATTGTTTTACTTCCCTCCCCTTGATATCCTCCGGATATTCCGTTTATGTCAAGAGTAGGCCTAATTGAAATTCTTTCACCTAGTGAATACTGAAGTTCTCCTCCGCCGATTCCGTATAATTCTCCCTCTTTTATTATTTCCTCTTGGGATTTTGATTGTAATTTTATTGTTTCAACTTTTTGTTTCAAAGATAGCGAAACATCGTCATAGAATTTCGGGATTTTTATTCTCCCCTTCTCGTCTTTAAGTTTTGAAATAGCTCGAGCCAAGAGGATAATCGGATTTTCTGCAACACCTCCAAATTCACCTGAATGCAAATCGTGTTTTGCCGTTTGAACCTCCACTTCAGTATATAAAAGTCCTCTTAGGCTAATGTCGATTGAGGGTTGATTCCTTTTTGGCATATCAGTATCGGAGACAATAAGGTAGTCACTTTTTAAGAGATTGCTTGAATATTTTTTAGCAAAATTTTGTATACTCGGTGATCCCACCTCTTCTTCACCCTCAATGATGAATTTGAAATTAATTGGGATTTTTTTATTTTCTTCTAACAGTCTTTTTACAGCCATTATATGAATCATAACTTGACCTTTATTGTCAGAAGAACCCCTTGCAAAAAGTTGGTCGCCTTTTATAGTAGGTTTGAAAGGAGGGTTTTTCCATTCATCCAAAGGTTCAGGTGGTTGGACATCATAATGCCCATAAATAAGAACTGTTGGCAGTTTATCATTGATTGTTAGAGAAGCATAGATTGCATCATGTTTTATCCCTTTAAGAATTTTTGTCTTAAAACCAAAAGAACGAAAAAGACGATCTAAATATTTTCTTGCATTTTCCATATCATTTATATATTGTTCCTGAGTGGATACTGAAGGAATCTCGAGAAAGTCTAAAAGGGGTTTGAGAAATTCATCTTTCATATTGGTAATTTTATCTAAAAGACGAGTAGGAAGTAAAATTTATTTAGAGAAAGAGTTAATGTTTATTTGTTAAGTTTTCAGTTATCCTGCTGACCTTTGCAGATAATGCTCACCTGAAAGTAGATATTTTGCCCCATATTTTGCGTATCTTGCTGCCCAAGCGTTTTTCTTAGCAGATCTTTTGTTTAGGACATGTAGCCATTCGGAAGCGGATTCTATTTTTTTTCTAAAACTTCTTAGGAATTCCCATAATTTTTCAAAAAAGGTAACATGATATTCGCTTGGGTCAACAATAACTTGCATAGCGGCGATCTCGGTTTCTTCTGCTAAATTTTCCGTGTTTTTGGCGACCATGAGAATCTCTTTCTGAAGGGCGTCTATTTTGATTCTGAGTTCATCTGTTTTTCTTTCTAGAAGCTGTTTTTCTTCCCTTTCAAGCCTTGCTATAAATTCACTCTTCCTTTTTTCTTTTACAAGATTTTCTTGTTTCTCTGATAAAACTTCACTTATGCGGATAGTTTCCCCGGGCCCGATTTCTCCGGATCGCTTTTGGGAGGGCAGTCTTATTCCCAAAAGTTGCTCAAAAAACTTATTTTGTATTTGAATTACCTCATCCTTCATCTGATGAGTGGTTGATTTTCCAATGTCTTTTAAGGCTTCAAGGGGGTTGGGGTATTTGATAAATTTTTGTTTATTATTTGAATTTGTCATGATGATTGGAAGCGATTATACCAAAATTGGTTTATCAAATCAATTGCCAATGTTGACCGCAATGTAAATTCTAATCTTTGAATAAACTACAAGTAAAAATTAAAAATTAAAAGTTTAAAGTTAAAAATTTTAGGATCAAGAATCAAGAATTAAGAATTTTTAACCATTAACCATAATCATTAAATTCTTTTTTGAAAATTTGGATTTTGAGAATTTGAAATTGTTTAGGATTTAGAATTTAGGATTTTGAAATTGTTTAAGATTTAGCTTGTCTGCCGACTAAGCAGAGGTTTAGAATTTAGATTTCTTTATCATTAAAGATTAACTATTTACTCTTAAATGTTGATGTCTAAAGGCTTTTAAGCAAGTGAGGTGAGATAGTCTAAAGCTTTTCTTCTTCGTAAGATTGTTTCAAGGAATCTTTTTCTATCTTCATTCTCCAGTTCCTTTGCAAGTTTGGGGTCAGCACCTGCTGCATTTATCGCTGCCTCAATTTCTTTTGGATCTACATTTATATTTTGTTCTTGGGCTACTTTCGTTAATATTAAGTCAAGAGCAATCGCATCATGTGCTTGTTTTTCGTACTCTTGACGCAGTTGCTGCGGTGTTTTTTGGCTTGATGAAAGATAGCTTTCTAAAGATAAACCAATTTTTTCAAGTCTTGATAAAAGTCGCGAAAGCCTGGAATTTGCTTCTTCCTCAATCAAAATCTTGGGAATTTTAACCTTCACTGAATCCAGAAGTGTTTTAATTACCATTTGTTCTTTTTCTTCTTTTGTTAAGTCCTCAGTTTGGTTTTCTGAAGCGGGTTTTGAAGTTCCAGGCGTCCAAATCTTTCTTACTTTTAATACATCCAATAAAGCCTTTTTGTAATTACCAAGTTCAACTTCCGGAATTTCGCAGGTTATCGCTTTTATTTCCCAATCTTCATCCTTTCTGGCTTTAGTTAACTCAAATCTGGGGTAAATAGAGGGTCTAATTTTATATTTTTTGAGTGCATGGTTTATTAGATTAGGTAAAAGTTTAGAAAGAATTTTTTCTAAAATTGTATTTTCTGAAAGTGTCTGCTCAATTTTAGAAATAGGTGCAAACCCCTTCCTGAAGCCCGGAATTTCTACTTCTCTGGAAAGTTCCTTTAAGGTTTCCTCTCTTCTTTTTTTTATTTCAGAATAAGGAATAATGAATGTAATCTGTATTGTCCCATCCTCACTTCGCGCGAAAGTAGTAGATATTTTATTTCGTTTATCTTTCAGTTTTGGCATGCAGATATTATACCTTAGGAAAGTAGAGATTGTCCAAATTTAAATCCATAAAATGTTGATTCCCTAAAAAGAGTCGTAAGAGAAATTTAATTAACCCTTATGTTGTATTTTAAAGTGTGAGGGGTTAAATTTGGGATTAGAGATAACTCCTTTTATTCGATTACCACTTAAGACCCGCCCCTTAAAATAATCTGGGGTTCTAAACCCAGGTCCTTTTTGACTACTATCTGCCTTTTTCTTAATAAAGGTTTTCATGTATTTTGGAATTAATTATATACAAAATTGATGAGAATTTGTATTTATTTTTTGTCTTCAGCGAGTTTGTTTAAAAACATAGATACTAGTGAAAGGACAATTGAGGCAATAACTGCTGTTAAGAAATTTTCTATTTGGAAACCCGGAACAATGAAACTTATACCCCATAAAAGAACAACATTGATAAGAAATGCAGTAATTCCAAAGGTAATAATAGTAAGGGGTATAAAGATTATTTGGAGGATAGGCTTTATAAATGTGTTCACCACTCCAATAACTACTGCTGTAACAATAGTTGACCATAAACTATCAAATTCAAAACCAGGGACAATGTAGGATACAATAAGTAGAGTAAAAACATTTAAACCTAAAGTAATTATGAGTTTCATTTATGTTGTGTTTTGGTAACTTCTCTAACAAATTAATGATGGATTATAATGGAGGATTTGTCAATGTTTAGTAATGCAAAGTGAAGAGGAAAAATCAAAAATACCGAATTCTAAAGTTTAGGTCTGGTTTTGGGGATCAGAATCAAGAATCAAGAATATAGAATCTAGAATCAAGAATTAAGAATTTTTAACCATTAACTATTAATCATTAAATTCTTTTTTGAAAATTCGGATTTTGAAAATTTGAATTTATTTAGGATTTAGAATTTAGGATTTAGGATTTGGAAATTTTCTAGGATTTAACTTGTCTGCCGCCTAGGCAGGGATTTATAAAAAATTAGGATCTAGACTTTTTAACCTTAAGGTATATTTTCTCGAATTATTTGAATTCTTATGTACTTTTTTAAAGTATAAAAAATAAATTAGATTCTTATTTACTCATCTTTATTTTGAAAAATTCTAGATCTCTTTCAACAACCAGATTCCAGTCAGGTTGTAAATTATGATCCGCATTTGCGTATTTATAGTAAGTTATATCCTTTCTCAAATTTCGAAGTTTATTCACAAGATTTTCAGTCCAAGTTGCTGGTACTTCTGTATCCTTTAAACCTTGATGTATTTGGAGAGGTGAGTTAATCTTTTCAAGATAAAGGTCAAGTGAATATAAGTCTGGATCATAGAGTTCCTCAAATTTTGCAAGTTCTTTTCTAATAAACTTTCCTCTGTCTTCCGATTCGTCGGTATAAAATAAAATTGAATAGGGAAAAAAGACAGAAACAGGTGCCCAAAGCGTTGTTGGATAGTTACCCTGGGTAATTTCTAAGACCGTTAAGGCTATTTGTCCACCATTAGAATGACCCCAAAGGAAAATTTTAGAGAAATTGTTTAATAAGTCATTTAGCTTACTTGTATCCTCTATTTCTTCTGAAACTTGAATTAAATCTTGTTTACCTTCTTGTACCAAGGTAAATGTTTTTATAAGACTCAAAACCGTTACATAGGATTGAAACCTAGCTTCAAAAATATTTTCCGCCTCTTTGTCGGAACCTCCATATCCTAAAAAATCTGGCGCTATTGTGATAATGCCATTTTTAGCAAAGAATGCTGAAGCATTTCTTGTTCCATCGCCTGTTTTAAATCTTTTTTGATCAACATATCCCCTAAGCATTATAAGCAGAGGATGACTTCCTTTTTCCTTAGGTATGTTAATTTGGCCTGTGGTTTTCTTGAAAAGCTTATTATCAAGGGTGGGGTTAAACTCAAATTCAAAAAGATAAGAGTTAAATCCTTGATCCTCTTTTAGTACTTGTTTTAGGGTAAATTTTCCTGGTTGTATATTTGATTTACTTAAGTTTTCAATTGTGTACTTTTCTAAATATTTCATTGTTTTTTGAGGTTGTTGAGTATTTTGGAAATTTATATTTTCTTCTCTGGGGCTTTTGCTTAATGAGAATAAAGTCAAAAAAGATAAAATTATAACGATTAGTGTTGTAAGTATTTTTTTCATGATAAAATTATACTCCAATTTTAACTGTTTAAGATTTAATCTGTGATTTAGTGTTGGTTAGAAGATTGCTTGATAGATTGTAACTAAATAGAGAAGTCCTAAAATATAATGATTGGTTTTCTTAAGAAGTAATTCTTTGAAAGTAGTGGATGATTGTAAAGATACTAAAACTTCCGTAAAACAAGAAAGCCATTCCTACGGCAATTATCCTAAAAAGCGATGGTCTAATTGGTTTTTCCAAAAGTGTCAAGTTGATAAGCAAAAGCATGCCAGTGTAAATGAACATTGCAATAGCATTGAGTACTGCTCCGATTACCACCAAAGCTAATGGCTCGGTAAAACCCAAAGCAAAGATGAGGATTCCTGATAAAATCTGGAACCATAAAAATCCGTAAAAGAAATTTGGCAGTTTGTCAGTCGAGAATTTTTCTTTATTGATAATCACCAAATTTTCACTTGCAATTCTAGCATTTGAGCCATAAACGCTAAATTGTGTGCCAAAAAGCATTAGCGAAGCCATGAGGAGAAAAAGGTTACCAATTTCAGGAATTGTTTTTATACCAATAATTTCAGCTTCTTGTAAAATAAAATTGATGCTTGTTTCTACACCTGGATTTTTGTAAACAGTTTCAAAAGCAAGTAAGGATAGAAGTGACATGGTGAAAGCGCCAGTGATCCAAAAAACAATGGCATGTTCGATATTAATCCTTTTCCACCAAGTATTAAACTTTGAGATATTTTCGTAGGATGTTTCAAAAGTTGATCCTTCGAGCTTTATTTTCTCTTTTTTACCTGAAAGTATGTTTGTGATACGGCCTGCCCATTTTGCCATTCCGTAACCTTTTTCTTTAATATAAAGGGACTGGGCGAGGTTTAAATTTCCACCCGCACCTGCGTAGGCAAAGGCGGCTAATAGTGTTGCGATAGGAATGCCCTTTGGTAAAAAGATAAAATTTTCTCCTAATCCTACAATCCCTTGGATTAATTTAATCCAGCTTGTGGGTTTAGCAAAATAAAGCGTAATTAAAAACACAAAAGGAATACCTAACAGAATTATCGTTTTTTGAATTTTTTCTTGCGTTTTGTAAACTATACTTCCTAAGCTATATAAGAATCCTAAAAATAGAAGCATGAATATTCCAAGATATCTAGAGTAAGGGATTCCTATAGCTTGGGCTAGTACCTTTGCGGAGGAGGCAATAATGCCGGGCCAGATCCAAGGGACGAGGGTTGTTAATATGAACCAATACGGAGCAAATCTCCCAAATTTCCTAGTGAATCCAACAAATATGCTTTCCCCTGTGGCTAATGTGTAGCGTTCGATTTCCATATTTATGAAAAATTGAAGTGTTATTCCAAGAATTGCGGCCCAAAGTATTCCGAGGCCGAAGTTGCTTGATAAGTAAGGCCAAAGTATTAACTCTCCGCTTCCCAGACCTACGCCTAGAATAATAAAGCTTGGTCCAATAAGTTTTTTAAGAGGTAATGGATCGGGAAGATTTTTTCGAGAAAAGGGTTGAAGGATATTCATAAGTAATAATCTAAGCCTTTGTTTGTGTTTTTACAAGTATTTTCTTGTTTCGCTTAAGAATAACTTGGTTAAAGTTAGGCTCTTTCTTTAGATTGAAATTTCTTTTTAAATTTTACAAAATAACATGATGCAAAAAAAGAAGAAAAGAGTCTTTATCGGTATAGGGATAAGTCATGAGATTAGGGAGAAAATATCAAAATTTAAAGAATTGCATGAGGAAACCCCTTTAATTCGCTGGGTACCAGAAGAAAACTTGCATGTTACTCTCATTCCGCCTTGGAATGAAAAAGAAATAGAAAATTTGGTTAACTTGCTCTCTAAAATTCCTTTCAAAGTGGAACCCTTCGACTTAGTATTTGACAGAATTACTTTAGGTCCAAATCCCAAACGTCCAAGGTTGATTTGGATTGAAGGGAAAAACAACCCTTATTTGATTGAATTGAAAAATTTGCTTGAGACAAAGTTGCAAAGAAAAAGTTTACACAAAGAGTTTAGACCCCACATCACCATTGCAAGGTTCAAGGGGAGAAAATTAAGGAATCTTACAATTGCGAGGTTAAATAAGGAAATCAATTGGAAGCAAAAAGTTAAGTCCTTTTTACTTTATGAAGCCAAACTTCTTCCAAGTGGGGCTCGCTATAAAGTCTTGAAAGAAGTAAAGCTTTGCAAACCTCCTCATAAAGGTACTTGACTTTGGGTTTTATTCGGTGTATAAAGTCTTAGGTATCGGATTTCTTGACAAGAATGGTTGAAAAAATATCTTCACCTGTGTCAGTTGCTCTTATATTTAATCATGTGAACCGACGGGTATATCCAAAGTGGGTTTTTTGGAATGGGCGTTTTTACCCCATTTTAAAAGTTGGTTTACACCATACCTATAGAAAGGGTAGAACTCTCTATCATGTATTTTCGGTTGCGAGTAGAAACTTGTTTTTTCGACTGACTCTAAACTCCGAAAACTTACATTGGAGATTAGAAGAAGTGTCAGATGGAATGCCTAGTTAGGCTAAGGTATACAAGTTTATTTTTAAGACCTGAAAATAATGAGTAGTTTTCTATTTAATCCTAAACCTTCAACAATAATGCATCTAGATCTTAATTCCTGTTTTGCAAGTATTGAGCAGCAAGCAAACCCCTTACTTCGTGGAAAACCTATTGCGGTTGCTGCTTATACCACCCCGAATGGGTGTATTTTAGCCCCCTCGATTGAGGCCAAGCGCTATGGAGTAAAAACTGGAATGAAGGTAAAAGAAGGAAAAATTTTATGTCCAGGTTTAATTGTTCTTTCTCCGGATCCTTGGAAGTATAGAAATGTTCATTTGAAGTTAAGAAATCTCTTGTCAGGCTACACTGCAAATCTTACCCCTAAATCGATTGACGAGTTTGTTTTGGATTTAGAAGGTTATCCTGCCTTAAAGCAAGGCCTAAAATCTATAGGGGATGAGATTAAGAGGAGGATTAGAGAAGAAATTGGAGATTGGCTTAAGGTTTCGATTGGAGTCGCACCAAATAGATATTTGGCAAAGGTTGCATCTAATCTCAAAAAACCCGATGGGTTTGAGGAGATAAACAAGGATAATTTTTTCGATATTTATTCCCGTCTTAAATTGACAGATCTTCCTTACATCAAATTGAAAAACGCTGCTCGTCTTAACAGTATTGGAATTCATACTGTTCTTGATTTTTATAAAAGTCCTATCTGGAAGCTTAAGGTAGCATTTGAATCCATAAATGGTTACTACTGGTATATCCGTTTGAGAGGTTTTGAGATTGATGATGTTGTTTTTAGAAGAAGAAGTTTTAGTAATTCTTATGTGTTACCGAAGCTTCTATCTGCACCGCAAGAGCTTTCTCCTATTCTAATGAAGTTGGTTACTAAATTGAGTCATCGCTTAAGGTTTTCTGGATACAAGACTAATGGAGTACATCTAGCTTTAATCTACCGCGATGGAAGCTTTTGGCATAAGGGAGTTAGTTTAGAAAGAAGTATCTTTGATACAAGTGAGATTTATAAAGAAGTTTTTAAGATTCTTCTTGAATCTCCACAAAATAAATTTGTGCGTGTTCTCAGTGTTTCGTGCTTTAATTTAACAAAGTTAAATTCTTTGCAGCTTGAGCTTTTCGATGATGTTATAAAGAAAAGAAAACTTGCCAAATCAGTTGATGAGATAAACCGAAAATGGGGAGAATTTTTTATCATGCCTGCGCGGATGCTGGGTACTGAAAATTTTGTGCCAGATAGAATTGCCTTTGGGGGTGTTAAAGAATTAGAAGAGTTTACCTTTCAAGGTTAAAGTGACACTTTTTAATTGTTAGGTCTAGATTAATTTTTAAAGTTTAGCCTTATCCTATCGCCTACTTTTATTCCGTTTTTTTCAGCAAAACCGGCATTAACTTCCAAAACCATGTCTATTGGTGAGGGTGGTTGGTAGAGAGTGAGTTCACTATCTAGCTTCCCGGGTTCAGGCTGTACATTTTTTTCAATCCCAACAATATTGAACTTATCAATCCAAAGAATATCTATTGCAAAATTCATGTCTTTCATCCAAAAATACGGGCGGGTATCGGAGTTTAAAATAAATAGCATTCCCCTATTTTCGTTTAAAGAGTTTCTCTTTGATAAACCTTTTGCAATTTTTTGGGGTGTATCAGCAATCTCTAATATAATTTCTTTATCAGCGATATAAGCTTTATAAGAATTTTCTGAAAAAGTACCTTTCTTTTTAAATTGCTCCAAGATAAAAAAAGAAAACACCAGGAATAAAGATAGAAAAAGCAATGGAAAGCCAAAATCTTTTATTATTTTAAATTTCACCTTTTTTCTTCACTAAGAAGAAATTAAAAAGTAACAAGCTCACTTTCAATATCTTGGAGTTCCTTATCAAGGTTGTTTAAGTCTGTTTCGTTTAGATCTTTTTCGATATCCTCTACTTTGTCAGAATTGGACTGAGTTTGTAATTTTGTTATTTCATTTTCCTGCTGGTTGGTAAGTTCTATCTTTGGCGATGACTTTCCCCTCAGCGACATTGCCAATATTGCTAAGAATATAATTACAAATCCTGTGGCAAGGAAGATCCAAAAGTTTTTCTTTGATAATAGTTTAAATTCCATAAGTTAAATACTTTCCGACACAGTCGGAGATGCAGTTGGAGTGGGTGTTAAGATCGGTGTAATCTCACCTTCCTCTCCTTGTCCCACTCTCAAGCCTTTTATTTCTCCAATGATGTGCACTAACTTTCTGTGGGTTTCAACCAAATCCATTTTTATATCTTGGATGATTCCCCTAACTTCTTGGAATGCCAGCCTTGGATTGTTAGATGATAGCACTTCTTCAATTTTAGCATCAGCATTATCTATCTTTTCTTTTGCGTTGGAAAGGATGGTTACTGCCTCATTTAACTCATTTTCAATTTTTGCAGTGTCAATATCAGGATTAGTTTGTTTTATTTTCTCAATACGCGATTGAATTCGAGCAATCAGTTTCTCAAGTCTGCCAACTAGTGCCTCTAATCTTGCAATAAGCCTTCCCCAAAAACTTCTTATTAACTGGGTTTTCCTTTCATTTAATCTTGATTCAATTGTCGCTTTCTTTTCGATTCTTCTTTGTATAGTTTGCTCCATTCTTTGTTGAACGTTTTCTCTGTTTTGTTGGACTTTCTCGTTTCTCAATTGATTTTCTGAGGAATAAGTAGAGGTTTGCGCGTAAGTAAATTTAGTAAGATTGAGGCTAAAAAAAAGAAAAGAGGCTAAGATACCTACTAGAAAAAGCTTTAACTCTATTCTCATTGATTATTATTTTGGAAGTAAAAATCGTCTTTGTCAAGCCCTGATTCCTCACCTAGAACAGTAGTTTGAGCACTTCTAGCAACATTGGGTGTACCTCTATGTCTAATGTAGAATCCCAATAAGATTAAGATTAGAAAAAAGATAAGTGAAGGAATTAAGAGAAAGATTAGATTAAAACTTTTCCCAACCTTGGGTGTAAAAATATGGACAGGTTGCATTTTTAGCGTTTTTATTTCTTTAATTTTTTATGGACTTTCTTATATGTTGAACTTTTGTGCCAGGGACAGGACTCGAACCTGCAAGGAAGTTTAAATTCCACAGGATCCTAAATCCTGCGCGTCTACCGATTCCGCCACCCTGGCTTAGTGATTAATTATAGCAATTTTATAAATCGAATTCGACAGGAGTTGCGTCTATTTTTTCCATAAAAAATTCCACCTTCCAGGCCCAGGTATTGCTCGGAGGTGCGTAACGCTTGGCAATTTGGTAGATGTTTTTCGCACCTCGATTATAATATTTTTCTCTCAATGCCTTTGTAACTTCCTCAATTGATTCCTCCCACGAAGAAAATTTATAATTTCCATTCGCCCATCCATATGCATTGTAGCTTTTTGCTGGAATTCTTTTTCCAAAAGTGGATTCAACACCTGTAATTGCTGGTACAAGTCTCCAATCTATTTCGTACTTATCGGCTGCTTTGATAAAATCTTTAGCATAAGGTGTGAGAGGAGATTGGTACTTCTTAAGAAAATTTTCAAGCCTTTTAACTCTTAAATCGAAACTTTCGTTAATTGCGTTTTCTGAAACTAGCGCCGATGAAGACACCACTAAACTTTCAGCCCGTACGATTATCGGGGAAAAAAGAACTGTAAAAAAGATTAGACTTGATAGAAAGAATATTTTTTTCATCTTTTCTTCAATAAAAAAGACCTTATCTTTTCGATAAGGTCTTTTTTAGAGGCAGACACCTTTAGGCATCTGCCTTAGTTAAATTCTGACGCTCGTGCAAGCTAGGCTTGCCTTGCCTCAGAACGTATGTGTACTATAGCATATAATTATAGGATTGTCAAATTTAATTATGAAAATGATTTGGTTAAATACTATATTGCTTATTATTTTATCTTTTTTGCTAATATAAAAATTGAGGGACCAAAGTAGAATTTGGCTAAAAGTCTCTGGAGATTTCTTTCAAAAAAAACTAATAGATCCAATGGAAGTATTTTTTTAATAAAAGGACTTCTAATGTTTGAGACAGAGCGAATCTCTATTATTTTGAATCCATTTTTTCTTAGTATTTCTTTTATCACATCAGGATGATAATTTTTAAAAGGAATCTTTTTCTTCTTGGTTTTTTTTGTTACTCCTACTTCTTTTGGAAAAATGTCCATAATAAAGGTGAAGTTTCCTCTAAAAAATTCCAAGAGTAGGGATTTTCCATGTCTCTTGTTGGCAAATTCAAGGATAAGATAACCATTACTTCGAAGAAATGATGCAATTTTTTCAAGAGCCAAATCAGGATTTTCAAGATGGTGGAGGACTCTAACAAGCAAGATCAGATCAACTGAGTTTTTTTTAATCTTTTTATCAAGGTTTTCCAATTTTGAATGAATAAATCTTATCTTGGGTGAATTGAACTTTTCCCTTGCTAGCTTCAATATCTTTGCAGACGGATCCGCTAGTATTATTCGTTCTGCCCTATAGAAATACGAAGGAACAAGCCTACCAAATCCGCTGCCAATATCTAAAGTTTTTCCTATCCTTGGGATCTTTTGAAGAAATTTAGATACAGCAATTAGTTCAGATTGATGTTCGTACTCTCTTCCTTCCCAGTAGGAAGGATAGTCGTAAGTATCGTATGCAGCCGGCATAAAAACAATGCAGTCTTGTATCAGTAGATAAAAGTGTAAATTCTCATGTTATAAAGTAAAGGATATCAAGTTGTAACAAGCTATTGTATCTGTTGCATGTAGTAAAGTACATCCTGTGCCCATGTTGTTGAGGAAGGATGAGCATATTTTTCCATTATTTCATCTACGGTTACGTATCCTTTTTCAATGTAGTCTTTCCTAAGACCTCTTGATACTACTTCTATTCCTTGTGCGTAAGAATCAAACTTTAATACACCTTGACTATGGATACCCCATCCCCAACAGTTAAAACTCTCGTTGGGAATATTTCTGCAAAGTCCTGACTCTTTCATTGCTATCGCAGTTATCAAGCGCCAGTCAATACCGTTTTTATCAGCCTCCTCAATAATTTTTTCTGCATATTCGGACAGAGGAGAGCGGTATTTTTGTGTGAAGTTTTTTATTATTTCGGCTCTAGCATCTCCAGGTAAAATTTTAGTAGAAATGCTTGGAAATTCTTCCGGAAACGAGGCGTAGACTTGAGCACTCGCTCTAGAATTTGTTGATCTATTTTCTAAAAGAGAGTTCTTGGAAATTTTTGAATTGGAAATAGCGATTAAGGACAAAGAAGTTGAGAAAAGAGCAAGAAAACTTGTGATGAAGAATACAAAAATAAGCACGATTTTTTGGAATAAAGAGCTGATATCGAGATAAGACATCTTAGCAGGATAGGTTCTATCAATCTACTTAAGAGGATGCCATAAATTGAGTTTAAAATCAAGTTTAGTGCCTCAGGTGGGAGTCGAACCCACATCTTTGGTTCCGGAAACCAAGGCTTTATCCGTTAAGCTACTAAGGCTTTTTCAGTGA
>CAYSEQ010000018.1:0-6017 GCA_964430475.1 uncultured Gammaproteobacteria bacterium
GAAAATTTGGCAAAAAGATATCCAGAGAAATTGTTGGTTTTTTACGACGAAATAAAAGAAGCTATATTGCAAGAACATGGTGCAGAAAAAATCGCGGTAGTAGCCCAAATAAAGTTCGCGGAAGGCAAAAAACCAATTATTGCGGTAAGAAAAGATCCTAATTCTGAACCCCTAGCAATCCCCTTTGGAGTAAATTCTTGGGACATAGAAAACCCTGGAAGGGTATTTTATGCCGAGGTTGAATTACCAGATGATCCAACAAAAAAGGCAAAAGCAAGAATTGTCGCTATTAATATGGTACTCGATGCAAACTATATTCTTATTTCTAGAGGCTTAAGCGAATTACTAACAGTTAAAGAGGAAGATAGAAAAATTCGCATAACCCGAATTTACGAAGATACAAGTAAAATCAATCTTGATGAAAAAATTAAATAAATAAGATTTAAACAAAATAGCCCTTTCCCTTCAATTCAACATAGAACCTAAAGTTTCCGGAATTTTTTCTGCTAAATCATCGGCATTATAAAAAACTCCAACTTTTTCGTAGAGGTTATCCGCTGCCCTTTTGGCAATAAAGGAAGAGGATGCTGCTGCAAGAAAAGGGTCGTTTTTTGCAAGAAGAGCAACCGTTAGACCTGCCAAAACATCTCCTGTCCCTCCTTTTGTCATGCCAGGGTTTCCTCCTTTTATAATAACTACTTTACTGGGTGAGGCAACAAACGTCTCGGGTCCTTTTAAAACAATTACACAGTTGTATTTTTTTGAAAAACTCCAAACCAGACTTCCTATGTTTTCCTCACTTACAGTATTTAAGTTTTGAACATCTTCACCAAAAAGCAATTGAAATTCTTTTTTGTTAGGGGTAATAATACTGCCTGGAGGTATGGATTCGGGATCTAAGACTTGCAAGCTACCAGCATCAATTACCCATCTTTTATTTGGAAATTTACTAAGCAATCTCTGCGTTATTTTTCTAGTTCTTTCCCCCTCCTTGTCATAATTTTTTCTATTTAAACTTCCTTCTCCCTTATCTTTTTTGACTTTTGGTTTTTGATGTTCTCTGCTATACCTCATGAACCCTGGGCCTATTAAGACAGCATCGGACTTTTCAATATAAGCCTCGACATCCCCCCAAGGAACCCAGATAAAAGATGCAAGTTTTGACTTTATCTTTTCAGCAACCCTCCCCACCGAAGAGTCAGGCGAAGCAAAAAAAACCATATCCACGATCCTTGAGGCAACATTTAAAGCCAAAATCGGGGCCCCATGGAAAAGCTTACTTCCGCCAATAATTGTAACCTGGCCATTATCTTCACCGGAGGATCTTGGATGGGGTTTATAAAGTTTATTAAGTTCTTTTGGGTCAAAAACTTTCACCATATTTATTGCTTATCAGCCTGGCAAGCGTCTACAATTAGTATATACTACAACCAAAAATGGCATCGACAAAAACAAAATCAAATTCGGATAGTATCTACGAAAAAGAGTTAGAAAAACAAAAAACAATAGAGGCTTTAATAAAAAAAGAGGCAGAAGAATTCCGAAAACAATTTGCCAAAACCCTTCTAAGATTGGTAACCAGCGGATTTGGTCTTGTCGCTGCCCTTGCATGGAACGAACTTATTAAGGAAGTCATCAAAACCTATATTGAACCCTTTTTTGGTAAAGATTCAGGATTCGTATCTTTGATAATTTATGCATTAGTAGTAACCTTCTTGGCTGTATTTGTAACCTATCAGTTAAGTAAAATCGTCAAAGAAGAAAAAGAATAAACAATTAATCAATTAATCTTTGTCCCCGCGAGGCTGACTCATATCAATAAAGGTAGGAAACCATCTTTTGCCCACTGATCTACCACCCTCAAAAGGACCTTGGGCAGAATCTCCCTTTTTATGCGTTGCCCCTTCTAAACCCGATTTTTGGAACCCAGCATCATTTTGATGCTCTGAAATTTCTCCTTCTATAAGCCTCCAACGAATTGGGTATCCTTTCTCTACATGCCTTTCCACTACTATCCATCTTGCTCCATCAGAAATCTTTGCTTTGGGCCTTCTAAATGGACTGTAAACTTTATCACCAATCTGATATTTTTTCCTTGGCATAGTAAAAGTATACTACTTTAGATTAATTACATCACCCTCCTTTACGTCTTCAACAAAATGTGGGTCGGCAGTTGTGATAATTGTTTGTTGATTTTTGGCTATCTCAAAAACAATTTTTCTATGCTCGTGATCAAGTTCAGAAAAAATATCGTCCAGAAGAAGTACGGGTTTTTCTCCGCTAACTTTCTCAATGTAAGAAAGCTCGGCAAGCTTTAACCAAAGAACACACATCCTCTGCTCTCCCCGCGAACCATACAAGGAAAGTTCTTTCTCACCGCTTTTGATTTTTGACCTTCCATCTTTTATTTTAAAAATCATCTCATCTCTATGAGGGCCAACCAAAGTAGCACCAGCTGCAATTTCTTCTTCAGCATACTGCTCAAGCCTAGCTTCCGATATAGCACTTTTGTCATATTCTATAAAGAAACCACTTACAATCCCAAAGTGGTAGGAATTCACAAATTCAATAAATTCTTCCCTTTTCTTGGCAATGTAATCTCCATTTTTAATTAGAAGTTTATTCCAAAAAAGAAGAAGATTCCGTGATAAACCCTTCTCCCTTATATCCAAAAGTAATTTGTTTCTTTGCCTTAGGCCTTTCTCATAAGAAAGGACCGCACGTCTGTATTCTCTGTCAACTTGGGAAAGTACCGTATCCAAAAACTTTCTCCGAATCGAAGGGGAGTTAGTCACAAGTTCCATATCCCAAGGCCCAAAAAGAACAGCCTTAAATGTACCGGCAAAATCAATCAATCTCTTACTAATCCCGTTAACTAAAAGCTTTTTCCTGGCAACCTTTTCTAACCTCCTTGGAATATCCCCTACACTAATCTCGCCTCTGGTAATAACCACCTCGAGATTATTGGCAAGACTCTTCTTCCCTACTTCCTCCACTGTCGTTGCCTTTACTCTTGCAATTTCCTGAGTATAATTAATCATTTCCTCCTCAACTCTAGCTCTAAAAGACTTGCCAGTTGAAAGAAGAAAAATTCCTTCAATTATATTCGTCTTACCCGAAGCGTTTGGACCGACTAAAACGCTAATTTTAGGAGAAAACTCAATTTTTTTAAGCGTAAAATTTCTAAAATTGTTAAGCTGAATGTCGTTAATATGCATTCTCAGAAACCATTCTCAATAAGTTCAAGCAAGGATTTAATCTTCTTAAGTTTCCTGGGTTTCTTAAAAAGGAGTATGAGATTTGATTTTATAATTTCCAAAAATGATATCCCGAAACTTTCTTCAAGGGCAATTTTCCCACCCATCGGGTATTCTTTGCGAAGATCAATTGGAATTCCAGCTATTCTTTTTAAATGCAAAGTGGCATACTTTCTTATCGTTCCTAAGTTCCCAAATTTTCTAAACCTTCTAAGTGAAAAGGTGTATTTTGGGTCACGAAAAACTTCAAATCTTAAGCCCTTTTTGACTGCTCTTCGAATAAACTCACCATCCTCTGCAAAAATACCCTCCTTAAAACCCCCGGTTTTATTAAGCTTAATTCTCTTAATACCTATCAGTGCCCCCAGGCTTGTCGGTTGACCAATACTTTTTCCTATCTCAACATTTAAGTTGATAAAAGTTGTTATCGCTTTGTCCTTTGCATATTTACTGTCTGGCTCGCACCAACAAGTAAAAATATCCACATCCAAGGATTTAATCCTATATCCAATCCCTTCCAAAAAATAAAAGGGTAACCTATCGTCAGCATCCATAAAGATAAGCCATTCACCCCGTGCTTTTTTTGAGCCTAAATTTCTCTGATATGAGACATCCCTTTTTTTACTTTTTAAAATAGAAAGCGCAGGAATCCTCTTTCTAAAACTTAAGGCATTTTGGACTGTTCCATCTTCAGATTCCGCATCCACAACAATAACCTCAAAATCTTTAAAAGTTTGATTTGAAAGATCTTCCAATAGTTTTGGTAAATATTTCTCCTCATTCAATGTAGGAATGATTATTGAGAAAAAGACCTTTTTTCTCCTCATAGATTAAAAACTTTTAATAAATTTTTAAGGTTACCTCCATAAATATTTTTACCTAAATTACCTTTAATTACTTTCTCAGGTTTAAAGGTATTAATATCTGAAGTCATAAATTCCCTGGCAAAGCCATTGAATCTTAAAAACTAAAATCTAATCCGGTTACTTTTGGCAGACAGGACAAAAATAAGTACCTCTACCTGACAGGAAAAATTTTTGGATCTTTGCTTTATGACAACGCTCACAAGGTTCTCCTTCCCTTCCATAGACAAGGGTGTGTTCTTGATATTTTCCTTCTCGCCCGTCTGGTGTTACGTACATAAGTTCCGATGCCCCACCCCATTTTAGTCCTTCCCTAAGAACAGTATGAATCGCCTCATATACACTTTTTGCCTCTTTTTCACTTAAACTCTTAGCTAATTTCTTAGGATGAATTTTTGCAAGCCAGAGCGCGTCGTTTGCATATATATTTCCAACCCCTGCTATTTTTTCTTGGTCCATCAAGACCAACTTTATAGCACGATTTGTACTTGAAAGAATACTTTTAAACTTTTCAAATGTTAAATCTTTAAAAGGCTCGGGTCCAAGTTTTCCAACAAATCCAGTGGTCTCGACATCGTTTGTCTTAACAACCTTTATCCAACCAAAACGCCTTAAGTCGTTGTAGTAGAGCTTACCTTCCCGGTCCAAGTGGAAAATAACATGAGTGTGTCTACCATCAATACCACCTATAACCTTGGAGGATAAATCCGGAGGATTTTTAAGATTAGGACCTCTGTAAATTAGTTGTCCGGTTAATTTGATATGGATAACGAAAGAATATCCATTTGAAAGATCAATCGCCAAAACCTTACCAAAACGTCTTACATTTTTTATCCTTGCTCCCTTGACAACTTCTACATCACCAGAAAAAACTTTTGGAAATTTTATTTCAACCCCTTCAACTTTATGACCTACAAGATATTTTTGGAGTTGCAATTTTATTGATTCTACCTCTGGAAGCTCTGGCATAGAACCAATTATAGTACATACAATAACCAAGCAACAATAAAAACGAAAAATTGGAAATTCTGATATCCAAACTTTAAACAAATCACAACTAAATTAAAAGTTTAAAGTTAAAAATTTTAGAATCAAGAAGCTAGAATCTAGAATTAAGAATTAGGAATTTAGAATTTAGAATTTTGGATTTCTTAATCGTTAACCATCGACCATTAATCATTTTTTGAAAATTTGGATTTATTTAGGATTTAGGATTTGGAATTTTTCTAGGATTTAGCTTGTCTGCCGTCTAGGCCGAAACTTAGGATTTAGGATTTCTTAATTATTAACCATTAACCATCAATCATTAACCATTAATAGTTGTTTGGAATTTGGGATTTGGAATTTGTTTAGAATTTAGAATTTAGAATTTAGAATTTCTTAACCACCAACCATTTTTACCACCTTCTTAATTTTCTTAACAAACACTTCTTTAGAAAATCTTCTTGCGTTCTCTTGGAGTTCGAATCTATCCCACTTCTTGCTTTCAATTCTCTTTATTGCCTTACCAACCTCCGATATGTCTACCTTGTCAATCAACACACCCGTCACCCCATCGATTACGGTTTCCCTAAACCCCCCGCCGTTAAAAGCTATAACAGGGGTACCTGCTGCTTGGGCTTCAACCACAGTCATTCCAAAATCCTCATCTCGTGCTAGAGCAACAAAAGCGCTGGCCCTTGCATAAAGTTCCCATAAGTCTTCATCGGAAACCCTTCCCAAAAACTCTATACTTTTAAACTTTTGGCCCTTAAGTTTTGACTCTATATTAGAAAAACCCCGTGCCTCACCTACTATCTTGAGCCTTTTACCCAGTCTTTCAAAAATCCATATTGCTTCTTCTATCCCTTTTGCTCCTACTAAACGCGAGGCAATTAGATAATAATTATCCTTAGTC
>CAYSEQ010000018.1:6117-9652 GCA_964430475.1 uncultured Gammaproteobacteria bacterium
ACCTACCCTAAAACCCCTTGTTATATACCAGCTCGAACTAGTTATTACTAGATCAAACCCACTCAAATCAAAACTTTTCCAAATAAGGGGTGTCAAAAACCTCAAAGGGCTATAGAAACTGTCTATCTTCAAGATTGTTGATAAGAAACTTTCGTAAATCTTTTTTCCTTTGAACCTTTGACCTGCTCTTGAATTTCTGACATAAAAAGCAGTATATATTGGGGAGTCGGGAAAAATTTCACTTAAAACTTCCAGTACTTTCTCTGCACCACCAAGTTCCCTCAAGTAGTCATGTACTAAGGCAATTTTCATTAAAGAAGTCTCATTTGTCTTTGCAACTCCATCTCTTTGCCAACCTTTTTAATCCTCTCTGTTAAGGTCTTAAATCCAAACTCTTCAAAAAGTCTAATAACTTTAGGATTATCAACATCCCATAAAGAGCATTTTTCTAACTCAAATTCAAGCGGTACATCTTTCGCGATCGTTGCAAGTCTTAGATAAAGCTCCATATCTTTTTCTCCCATTTTGATTTTCTCTGCTAACTTTGGCGGTAAATTCTTTAAATGTTTGAGGATTCCTTCTATATTTCCAAATCTTTTAAGAAGTTCAACTGCAGTTTTTGGACCGATCCCTGGAATACCAGGATAATTATCAGAGGTATCCCCTACCATTGCCTTATAGTCTGGAATCTGTTTAGGCTGAACGCCCATCTTTTTTTCAACTTCTACCTCGTCCATAAGTTTTGCATTGGTCAAACCCACGATAGGCATGTAGACCTTTACATTTTTATTAACGAGCTGTAAAAGATCCCTGTCTCCAGTAACCACAATAACCTCATTAACTCCCTTTTCAGAAAGACCGGATTTTGACCTCTGGGCTCTTCTGGAAATTGTACCGATAATATCATCAGCCTCATAACCAGGTTTCTCAAATATCGGAACCCCAATTGCCTCAAATACTCTCTTGGCTTTCTCAAATTGCGAGATTAGATCCTCACTTATTGCTGGTCTTTGAGACTGATAAAGTGCAAACTCTTTATGTCTAAAGGTGGGAGCTTTTGTATCAAAAGCAACTGCTAAATGGGTTGGTCTTAGATCCTTAATAACCCTCAAAAGCATTGATACCAATCCATACACCGCGTTGATTGGTTCACCACTTTTAGTAGTTAAAGCCGGCAGAGCATGATAGGCTCTGTGAAGGATCGCGTTACCGTCTATAAGAACTAACTTATTCATGAGGATATTTTACTTTGCACTCCTATTAAAAACAATCTTTTTTAAGAAATCTTGGAAAGCGGCACTAAAATCTAGGATTCGGAGTTTAAATTTTTAATTTTTTAGCTTTGAATTAACTTTAGATTAGTCTTTGAATTTAGAAATTCTAGATTTCTAAGCCCATTGCGTTGATTACAAACTTAGGGTTTCTTTCTTGCCCACAATCTCTTCAAACTGTTCCCTATCCAGAGTCTCTTTTTCAAGAAGTGCACTAGCTACTTGATCCAGTTTTTTTCGGTTTTTTCGCACTATCTCTCCTGCTTTTCCATAGCAAGAACTTATTATCTTGTGAATCTCATTATCAACTTTGCTTTGCATCTCAAGGGAAATATTACTAGGCTCGTACCAATTAGGCCTACCAAACTCATCGATATCATACTGCGGTCCTAAATCGATAGGTCCTAAGGAACTCATACCAAAATTTACTACCATCGCCCGTGCAAGTCTGGTAGCTTGAGCAATATCATTAGCCGCTCCAGCAGTTAATTCACCAAAAACAATTTCCTCCGCCGCTCTACCTCCCATCATCGCTGTGATCTGCTCTAAAAGCCTAGATTTAGTCTCATGGGCTCTATCTGCTGCTGGCGGAATAAGGGTATGGCCCAAACTCATACCTCTTGCTACTATTGAAATGCGATGGACAGGATCTGTTTTGGGCAAGAAATGGGTGACAAGTGCATGACCTGCTTCATGGTAGGCTGTAATCTTTCTATCTTCCTCCGACTGAAGCCTTTTTTTGGCAGGACCTAGTTTAACTTTAGTTGCCGCCTCTTCTATATCTTCTAAATCAATCTGATTCTTATTCTCTCTTGCTGCTAATATTGCTGCTTCGTTAAGCATATTCTCAAGATCTGCGCCAGAAAAACCCACGGTCCTGTCGGCAACTTGACTCCAATCAATTCCTTTAGCAAATTTTTTGCCTCTGGCATGAATCTTCAAAATTGCCTCCCTCCCTTCTTTGTCCGGCATATCAAGTATCACTCTCCTATCAAATCTTCCGGGTCTTAAAAGTGCTGGGTCAAGAAGATCACCCCTATTTGTTGCTGCAAGCACAACCACATTATCGTTTGGGGTAAAACCGTCCATCTCTACCAGAATTTGATTTAAGGTTTGTTCTCTCTCATCATGCGCTCCAATAAAACCTCTTCCTCTTTGTCTTCCAATCGCATCAATCTCATCAATAAAGATAATTGATGGTGCTGAGGCTTTAGCTTGGGCAAAAAGATCTCTTACCCGAGAAGCGCCCACACCCACCAACATCTCCATAAATTCGCTTCCTGCCATTGAAAAAAACGGTACGCCCGCTTCTCCAGCGACAG
Organism: uncultured Gammaproteobacteria bacterium; assembly: GCA_964430475.1. GTDB lineage: Bacteria > Patescibacteriota > Microgenomatia > UBA8517 > UBA8517 > CAYSEQ01. Next base: position 8,711 of record CAYSEQ010000018.1, read on the forward strand.
CTCTTGCTAAAAGGGTTTTACCCACGCCTGACGGACCTACTAAAAGAACACCCTTTGGAGTACGAGCTCCAATCTTTCTGTACTTCGAAGGATTTTTCAAAAAATCAACTACTTCCTCAAGCTCTTTTTTAGCATCATCAACTCCTGCTACATCATTAAAGGTGATAGATTGTTTGCCCTTTGCAAAAAGTTTAGCTCTGGATCTACCAAAAGAAAAAATGTCCTGCGCGCCTTTGGTTTGAACACGAATGATAAAGAAGATCAAACCCGCTGTTAAAATCAGAGGCAACAAAATCCCTAAAATCTCACCAACTACTTTAGAAAGTGACTGATCTACAACTGTAAAGTTTACCTTAGTCGGATCTATCCCAGACTTCTCAAGAAGATCCGTAAAGCTTTCGCCTTCTTCCTTGGTTGTAATTTTAGTGGTATTGTCATTGTAAGTTAAAATAATCCTCGTTCCTTGAACAAGTACTTCTTTAACCTTTCCTTCCTTTATATCAAGTATGGCCTGGGAAGTCTCTAGTTTAGTATCTATCTTTTGAAACTCAATTAAAGAAAGGAAAAAGGGGGCAAAAAAGATTATTAAGAAAAATAGAATCAGTACCTTCCAAAGGTCTATTCTCAATCTAAACTCGAATCTTTTAAATTTTTTAGGTTTTAGGTCTTTTATACTTTTAATAGGATCCATAAGTAGAAATATCTAAACTCAATATTATCCGCCTGAGGTTATATTAGCAGAAAATAACTTTAAATGCTAATTTCACTTTATAAATTTTAAGAACAATTATTGAAATACGGTGTATTTTTTCAAAAAATTTCTAAAATGAGATTTATACAAAATAAATTCTTACAATCAAAGATCTAAATTCAAATTAACTAACACTTGTCCCGTTTGGTACTTTTTCAAGCGGAACAATAAGAACAGGCTTTCCCTGCTCT
>CAYSEQ010000018.1:9752-12283 GCA_964430475.1 uncultured Gammaproteobacteria bacterium
AACTTATCTCCCTTACCTTCATCAGTTGGAACCTTGGCTAGAAGTTCCTTGATTTTCTCAAGGCTATCAGTTAGGGAAATGTAGCTTCCCTCAACAGATTTTGCCATTTTTCCCTCCCCAGTTAAACTTGGCACATAATGTCCTTGAGTCCTATACTGCATAGGTTGAGGAAAATCACAACCAAATTTCTGGTTCATCTTTCTAGCAACCTCTCTTGCTACCTCAAGATGAGGAAGTTGATCATCTCCAACCGGTACTAAATCCGCTTTGTAAATGAGGATATCTGAGGCCATTAAGACAGGATAATAAAGCATAGCCATATTCGCATTTTCAGGATTTTCTTTGATTTTATCTTTATATGTCGGAAGGTGAAGCATACGGGCGACAGTAAGTACCGTTGAAAAAAGGTACGAAAGTTCGACATGTTCAGGTACATGCGATTGTATAAAAACTGTCGATTTTGAAGGGTCAAGACCAACCGAGAGGTAATCCAAAACAACCTCTTTCACTCTAGCTCTGAAGGTTTTCGGGTCGTAAGGAGTATTTATAGAATGCAAATCAGCAACCATATAAAATGTCTCAAATTCAGGGTTTTCCTGCAAGGAAATCATACCCTTTATCGCTCCAAGATAATTGCCTAGATGAAGTCTACCTGTTGCTCTTATTCCGGAAAGAACACGCCTTGTTTGCATTTTTTCTAAAAATTCCGCCTGTTAAGGCGGATACCCTAAAGCTTATCAAATAGGACTCAAAAAGAAATTAAATTTATCAAAATGGCTTATTAATATAACCAAGCTTTAGTCAGACCAAAACCACATAGATCCAAAAGCCATATTTTGGTGTCAGCGACAGGATTCGAACCTGTGACCTTGCGCTTATGAAACGCCTGCTCTACCACTGAGCTACGCTGACACTTAAAAACTCACATTCTAAAACTCCTAGAATTGAACTTTCTTCTAAGAGTAATTTTACCAAATTTTATGTTATAATACATGATGCAAAAGACATGCGGGGTAGTGTACGGCTGCACGGAAGGCTCATAATCTTCCAGACTAGGTTCGACTCCTAGCCCCGCAACAAGTTTGAATTAACCAAAACTCAATAAATAAAAAGTTTAGCCCATTTTTTCCATATCGGATCGGGTAGTGTGTTTTCTTCTTCTATCCTAGGGGCAAATTTTTTGACTATTTCTTTCTCAGGCAAAATAACAACGATTTCCCCTTCCTTTCCCATACCTAATTTTTCTCTCAGTTGTTTTTCCACATATTCCTTTCCTTCTACTAAAGAAAGTCTTTCTTCAAGTTCTTTTTCTTCACTTTTAAGTTTTAACACCCTTTCCTCAGCCTTTTTTACTCTTTCTCTAGCTCTTCTAATCTCTTCTACACCTCTTACTAAGGAAACTACAAGAATAACCATAATAATTAAAAAAAGGGAATTAAACATTTTGTCTAAAAAGGGCTTAGCAAAATTCAAGGCATTAAGTTCCAATTCATTTCTTATTTTGATCATCTTGTTGTGTTGACCTTTTTTAAAAAACTATGTTATCATTATGAAATTTTAAAAAGCCTTAGATTAAACTAAACATTATATCCTATAGGTCGTTTTGTAAAAATTGAATAAAATCAAAATAACTTAAGATCATTCTACTATGGCACAAACAACGCTAAAGGAGATCTTGCCCAAGTTCATCGACAGTCTAAAAGCTCAAGGCAGATCCCCCTCAACAATACTCGCCTACAGAGCTGATGTAGAACAATTGATAGACTTTCTTCAAAATAAGCAAAAGGTTTTACCTGCTCAAATTACTTCAACAGACATTGAAATATTCCGAGATAACCTACTCACACAAAAATATACACCAAAATCAGTTTCAAGAAAACTGAATGCAATCAAAACCTTTTTTGGCTGGGCGATTTCCGAAAAGTATGCAAACACAAATCCAGCTGAGGGAGTTGTTCATCCAAAATTTGAGGTTTCACCACCAAAATTTCTTTCGCCAATTGAATATCGAGCCTTAAGAGATGTCGTCAGAAACGACATCCGAATTGCAACAATCGTTGAGTTAATCCTCCAAACTGGCATGAGGATTTCAGAAGTTTCAAACCTAAAACTCGAAGATATAGATCTAGAAGGAAATAAAATAGTGATAAAAGCATATGCCTCTCAACCCCAAAGGGTTGTTCCCCTAAACAATCCAGCCAAACTTGCTTTAAAAGCGTACCTTGACTCGCGCCCTAAAACAGACATCCCCTTTGTATTTGTAAGTAAATATGGAAAACCCTTGGCAATAAGAAATATAAGATCGGCAATCGACAGATACATGCAAAAAGCAGAGATTCCCCAATACTCAATTAACGATTTAAGAACAACATTCATTGTAGAAAACCTAAAGGCAGGAGTTGATTTAATTCTTCTTTCACAAATAGTGGGGCATAAAAGATTATCTACCACAGAGCGCTACTTGGAATTGGCGGGTGTTAAACAATCGGGGAAAAGACAGGAACTTGCTGAGCTCTAGTAAAGAAGGTGTG
>CAYSEQ010000019.1:0-8910 GCA_964430475.1 uncultured Gammaproteobacteria bacterium
AATCCTCCGCCAAGAACAATTCCGAATAAAAAAACTAGAAGATATCCAAAGGTAGGTTTTCTTTTAGAATCGCTTGCTTTTACTAAATTAACTTCTTCTTGAGCAGGATCTCGCATATTCATTTTAAGCCTAGCAATTAAGGCGGTAAAAGTCAATAGATTTGATCGTCCGTTCTATCAAAAAGACTAACAAATCAATCTAGCGAATGCATTTTTAATCTGTATCTAAATCTTGTAGTAGAATCTCGATTAACTTGTAAGTAGAAAGGCTATTTCTTACTCTCTGCCGAAAGAAACATTAAGATTAGGGAAGATTGGGATTGATACCGGTTTCCCCCAGCCTTTTTCTTATTAGATCCGAGACTATATGTCTACCCGCCCTTTTCGCCGCATATTTACTAGCAAAGTCTTGAACCAACCTATCGATAGTTTGCAAAATATCTTCTTTCTCTTTAAAGGCATTAAGTTTCGTAGGCTCCATAACACTGCCAAAGTGTTTTCCACTAAATTTTAAGACACCCTCTTCTCTATAAATACGAAACTCATGACTTTTTGCTTCACTTACATAAACACCTTCAGACTCCTTTCTAAATCTTACAACCTTGCCATTTGAAATAGCGGAACAGGCATAACAGTCGGAAAGATAATAATACACTAAGTAACGAGGTTCTAGACCCCCCCCTACCTCAGGGTCACCAACTATAACTATGTAATTGCCTTTTTCATTACCTCTTGGCTTACCAATTCCCCAAAAAAACTGAAAATCCGGAATTTCTGGTATGGCTGCAAACTCCGGAGTCGGGGTGAGTTCGGGAGTAGGAGTACGAGTTGGTGCGGGTGTTTCAGTTGGAGTCGGAGTAAGAGTTGGAGTTGGGGTTTCAGTTGGAGTCGGTGTGTTGGTTGGTGTGGGGGTTAGTGTTTCTGTTGGTTTTGGCGTGGGTTTAGGAGCTAAAGAACCAATACCTTCCCCGCAACCAGTAAGTGTGGTAGCGACTAAAGCTGCTCCTGCTAACCTCAAAAATTCCCTCCTTGTTATCCTTTCATTCATCAATCCGTATTATACACCACTTTTTTAAAAACGCAAGTTTTTGTACCATTTGTACTGATGATTCGAATTATCAAAACATTTGATATCTAGAAATCTAAATTCAAAAAATCCTAAAACCTACATGTGCCAATGTAAGACACCTGACAGGTGGAAATGGACTTCTTCTTGGGCAGGATCTCGCATATTCATTTTAAGCCTAGCAATTAAGGCGGTAAAAGTCAATAGATTTGATCGTCCGTTCTATCAAAAAGACTAACAAATCAATCTAGCGAATGCATTTTTAATCTGTATCTAAATCTTGTAGTAGAATCTCGATTAACTTGTAAGTAGAAAGGCTATTTCTTACTCTCTGCCGAAAGAAACATTAAGATTAGGGAAGATTGGGATTGATACCGGTTTCCCCCAGCCTTTTTCTTATTAGATCCGAGACTATATGTCTACCCGCCCTTTTCGCCGCATATTTACTAGCAAAGTCTTGAACCAACCTATCGATAGTTTGCAAAATATCTTCTTTCTCTTTAAAGGCATTAAGTTTCGTAGGCTCCATAACACTGCCAAAGTGTTTTCCACTAAATTTTAAGACACCCTCTTCTCTATAAATACGAAACTCATGACTTTTTGCTTCACTTACATAAACACCTTCAGACTCCTTTCTAAATCTTACAACCTTGCCATTTGAAATAGCGGAACAGGCATAACAGTCGGAAAGATAATAATACACTAAGTAACGAGGTTCTAGACCCCCCCCTACCTCAGGGTCACCAACTATAACTATGTAATTGCCTTTTTCATTACCTCTTGGCTTACCAATTCCCCAAAAAAACTGAAAATCCGGAATTTCTGGTATGGCTGCAAACTCCGGAGTCGGGGTGAGTTCGGGAGTAGGAGTACGAGTTGGTGCGGGTGTTTCAGTTGGAGTCGGAGTAAGAGTTGGAGTTGGGGTTTCAGTTGGAGTCGGTGTGTTGGTTGGTGTGGGGGTTAGTGTTTCTGTTGGTTTTGGCGTGGGTTTAGGAGCTAAAGAACCAATACCTTCCCCGCAACCAGTAAGTGTGGTAGCGACTAAAGCTGCTCCTGCTAACCTCAAAAATTCCCTCCTTGTTATCCTTTCATTCATCAATCCGTATTATACACCACTTTTTTAAAAACGCAAGTTTTTGTACCATTTGTACTGATGATTCGAATTATCAAAACATTTGATATCTAGAAATCTAAATTCAAAAAATCCTAAAACCTACATGTGCCAATGTAAGACACCTGACAGGTGGAAATGGAATAAGTTTAAAATTCAAAGTTAAAAGTTAAAAATTTTAGAATCAAGAATTAAGAATCTAGAAGTAAGAATTTAGAATTTTTAATCATTAATCATTTTTTAGGAAATTTGGATTTTGAGAATTTCAATTTATTTAGGATTTAGCTTGTCTCCCGCCTAGGCAGAAATTTAGGATTTCTTAATCATCAACCATTAACCATCAATCATTAACCATTAATAATTGTTTGGAATTTGTTTAGAATTTAGAGATTAGAATTTAGGATTTAGAATTTTCAACTATCATCACTCTTACTTACGAAAAAGTAGGCTAACCAAAATGCAAAGACGATATCAAGAAGGAAATGTTCGCCAAAAAAAATTACAGAAAAACCAATCATCAAAGGAATAATAAGAGAAAAATAAGTCAGCTTGCTTTTAAAATGTTTTATTAAAAATAGACTTGAAAAGGCAGGCCAAGCTGTGTGTAGAGACGGAAAAGCTGCCACGGTATTCCCATATATAAAATATTGATAAAGACTTAGCGCAGCAAAATTTTTCACTACAGTTTCTTTAAGTAGATACCTCTCCAATCCAATATGAAAATTATTTTCTATAATCCAAGGGGGCGCTGTGGGAAAAAAGAAAAAAAATATAAGTCCAACCAAACAAAGAGATAGAAATTGTCTTGCATAAATTTTGAAAAGTTTTTTCGACTTTAACCATAAGACAAAGGCAGTAGCAAAAGAGTAAAAATAGAAGGAAGTATAGAAAAAAAACGCTAAAGAGATAATGAAGGAATTTTTTCCAAAAAGTTCTTGCAGGAAAACAGTTGGAATCTTTGGAAAAATTGCGCTTTCAATATTGTAAATAATTTCAAGCGTAAAATTCTTGAAAGGAGTAAGATCATCAATTATCCCCCTTATAAACTCGTAAGACATAAAAAAACCTATCAGGAAAAGCCAATCTTTAATAAACTCCTTAATTCGGGGCGTTAAAAAAACTAGTATGAGAAAAAGAAATTCAAAAAAAAGAATTTCTGGCGTTGCGTGGAGCACAAAAAGGTTTATAAAAGCAATATATGCTGATACTATCAAAAACCAAAATTTTAGATTTTCATATACAGGATATTTTAACCAATTCTTCATAAGTTTTTTAAAAATATATTCCACACATCTTTCCAAAGTATATCCGTGTGGAATATAGACAAGTAATTTTAGAAAATCTTAAAAAACGCAATCTCTTAGTAAACCCCACCAAATTTAAATTTAAAAATTCTTCTTTTAAAACCTCTAATCCCTAATCCTTTAGACTACGCTTAAGTTGAAAATTCATCCAATTCTTGGCGTTTCTTTAAAGCTTTTAAAACCTTTTAGAAGCATTGTAAGGCAAGTTTCCCTCAACCTTCAATAATTTGATATTTAGGTTATCTTGCATAAATTGGGAATGATTCAGGTATTTTTTTACGAGGATAATTATCACAGATTTTTGTCTTTTATCTTTAGCCTCACCAAGACCAAACTTGCGTAAAAGTCCTTAGAATTTAAGCATTTCTTACTTAAATTTTTAATCTTTTCCACTTCAAGCATTATATAGCGACTTTAACAGCATTTTGTTGGATAAAATATTCAAGCTCTAAAAGATTTATCAAATAAGCCATTGTCTCGCCATCCATATAATCCCCTAACTTCCCACTTGAGATGTTTTTAAAAATCTCTGAGGCTCTTACCCAACCATTTTGCCCCAATACAGAATTGCTTAGAATAGAACATACTAACTTTTTTCTCTCAATTAAAAAGCGATGATAATGTTTTTCCGTTCCACCCTTTTCTTTAAACTGGCTTTGAGTAAAGATGTCTCCTCTTCTTTCCCAAATTTTTAGCTTTAACTTTGATTTTGGAATGCCTTCGCTAGGAATTCCACGCGCAATTTGAAGGAGACGCAAGTCCACAAAAGGAGTCATTGACCAAACCCCCGCTTCCCAAGCAAAAGGGAAAGTCTCTATAAAAAGTGTGGCTACCGAATTTGAAATTATTAACGGGTAAACTTCTTCCTGCCTAAACCTCTCTTTATCTAATAGCTTTTCCACTCCTTTTTCCGTCAAAATCCTGTCTATCCCATATTTTCTAAGAGACTGGAAGATAAAGTACCTTCTTCGTTTAGGAAACCGCAATTTTATTTCAAAGGTTTTATCACTTGACCAATATGCTTCATCTCCTCCCTCACCGGTAAAACGAGCTAAATTACCTTCCTTCTTTAGCAAGCTAAGAAATCTATAAACCTGGGATTTTTGAATATAGCTGGGTTTTATTTTAATAAATTCTAGGTCCTTATTTGTGGAAAAAGGGAACAAATCATCGTATTCCACAAATCTAACATCCAATTTGTGCTTATTCGCAAATTCCAAAACTACCTCAGGTTGAGTATCAGATAACGCGTCTTTGGCAATTTCAGAATAACAGACAAAGCCTTTTGAATAATTCTTTTTTACTAAATAAGTAACTAAAGAACTATCCAAACCCGAAGAAATCTCGCTACAAAATTTAAACTCTCCAAGAGATTCTACCCTTTCCCTCACTAGTAAGTCCAAAGTATGATAAAAAGCATCAGCAAAATCCTCTAATCTCTTAAACTTCTCAAAGGGGGTTTCTAGAAACTTACGATAACCAAGCACTTTTTTTATCTTATATGTGCCATCGCTTCTAAACTCGCCTAGGCTTCCAGGTGGTAAAAGAAAAATCTCCTCAATAATTGTTTTATCTGAAACTTGGACATCCCTATAAATAAATTCCAAGGCTCTATTAATATTGAGCTTTGGAAAATCCAGCTGTTTAAAAATATTGTAAAAGGATGTAGAGAAAGCAAATAAATCTTTAGAAGCAATAAAGTAACAAGGAAATTTACCAAATTGATCGCTTATAACAAAAAACTTCTTTTCATCCAAGTCAAAATAAAAAATAAGAAAATCTCCATTTATTGAAGCAATGCCCGACCAGGATTTATCTTGGCAAAGTTTTACAATATCTTTCACACTCAACCTTGGACTAAAGGCAACAAAATACCCGCCTGCCAAGAAATTTTCTTCTCTTATTAAAAATTTGGGTGGAAATTTATTTTCCGGAAGAAGTAGATTCTTTGCCACATCGTCAACTGAATTTAGTTTTTCTAAATCTGAAATCTTGAATTTTAAGAAAAAATGGCTCCTCATTTTAATAAAATAACATTATTATCAAGCATTTTTCTCAAAAACTCCAAAAGGCTACTCCTATCTTCTTCGACTCCAATCTCAGAAGGAAACCATTTTCTCAAAAAGGTCGGTAATATTTCCTAAATTCTCCGCTGAAGGTCCGTTATCAATATTCTTGACAGCCATCTCAACACCTAAATCTACAGGCATCTTTGCCTCAAAGTCAACGAAAATCTCCACACTCATTTTCTCTCACCCCATTTAAAAAACTAATTAACTAAGAAGCATTGTAGTACAAACAAAAAAGTCAAATGTCATGAAAGTATTCTAAGGTTGATGTAGACCAATCATTGAGTCGTCCTTTTTTTACTTTGGTCATACCACTCTCAATGTAAGTACATTCAAAATATTCTTAAACAGCAATGTATCTTTTTCTTCAATGGTTGGTAGTAAATCTTTTTGTCGATGGGTTAATCTTCTGGATTTTTTCTCTCGAGGCTTCAATTTAGTAGTGAAATATCTAGACTTAAAAATCAGTAGACAAAATTGGCCGTTAATCCTTTTTATCTCTTGCGAAGAAATGCCCTTTGATTATCACTACATTCCCTTCTATTTGAGGATTTTCTTGGTTAGTTGTGCGTTTCAAATATTCAGTAAATCCTCCCTTTATACTTCGCAAAAGTTCATTAGCGTAAGAGTTAGCTGCGAGACTCGGTTCACAAAGAAGGTCTAAAGTATAGCTTCCATCATTTCTTTGGGTTGTTACCATAAAAGTAAGAGGACCATCCGGGGTTTCTAAAGTTGTCAAGACTTTTTTCAAGAAATCTTTTTCACTTTCAGGAGTGACACTAAGTGGTTGGGGATCTTGGTAATATTCTTCTATTCTTTGGCGATAATCCTTCCCATTTTCTTTTTTCCTAAGAATTTGGCTGACCATAATTTCAGCTAAGACTGCCTCATGATTTTTTGCATGTTGGGATCGATAATGGACAAATTCAATTTCGCCCGTTGTTGATAAAGGTAAAAGAAATCCTTGCTCGCTTTCTGAACGATCCAATCCCTTTTCGGGTTTAATTCCTTCCAACTCCAACTTTTCAGGAACAGGAGAAATCAAACTTAAATTTGATCCTAGAATTAAAAAATTTGGTACAAATCCGCCTTCAGGACCATAAATACTTACTCTAGGTGCAAAATCAAGCTTTTTTTCAGAAAATCTGGGGTGTTCTTTTGAACCTATCGCAAACGGTCTGCCAATCCTGATTGAATTTGTCTCTATTCTAATTCCAAGCCCCTCCAATTGACTATTTAAACGCCTTAAGAACTCTTTAAGAGGCTTAATTTTTGATGGCGGTACTTCTACTTCGCTATATAAAACTAGTCTATCCCCTTCGTTCTCAAGGTAAAAATAAGGGCCTGTACCGTACCGCTGGTTGTCGCGGGGATCCTCCAAAAAATATTGTGTGTCACTTCCAACTTCAGGCATGGAAACAGAAGCTTGGTAAGGATTAGTTTCGAGTAAAGAAGCAAAGGGCCCCAAAACTTCTTGGACTTCTCGGGAATTGCGATTGTGCAAAGCCAAATCCGCAAGAAAAGAATGGTTGCCTCTTACTGGTTTTTCCCTTGGAACTGCAAAAACTAGATCCCTGCGGTGAAAAAGTGGCACAAAACCAAAAACAGTCCATTCATTTGGTGGCAATTTATCATCTATCTTTCCGTTAGAGACCGGTAAAATTCTAAGATCCAAAGGTATCGGTCCTTCAGTTCCTTTCTGCTTTCGATTCTCAATTATTTCCTGAAAATACCCTGCAAGAATCCCATCCTGCTCTTCAATTGAAAAGGATCCTTCTCCTTCCGCTTTTTCTGCTTGCCCCACCTGCGACTTTGCTTCTATTGTTGGTTTTTGACTACCGGGCTCTTCCTCCATTGGTTTAAATTATATCATAAAAAAGTTAAATTAATTACTGCGAGCTACTCCAAATAGGGTAAGAAAAGGCAAAAGATAAACCTCAGCCCAAAAATGATAGAATATCCCAAATGAGTAAAGAACTCCCCTACCAAAGATCTTCTCTACCTAATAGACTTCAAGTGGTTCTTTATCCAATGAGGTCTGTTCGTTCGGTCTTTGCAGTCATTTATGTCCGCGTGGGAGCTATTTGGGAAAAACAAAATGAAAAAGGCATCTCGCATTTCACTGAACACGCCTCTTTCTTGGGAACTAAAAGTTACCCTTCAGCAGCCAAACTTTCCCAAGCAAAGGAAAATTTAGGTGCTCTTTTGGATGCAAGAACCAGTCTATTCAATTCTCAATATTGGATAAAGGTCCCCCATCCTAATTTTGAAAAAGGAATGAACATTCTCTCTGAAATTATCTTTGAACCACTTTTAAAAGAAAAAAACATCCTTAAAGAAACAGAGGTAGTCTTATCCGAATTTAATGATTTTTGGCAAAACCCAGATAGCAGGTTTGAGTATGAATCTTGGCGAAGGCGTTTTGCTCAAAAAGAACACCCATACAGTTTCCTTATACTTGGCGCGCCACAAACCATTAAAAAATTTAACCGAAAACAAGTCTTATTTTGGAGGAAGAAGTACTACCATCCTGCGAATATGGTTCTAACAATTGTGGGCAATCTACCCCACAACACTAAAACTATAATAGAACAAGCTTTCGGCTCCATAAAGCCGGGAAGTAAAACTAAAGAACCGAAATTTAGTTCCAACGATTATTCTAACTTTACAATTTACCATCAGCCAGAAAATAGAGACCAAATTAGATTCATCATTAGCTTCCCTGCGTTTGGTTGGAAACAGATTTCCAGAAGGAAAAGATTAGCTCTAAGACTTTTGAATCACATTTTGGGTGGAGGTCCAGCCTCTCGCCTATTCCTAAGACTCCGGGAAAAAGAAAGATTTGTTTATAGTGTAGGCAGTGAATTTTATTCTTACGCCTGGATGGGTGATATAGAAATTTGGGGTTCAGTCCCGGCAGAAAAGCTTATTCCTGCAATGAAGGTAATTAAAAAAGAACTAGATAGATTAATCAAAAAGGGCGTGAGCCAAAAAGAAACCAAACAAGCAAAAGGCTTTCTTTCCTCAATAACATTAATGAATTTTGACAACCCAGAGAATATTGCTTATTCTTTAATCTCCCAAGAATTTAATGGCGAAGAAATCTGGCTGCCGGAAAGAATAATTGAAGAAGCAGAAAAAATAACTGAAGAAGAAATAGAGATATTAGTTAGAAAAATCTTTGATTATTCAAAAATTAACATCTCTCTTCTTGGAAAAATCCCTCCTGAAATTCTAAAGGAAGTAAAGAAAGTTTTTACTATTTAGGAAAGACACCTTACGCTTTCGGAGGTCTTTTTGGTATTTTGGGGCTTGGAATTAAAATCAAGAAGCAAGAAGATAGAATCTAGAATCAAGAATT
>CAYSEQ010000020.1:0-7225 GCA_964430475.1 uncultured Gammaproteobacteria bacterium
ATATTGACTCAAAGTGCTAGAAGATTGTTTAAAAGTTCTGAAGTCCACGAAAAACACCTACTTTTGAAAATGCCACTTCAGATATCAACCATAGATGGCAAAATAGTCCGATTTAGCTTGCTAAAACCCTTTGATACCATCCCCAAATATGCCGATAATCAACTCTGGTTCCACACTGTAAATAATGTTAGAACTATTATACAACAACAAAATGAGTATGTTTATATATCTGACTTAAGGGAATATGCTACTTTCTAAATTTATCCTACCCCGCTACTCACTATTTTGTATATTGTATAGCTATGTTGCGTAATGATGAAAATAGAAGAATTTTAGATTAGCAAACTGGTTAGGTATCCTGTGGAATCCCCAGAACTTACTCTCAAACCTACCCAGCAACTTTTAGCGGAGCCTAATGCTATTCTACAGTTTGTTTACCAAAACAAATTCTTGACCATCTTTCAGGGTTCATGTTATACCATACACTGGTTGTTGCCCATAATACTGGGCAGCTTTTTACTAAGATGGAGAGGGAAATAAGACCTTATCAATTAGGGGATTACGATAAATTGAAAACCTGGCTTTCCGAGTTGGGTCGTTTTTATGATGGTCACGAAAGCGGTAGATTTATAGACCAGCTTGTCAATAAAGAGCATGGAGACGAGCTGGGTTACTTTACTACCGCAAAAGAGGTTTTTATTGCCGCAGAAGGTGGAAGGGAACTTGGTTCTATCGTATTGAATTATAAGAGGGGGGCTCTGTCAAAGTTGGTCCTTTTGTGGTTGTTGCCCCAAACTTCATAATCATATATTTTGACCTCAGGATATTTCTTTTCCAGTTTTTCCAGAAACGGCTTTTCGTGGGTACAATGAGGACAATTTTCCCCCCAAAAGAAATAGATATTGACTTCTTTCTCCTGGGCAAAGGCAGGTTTGGCAATAAACAGCAAAACCAGTAAAACCAACAAAATCTGGCTATTTTTTCATCATAATTTTTATTTTGCCAAAAACAAGCTCCACTTATTTATCCTTGTTTTCCAAAATTGTCTTAACCAACTCCTCTTTGGACGGCTCTCCATGGAGTCTCAAAAACTCTTTATCATCCTTATCAAGAAAAACAAAGGTCGGCAGGTTTTTATCAATCTTATATTTCTCAACCATCTCCTTGTCTTTATCGTAATCATAATACTCGGTCGCAAGCCAAGGATTTTCCTTTTCAATCTCTGCCCAGCGAGGTTTCATGACCAAACAACCCGAGCACCAAACGGCGCCAAATTTTAAGACTTTCATTGATTACCACCTCCTCTCGTTTGGTTCTGTTTATTATTATTAAATAAAGCCATAAATATAAACAGCTAAAGTTGTTAGAATTACTATCGAACCTGCATAAACCAGCATTTTCTTAGTACCGATGAGTTTTCTAATCACCAAAAGTCCTTGCAAAGATAAAACGGAATCAATCAAAAGATAAGTCATCAAGGGTTCTTTATTTATTTTTTTAAAATTAAAATTTTATAAAAAATAATTAAAAAAATAACCGATTAAAATAATTCCAAAAGCAACGGTTGAAAAAAACAAAACCAAAAGTTTTATCTTCATCGCTCTTTTTAAAATTAAGGCTTCAGGCAAAGAAAGACCAACTATTGCCATCATAAAAGACAAAGCCGTCCCAAGCGGTATCCCTTTAGTAACTAACGCCTGAACAACAGGAATCACACCAACGGCATTTGAGTACAAAGGCACCGCCAAAATCGTTGCTAAAGGAACTAACCACCAGGAAGAATTTTTGAGATATTTCTCAAAAAAACCAACCGGCACATATCCATGAATCAAAGTACCCAAACCAACACCAATCAAAATATATGGAAAAATTTTCTTTGTCAAATCCCAACCTTCAGACCAGAATTTTTTTATTAAAAACTTCCAAGGTTCTTTTTTTATCTTTATTTCAAATCGATTATTTTTTTAGTTTTCAATGATCTTTCTCAAACTCTCATCAATCTCCTTTTCCAAACCCATCTTTCCCAAAACAAAACCAGCAACCATTCCCACTAAAACACCGCTTAAAACATATAAAACAGTGATTTTAAAACCGAAAGTACCCGTAAAAATGGCAATTGAAGCCTCATTTACCAAAGGAGAAGTAATCAAAAAAGCCAAAGTTACTCCCAAAGGAATACCAGCTGATAAAAACCAACAAATAACGGAATTGATGAACAGGAACAAAAAGGAGTGATCACTCCAAATGAAGAAGCCAATAAATAATCCAACCCATACCATTTTCTTTTTGTCAAAAAATCTCGAATTCTCTCAGTCGGCAGATAATAACGAACTGCCGCCATAAAATAATTAATAACCAAAAGCAGAAGAAAAATCTTAAGTGAATCGTAAATAAAAAAATTAAAACTCTCTGCCAGATGAGCTCTCGGTATCAAACGAAGAATATCGTACACAATCCAATCTGCCAATAACTGAATAGGTCTGAAAATATCCATAATTATTTCAGCACTTTAATAAGAAGATTTTTAATTTTTTCAACATCATCAACAGAACCCGTCATCACTACCTTGTTGTCGATTACTAAAACAGGGCTGGACATTACCCCCATCTCCATAATTTTTTGAATACCTTCTTGTCCAGTCAGATATTCTACCTCTTCCTTCAGACCAATCTCTTCTACCGCTTGTTGGGTTAGTTCATATAACTTTTTACAAGTTGGGCAACCAGAACCTAAAACTTGAATTTTCATAATACCACCCCCTTTTGAGGAATTTGAAAAAGTAAATTGGTAATATACTTGCCCTTGTCAGTCAGGGAGTAATAAACCCTTAACCCTCGCTTCTCATCTTCCACCACACCAGCGTCTTTTAAGTCTTTAAGGTGATGGGAAATAAGGCTTTGGGACATCTCCACATGTCCCATCAGCTCACAGACACAATGTTCGCCTCGACGCAAGATACACAGAAGCTTTAATCGACTCTCCTCGGTAACCAGCTTAAGAAGACTGGATAAGGAAGCAACCTGCTTCGACTCTTTGCTTGACGCTGAACAACAACTGTATGAACCCATGTTCATATTATATAAACAAGGTCAATAGGAGTCAACAGTTTATTTAAGAAAAGAAGGATTTAAGAAAGATGAAATGTTCCAGAAAACATTCTCTCTGATAGGGTTTCTCTGGAGTGCTCCGCAATCCTAGGATTAATCTGATTGATAGTTTATCACAAGTTACCTACCACTCCGAAGTAGCAACACAAAGGGTGGTAAAAGCTTTTCAGAATCCAATCGTCGCTGAACAGGCAAGAAGATTGAGGCGGATGAAACATTTAATTTCGGCATTCACACAAATCAGTGCGTGACAATTGTTATCTTGGGATTGGTAATATTCGCAACAATACTAACCTCTCCACCAATAGGAAATGTAATCTTGGGGTCTGTATGTCCGAAATCAACCCCTGCAATAACAGGAATTTTGTCTAACTCTTGCTTACTCTTGATAATTTTTGTTAACTTCTCATTATCTATACCGCTAGCTTTCTGAAACCTACCAATCACCAATCCTTGTACGCCAGAAAAGTTGGGTAAATGGATTATCGATTGCAGATCTCTGTCAAAGTGATGTGGTTTTGACTCCTCGTCATCTTCGAGAAACAATATTGAGTTTTTTAATTCAGGCATATATTCAGTTCCTTGTAATAAGTTAAGAGTGCAAAGATTTGCTCCCAATATTGTACCCTCCGCCCTTCCTTCATTAATAACTAACCAACCTGAGTTTTGAATAAGGTTTCTGTCCTCTTGGTCTTTATACCATGGGTCGTCGCTCCAATATTCGCTCGGCACAACATCAAAAGGTTTATCGGAGAATAAACACTTTATAAAATAATCCAACGTATAGTCAAAGTATAATTTTTGTCCAAAAGTCGAATAATGCGGTCCTGAGTAATTTACCAATCCTGTTTTATGAAAGATTGCGTTATTTAAGGCAGTCACATCAGAGTACCCGCAAAATATTTTAGGATTGCTTTTTAATAGATTCCAATCAATGTATCTAAGTAATTGGTTACTGTTAAACCCTCCTATAACCGTAAGTACTGCACGAACATTCTTATCTTCAAATGCTTGGTGCAAGTCTTCTAGTCTTGATTCGATACTTGTAGAAGCAAAGTCATCAATCTCTTCAACGTGTTTCCCAAAGCTCAGTTTCAATCCCAAACCTTCAAATCTCTTGTTGGCAATTTTTCTACTCTCATCTGATATGATTGCGAGAGAACGAGCTGGCGCAATAATTCGAACCTCATCACCCTTGGTCAATTTTCTAGGGTAAAATTTTTTCATACTAAATGGTTAGATTAAGACAAGTTCAACTCCACAATGTTAACATACTGTGGACTCATTTTGCAGAGACGAATGAAGAATACGAACCAATATTTGAACCGATATTTTTATAAAGTTTTTCTTTACGATTGGCTCTTCAAGATAGGCCGTAGCCTCACTAAATGCCCTACGATTGGCGATTTTAGCCTCAGGTGACACTCTCTACACCGAGAATTTAAAGCTATTGAATATCTACGTTTTGCTATTTGACTTAAAAGTAAGAATGGTTAATAAAGAATTGAGGTTATAATTTGCAGTAACCTTTAACAGTAATAAATAAGTATTTTATGGTATATTACTTTGGGCTTTTTACTCTAAACGGGAGTAAGATTTTAACAAGTTTTATATTTAATTTTTGTTAGATTTCGGTGAGGTTTTCTTCTTTAGCAATACTTTAATTCTTGTTTTACTGCCGCCCCAAAGTTGAAAGTATGAATGAGATACGATTTTGTGTTATTGTGGCCTCTTTTTGCGGGAGAATACTTTTTCAATAAAAACCATAGTTATCCATATTTATCAATTGTTGTCCATTATAGATTATCCTCAACAAAAGTCCTATTGGCTCTATCGGCTTCGTCTCTACTGATTGAGACGTCTATCAATCAGTTATAGAAATTACTCGGACCAAAAGATTGCCAATCTTTTTCAGTTAAGTTTTCACTTGGTTTACTCCTAAGAAGGCTCTGAAATATTTACCTATGCTTTTGGTTGAGTTAACAGTGACACCTACCTGTTTTATGGGATAACCTGAGTGATAAACTTCATTCATAAAATTATATGCCCATAGCTTTACCGCAGTACCTACAAATGATTCAGGCCAACTATTGACTATATTAACCAACAACCCACGATTTGTCCTGTTGCTGAATCGCTTGAACCGAAGTATTTTCACCACCTGCTTTTTCTCTAGCTATTTTGAGAATAATTTTCCAGGAGAAAGAGTTAGTTGTGGGGTAGAAGTGATTGCACCTGTTGGGCTGACTTCAATCTACAGTTGTTGGTTCTACTGTAGGGGCTGCGGTTGGTATGACTGTTGGTGTTGAAGCTGAGATTGGACTGCGAAAGTTTGAAGAAGTTATTGATTCTTGGCCTGATTTGTATCCTGATTGATAAGATTTCTCAATCTCCTCTTTAATCCCACCAATGGCTGTCAACACAAGAAAAACCATCCATATCCCACCAAAAGTCCTAATTTTGTTTTTTGATTTAAGTTGCTTCTCCATATCCAATAAGAAAGAAGGTTGGACTGACTCAGGAAGAGTTGGCTGAAAAAGTAAACGTGAGTCCAACGCATATCGGGTTAGTCGAAACAGGCAAAAGGAGAATCAGTCTTAAAATACTTCAAAAGGTTGCCTCAGTTTTAGGTATGAAAGTGAAAGACCTGTTGCCATACTAATACTTAATCCCGTAACTATTTTAGCCAAAAATAAAACACCTTAGGACATACTAGAGAACAAACTACGCTGTGAAGCGCAAAAGTGGCGCCTGCCACTAAGTTTGGGTTCGCTTTGTCGGTCGGTGTCTTCTTGCAGTTCTCATGCGGATATTACTTTTTCTAGTATTCAGGCCTAGGGAACTTGGGATAACCGTGTTTCGGATAGCGTAGATCATAAACCTTTCTAGGTTCCGGTCCCGCGCCGTTGCAAACGGCACAACCCTTCTTTTCCTTGGTTAGTGCCCAACAATTAGGATACTTTGGCCACGTACACTGATCAGACATTGTTTTGCTTTTCCACTCTTGAGTTGGCGTCGTACCCCTTGTTGATTCGATCAACTACCCTTGCCTCCTCGTGCTGCAATGGAACGTCAACTTGCGCCTGTAAGTTCTGGCATTTAGTTGAGGGCTTGTCGATCAAAGTTATCTCTTTTGCTATTGTGCCTCCTTCTTAGGTTACGCATTTTGGGCTTTGAGCTCGGAGCGGGCGGTACTCCATGCTCATCAGTCTCATATCGCACGCTTAGACTTTACCACTACCTCCGCAATTTGGACAGGTTTCCCAACCTTCACCTTTACAATCCTCACACCTGCCGTCTGTTTTAGGATCTAAACCTGTCCCATGGCACCGATCACAAGGTACCTTCTTTAAACCTTCACACTTTGGGCATGTCTTCTTCTTGGCCATTGCTAACCTCCTCTGCTAAACTCCTCTTAGAATGTAATTATTCTTCACTTCCGCCCGACGGGGTACTCCATTGGTACTACTACCCCAAGTGAAGAAATTGCGGGGTATCAGGGACTAAAAATATTTAGGCCCCAGTATCCCGCAACTTCTACAGGCGAAAGCGAAATATCCGCAAGAATATCAAGGTGCAAGAAAAAAGAAATGCAAAAGACACAAAAAAACCATCTGCTATTAAGATGGGTTTTATGCTAATGCAACGGGATATTTTAACAGAGTGACTCTCTCTGTGTCCTGTGTCAAGTTACTATAGGTCATGGGTTAAGTTATGCATTGGGGAGGTTTTGTATCTGGTATAATAATGTCGTAATTTGATTGCCTAAACTCTTCACCCCAAAGATTAAGAGCATGACAAGAAAAAACCATGGTAGGAGAACGAGAGTTCCTCGTCCAGCAACTACCATGGTCATATCTCGGAAGGGATATGGACGAAAGCCAGTTGGTTAATTACTGCGAGCCACTATGAGAAAAAACGAAAAGAGTATCGGGCAGAGCAAAAGGAAATTAGCAAAAGGATTGCCAAACTACACTTTGCCGGCGAGGAATACTACATAACCTCATCTTACCTGCTAAAACTGGCTGAAAATGCTGGAAAACTGTTTGAGAGTTCTGAAGTTCACGAAAAACGGCTACTTTTGAAGATGGCACTTCAGAACTTAGAGCTAAAAAGCA
>CAYSEQ010000021.1:0-6669 GCA_964430475.1 uncultured Gammaproteobacteria bacterium
GGGAGTACGGCCGCAAGGCTAAAACTCAAAGGAATTGACGGGGACCCGCACAACCAGTGGAGCATGTGGTTTAATTCGAGACGGACCGAAGAACCTTACCCGGGTTTGACATTCCGCCGTGTTAGTTTTCTGGAAACAGAAAACGATCCTTTAATTTATTTAAAGGAAGGCGGAACAGGTGTTGCATGGCTGTCGTCAGCTCGTGTCGTGGGATGTTCCCTTCAGTGGGGTAACGAGCGCAACCCCTGCCGTATGTTGGATTGTTCATACGGGACTTTCCTCGTTAATCGAGGAAGGAAGCGGGGATGACGTCAAGTCAGCATGGCCCTTATACCCGGGGCGACACGCATGCTACAATGGAGCCGACAATGGGTTGCCAAGCGGTAACGCGGAGCTAATCCCATCAAACGGCTTCTTAAGTGGGGATTGAGGGCTGCAACCCGCCCTCATGAACGCGGAATTGGTAGTAATCGGAGATCAGCCAAGCTCCGGTGAATACGTTCTCGGGTCTTGTACACACCGCCCGTCAAGTTAGAGGAGTTGGGAGCACCTGAACCTCGCGTGATGTGAGGGAAGGTGAGACCAGCAACTAGAATTAAGTCGTAACAAGGTATCCGTTCTGGAAGGAGCGGATGGATCACCTCCTTTCTAAGGAGTAACCAAGTTACCCCCGGATTTTAAGGTCGCCGTTTGGCCGAAAAGCCTAAAAATTTTTAGGCTTTTGACAAAACGGGACTCGCCATGAAGCAGAACATTGTTCACTTTGTAAAGTTTAGAAGTTTATTTGAGGGGAAATTCCTGAATAGGAACCTTTGGAGGAGGAGTTTTTGATTCAATCTTGGGGGAAATAATTAGAACATACCTCGTCCATGACCACCAACCCTCTTTGTCTTTTGGCCCCCATCCGCAAAATACATAGATGATTGCGTCTGAAGCGTTTTCTCTGTAATTAACAAAAGGCGAATTTGCTCCACCAGTTAATCTTATTATTACTTCCCAGGCAGAATTTGTGCTTTGGCTAAATTCTTCAACCATCTCGTGAGGCACTAAAACTGCACCTGCAACTTCCCATGTTAACATTTTTGATCCATCGCCTATCTTTACCTCATTGCCTACTAGATTTTCCAAATTTCTTTTTGCCTCTTCTGGAGTCAAAAGAGGAGTGGTGCCGTTAATATCTCCTCCTTCTATCTTTTTTCTCTCATCTTCTGCTCCGAGGGGTCTTCTACCTTTATATCCCGAGTCTACTAATACCCAGATTTTACCGAAATCATCTTTAAGAATTAAGGCGCGAGGAAAATCACTATTAGGTTCTTCTTGTTTCATCTGCTCAATCAATATTCCTGTACTTTTGAGCCTTTCTATCTGCTTCTTATAGTCAAAAGGTACAACGGATAAGTCAAGAAAATCTTCACCTGTTTGTAGGGTCATGGTAAGGGGTTTTCCTTCTTCAATGGTTACTCCTTCTGGTGTAGGAGTTTCTGTGGGTTTTATCTTTGGTCTTTCAGTTGGAATAGGTGAGACAGGGGAAGTTTGGGGAGGATGTGGTGTGGAAGTATAAATAATTTTCGGAGGTTCTTGAGTTTGGACTTGCGAAGTTGCAAGAGAGGCAATTTTGTCTAGCGTTGGGTTTGGAGTTTTTTCAGAAGTAGTGTTCTGGGAAATGTTTGAAAGGTAAGAAACGCCGATTAATGCGATTGCGGAAGTTACTGCTACAAGAATTTTCTTCCTATTTTTATGCGCAAAATTTTTGACTTCATTAATCTTTTGCCTCAGATTAGTAAGGGAGTTATTGAATCTTTCTCTGAAGACTTTAAATCCACTCGGAGCTTCTTGCATCTCTTGAGATTCTTCATCTTCTATACCTACTACCGCCTCTAAAAGTTCTTCTTGGTTATTTTCAGAAGGACCTACCTTTTCCGTTTGTCTTTGTGAAATTATGTTCTTGACAAAGTCTTCAAGACTTTGTTTTCCAAGAGCTTGCGATAAGATGGAATTTAACCTCCCTTTTCGAGAAGAGTCGGAAGATTCAGGGGATTCTAGGGTATTTTTAATTTTTTCTGTTAACGCTGAATCACACTCTCTTAGTAATTCCTCTTGATTCTCGGGACCTTGAAGTTGGATTACTACATCCTTGATTTTTTGCCTGACGCTATGAAGCCATAAAAGAGAAAAGTTATTAAAAAACTTTTCTGGGGAAGAAGGATATGCCTTAGCGCGTATTTGGGAGAGGGTTTCTATCCATGGCGAACGGTCTTGTGCCAATCTATCGTATTCACTTTTTGCC
The DNA here is from genome assembly GCA_964430475.1 of uncultured Gammaproteobacteria bacterium. Taxonomy (GTDB): domain Bacteria; phylum Patescibacteriota; class Microgenomatia; order UBA8517; family UBA8517; genus CAYSEQ01. Next base: position 2,288 of record CAYSEQ010000021.1, read on the forward strand.
CGCTGATAAATTATTTTTCCTGCAAGGGAATTTAGAACTAAGGCTCTTAAAGGTTTATGCTCCTCGGGAATTAACTCGTTGAGTAGATTTCTTAAAATAGGTCTTGGATTTTTTTCTTCTAATATCGATGTATTTTGAATGCTTAAATAAAGTTTATTTATTGAATCTTTGCCTTTTGGAGTTAAACGTTTTCTTTCGTTTCTAGTTTCATAAGAATCACCGGGGTTTTCAAAGACAAGTGTTTTTTCGCTTTTACCACCTTGAGCTTCGGTATAAGAATTTATTTGTAGATCAATTTCTTTACTCATTTTTTATTGCTCTTGCCTTTTCCTCGATAGAGTCCAAAAGGTCGTCTATTTTTTTGTTGAGAAGATAAGCTCTTGAGGGTTTTTTCTTAATATAGTTTATTATTATCTTTATCTTGTTATCTATAGCTGTTGAAGATTTGAGTTGGTGAAGAAGTTGGTTTCGTTCAGTCTCACTTAGATTCTCGTATAAAAATTTGGTTAGTTCTTCAAAACAAAGTTTATAGATTTTTTGATAGATGATTTTGTCTAAACGAGAGTCTCTTCCGGGTTTAAATAGGTTGAATTTATTTTTAATCTTTTCATCAAGGCTTATGGGGTAAGTCATTTTTGAGTATGCAACAGAGGCTAATTTATTCATTTTTATTACTTTCGCCTTTAATGATTTTATACAAGAATATACCTGTTGATGTTGCATAAAGAAGCATTGTCAGTTTTTGGAGTAAAAGACTTTCGTCTTCACTTTCACTAGGTTTACTTCCTGTTGGCAGGATAGGTAGAGGAGTTTCTGTTGGAGTAGGTTGGGGTTTTTCTTTTGGAGGTTGAGGTGTTTCACAAACGCGCCATCCTTGGGTTATTGCTTTTATCAAGGCTACCCACTGCGGGCCTTGGTTTTCAGCTGTTAATATTTCAGGAACTATCTCTGGTATGTCTTCTTCCCTTCTTACTGCCATAGCGTCTAATTGAACATAACATCCTTCTTCAGGGTAATAATTATTAAGGGTAAGTTTAGCTGTTTCTCCAGGACGAAGAGGGTCGTAATTAAAGTCTATCCGTTTCTGGGGTCCTTCTTGTAAGTTAGCGTATCCCTGAGTATCATAAGCGGCAAATACCGCGAAGCATTCGTTTTCATCCGAAGTGTTCACAAATACCGCAGTCCTACCCTCATTTTCGAATTCAACTTCAACTTCTTCTTTGTTGCATGTGGGTTTGCTGGGTTGAGGAGTTTCTGTTGAATAAGGAGTTGGGGTAGGAGGATTAAGCGTCTCTGTAGGAGGAACAGGAGTTCCTGATATAGGTTGGGGGGTAAATTTAGGCAAAGGAAAGGTTTCTCTTGGTTGTGGAGTTTCAGAAGTAGTTTGATTATCTTGAGCCCACCAAGTATTGTAGGTAATACCAAATTCTTCTGGGGGATGATTTAGCAAAGAAAGGTCTGGTTGACTTATCTCAAAAGGTCTGACCGGTAAATCGGTTATAGGAAAAATATTTATATTTGCGTCTCTTTCAATCATTTTTAAAATGTCAAAGATATTTTACCATAGTTGTCAATATGCATTTTTAAAGGATAAAATATCAAAGAGTCTAACCTTGCAAAATGGATTGTATTGGTGTTGTTTTTAAGCCTTTTTTGTGGTAATTTATTATAATATATTTTGGGCGATTGGTTCAGCGGCAGAACGCTTTCCTGATAAGAAAGAGGTGCTAGGTTCGACTCCTAGATCGCCCACTAAGATTTAGTTGTTGAGAGTTTTGCTGGTTTAAAATAAAATAGAGGTAGCGTGAACAATATCTTTATGCAAATTCCTTTACACCCTAGCTCCGAAAATCCTTACCCTTTTTCCTTTTCTGCCAGATTAAATATAGTGCACCAGCAATTATCAAAATAACGATAACTTCAAAGAATAACAAAAAGATATATACGGGGCTTAAATTATAAACATTACTTGGTAGTTGGTTTGGATATATTGAGGAGGGTGTTTGTTGTTTCTCGGAGGTTTTTTGTTCTTTAAAAAGGATAGGTGTTCTAGCTACTGCTTTATAGCTGGTAAAGTGTTTGGCTTGAAATGTTAAAGTTTTGGTGGACTGATCCCATGTTTTGTCTTCGATATCTTGGGAGATGATTTTTCTAGCGTCAATTTCAACATTTGGCTCTTCTTCAAAAGGGAGGTTTTGCATGGTCACTTTGAGCGGGTTTATCCTTAAGATATGGAAGTGCATCAGAACGAACTGTTACCTCGCCTACTTTATCAAACTGGATATATTGATTAAGGTTTTCTATAGTCTTTTTGTCACACATATCCACAATTGGTTCTAGAAATTCAATTTTATTTTCCCCAGTCACTTCCAAAGTGGGGTTAACCGCTTCACCAAAACTGCAACGCGTGTAATATTGGTTGCAGATCCTGGCAAGGTGAAAACTCCTGGCGGTGCTACTATAATTACTTTTGCACCAGGAGTGTAAGGATTGAAGTTGAAATTCTCTCCAAAGTTGATTTAAGCTTTTAAGAAAGGAAGGTTAAAACTACTTGCTACCAGAGTAGCGATTCCGAAGATTAGTATTTTTAGAAACCTCCAAGCGATTTTTTCATAATCTCTTTTCCAGTTTAGAAGCATCAACTTTTTTGTCAAAAATGCAAAGAACAATCCTTTAAGTTGAAAGCGGGAAACTTTTCGAGACACTTAAAGATATTCCATTTAGCACTAGAAAGATAGTGTATTTGCTTGTTTTCTTAAAAAGGAGTTTGGACTTGGCCGTATAATTGTAATAGATTTAAGAAGTATAGTCTCTCCCTATTGACGTGTTTGCGATAGTTTATTATAATATTTTTGCCATTGAGGCGGTTGCTTGATGAGACAAAGATTGAATTATCACATTTTAATAAAAACCCTTATTGGGGATGATTAGGTTAGGATAATTTTTCCAAAGTCCATCAAGGTTTTACCCGCCTCTGGCGGGATTTTTGTTTTAATCTTTGAATTTTAGTTTTAAAAATTGAGAAGTCAAAAGTGGGCCCGTGGCACAACTGGCTAGCGCGCCTGATTTGCATTCAGGAGGTTGAGGGTTCGACTCCCTCCGGGTCCACAACACAAACTTGCTAATATTTAAGGATTAGTTTTGGTGGCTTGGGTCCGGCGGTTGGCGGGGTGGATTTTCCTCGCGAGCCGCCGGTCCAAAGTTACCAAAATAAATTCCAAATTTGCACCTTAAAAATTTAGGATCTTACGAGGCGGAATGTTAAAGAAAGTAGGTTTATCCTACTTTTCAAGGTATTCTGCTTCGTGGGAGGAAAGTTAGGCCAAAGTCTTTATATTAACGCAGACAGTGGATGCCTAGGTGCAAAGTTGCCGAAGAAGGACGCACATAGCCGCGAAAGTCGTCGGGTAGCTGCTACGAAGCTATGATCCGGCGGTGTCCGAATGGGGAAACCCGGCCAACTTCATTGTTGGTCACTCCGCGATAAAAGTACCTTGCATAATGGGTATGAAGTTGGAAATCCTAAGCACTAATATCGAAATTCTAAACAATTTCAAAATTCAAATAACCAAAATTCAAAACAAGAGTTTTGAGTTTGGGATTTGATAAATTGGAATTTGTTTCGGTAGAAATAAGAATTTCGGGTTTCCACGACTTCCTACACATTGTGCAGGGTATATAGTCGCGGTAGAGGGAACCACCTGAACTGAAACATCTTAGTAGGGTGAGGAAGAGAAATCAACATACCCGCCTTTCGGCGGGTGAGAGATTCCGTAAGTAGCGGAGAGCGAAAGCGGAAGAGCCTAAACCATCCCGCTTTCCGAAGAAAGCGGGATGGGGTTGTAGGACCACAATATGGGACTTCGTGAGATAGCGGAATAGCTTGGAATAGCTAACCAAAGAAGGTGAAAGTCCTGTACGCAAAATCAAACGGAGCCCTAGTGGGATCCTAAGTACCACGATCGACAGCTTCGTGGGAATCTGGGGGAACCATCCTCCAAGGCTAAATACACTTTGCAACCGATAGTGAACCAGTACCGTGAGGGAAAGGTGAAAAGAAGGGTGAGACACCCAGTGAAATAGAAACTGAAACTGTTTGCGGACAAACCGAGAGAGCCCGTCCTTTGGACAAGCAAATTCTAAGCACTAATTTCTAAATTCTAAACAAATAACAAATTACATTTAAGTTAAGAGTTTAAAGTTAAAAGTTAAAAATTTTAGAATCAAGAATTAAGAATCAAGAAGCAAGAACTTTTAACCATTAACCATTAACCATCAATCATTAATCATTAATCATTAATCATTAATCATTAATTATCAAATTCTGTTTTGGAAATTTGAAATTGTTTAGGATTTAGATTTTTGATTTTAGGATTTGCTCG
>CAYSEQ010000022.1:0-4396 GCA_964430475.1 uncultured Gammaproteobacteria bacterium
TTAATAGGCTTTATTATGGGGAAAAAAGAAAACATGCGGTGGAGTTCGGAAAGCTCTTAGAAAGATACTTTCCGAAGGTAGAAGTTGTCTATCCCGAAGCCAATGTGATGTTTATCTGCTATGCCTCTTAAAGAAAAGCTTTAAGGAGTATAGCGGAAAGATCTGGCTATTTGGTCAAGATCATCGTAAAGTTCCTCCACGTCGATAGTTGATTAAAAGCTATCTCCTTGTTGAAATTTTGTTTGTGTTTTTATAGAATGTTAATGAGTTCCTAACTCTAAGTGCCCTTGCGCTTTCCCCAACCGAAAGGTTGGTTGCCTTTCCCCGAAAGGGGTTCCGATAAGGAACCAGTGCAAGGGCGCGAAACTTAGAATCTTTCTTTTTAGATGAGCAAAAAATTTCAAGACTCTTCTGGCTATCGTCTTCACAAAGATCGTATCCTCTTTTCTGGCGGAGAGATAATGCGAACAATTAAATATCCGCTGATAGTTGATGAAAATAACCCTAACTCGGAAAGGATTCTAAAAAAATTTAAGCAGGCAGTTATTAATGATGACAGGGTAATTCGTGGTGACATAAACCTCAATGATTTTCTAAAGAATACATCTGAAGGAAAGCGAATTTATACACTTTTTGACTTTTGGCTAGACTCTTTGCGAGCCGGAGTTATTTGGGCGGATAAAACAGCGACATTAACTTCATATAGAGAAACATTTTTTCCAGCAACAATTACGGTAAAAGACAGAATTTGGGAGAACTCCTCTGAAAGAATAAAAAAATTTTTTGACAAGGATAAATTTTATAATGAGTTTCTTACCAAGGTACAAATAAGAAGTAATTCAACAGCAAGGTCATTTGAAAGTAGACTTAAAAATTGTGTAAAAAAGAGTATAACGGATGAAGAGGAAAAGAACGAGTTTATCAAAGCGCTGACAAATCGCTTTTTTGATAAATCCGGCAAGTTAAAGTATGACACTTTTGGGCAGGATAAAGTTTGGAAGAGCTTCGGTTTAGATAAAAGCATAATTAATCAATCAAAACCCCAAGGCAGACTTCAAAATATAACCTTTCTCATCATTCCAGACCTCATTAATCTAGAAGAAAAGTCTATAGAGGAACTTATTAAAAGAAGGAGAAAATGGCTTTCTAGATATATTAATTCAGAAGACGTTGAAAAATGGTTGGAAAAGATTTTAGATTTAGGGTCTAATTTTAACAGCTATTCCAATTATTTTAATAAAATTTTAACTTCTCTTAGAGATGGGGAAGTCCAAGAAATCTACGAAGCACTTTCAACGTTTTTACCGGCGGAGTATGTGTCTAAAGGCGATGTTCTTAACTCGCTTGAATTTTTGTCGCAGAAAGCAAGACAAATTCCTGATGTATCAATGTTGATCACAAGTTGGGCAGATTATCGTAGTGTTTTTGGAGGAAGAATACAAAGTTGGTTTAGTAATTTTATCAAGAGACAATCTGAGATTGACGAAAAGATTTTGCTATTTAAATCAAACCTACAGAAAGCAAAAAATTATCTTAATTCTCTTAATGTAAATAAGGCTAAAGATGATGTAAAAGATTTACAACAGTTAATTGATAGGCTAGATTCTATTAGTAATGAAATTAGTAATGAAGATGTTAAAAAAGAAAAAGAATTTGAAATTTTCGATTCGCTTCTATCTTCTCTAAGGAGAAGACTTAATTTTTTCTACCAGCAGTATCTTTATGACGAAGCAAAAGAAGAAGATAATGTTAGAAAAAATGAAAAGCTTAAAGGTATTTATGAAAATATAGAAAAGCCAGTTGCTTTTTATGGTGAGAGGCAACAAAGAAAAAATGAAAAATTTGTTGAAGATACCATCCCGATACTCGAGGATGGAATAGTTTTTCTGACTGAACTCATTACCGCTCTACAAAAAACATTTTCTCCGGAGTCAACTTTTGAAGTATCTAAAAGGAAAAAGGAGACCGAAGAAAATTTGTATAGAAGAGAACTGCAATTCATTTGGAGTAAATTAAAAGATTTAGCCGTTAATTCACCGGAGTTTAGAAAGGAATATAAAGAAATTCTTGAATCGGTTTGTTTAGAATCAACCGCTTATCAACTTTTCAATAAAGAAAGCACAGGAAGGTTTGCCTTTTATAAAAATGAGCACGCCAAAGGCAACGTTGAAGAAATTGAGCTGAGAAATATCAAAGAAGGCTATCTTATACAATTTAAAAATTTGATAATTCACCTAATTACCTTTTTAACGCAATTTGGCAAAGATGAACTTCTAAAAGACAAAAATCTTTTACTTGACTGGGTAGAGCTTGCTAAAAATATTGTTGCAAATTTGGTTAGATTCAACGCTAATACAGAATTTTCGCTTGATAAGAAAAGAAATCTTAGGCGGTTTGAAAAAGCCAAAAATTACCTTAATCTTTTCAAACTGGAAAAGGTAAAGAAAAATGAGTTTGGTTTTATAATCCAAAGTCTTATTTTATCCGAGATAAAAGGGGCGGCCACTCTTTACTCAAAGCAAAAGTATATTGCGTCGTACTCAGTCCAAATTGTCGGATCAAACAGTCGATTCAAGCTCTTTTATCAATCTCTTGACAATTCTATAGATATTTCAAGTTCCGAGAAAAAGGAACTAATGAAAAAACACAGATACTTAGTTGCCTATGATGAATTAAAGAAAATAAATAAAAATGCGACAGAAGGCCATATAAAACTTTTGCGATTAGATAAAAAACAAGTTGCCCCTTTTACTGCTTATAATGATGATCTTGTGAGTAAAACTTTTTTGCTTAGCTCATCTCCTTACCAACTACAATTTTTAGATAAATATTTATATAGACCAAAAGGTTGGGAAGATATTAATATCACTCTTGGAGAATGGAGTTTTATCGTTGAAGAAGCTTATAAGATAAAGTGGGATTTAGGAACAAAAAGACCAATTTTTGAAAGAGATCTAGAAAGCAATCGCAATAAACTTTATCTTGCAATACCGTTTACTTTAAAAGCTACCGAAAATAAAAAAGATTTTCCTTTAAGTAAGATTGTTTTAGAACAGAAAGACAAAAAGGACTACAGTAGGGACAAAAATCGACTCAAATATCCTATCCTTGGAATAGATGTAGGTGAGTATGGGCTAGCGTGGTGTCTGGTTAAATTTGATTATAATCAGGAAGATAAGAATTTTCTTATCCGTAATATTGATATAATCGGAAAAGGATTTATAGAGGACAGAAATATAGGAAAGATTAAAGATTACTTCGCAGAAATACAGCAAAAGTCACGTTTGGGAGCATATAACGAGGATGATACTACAATTGCCAGAGTCCGCGAAAACGCTATTGGAAAACTTAGAAATGTTATTCATGCAATAGTAACCGGAAGCCCTGACGGAGCGTCTCTTATTTATGAGGATGCCATCTCAAATTTTGAGACAGGCAGCGGTAGAACCACCAAAATTTACCACAGCGTCAAGAGAGCAGATACAGAGTTTGAGTCAGAGGCAGATAAAGCAGAACATTCTCTCGTATGGGGAAGAAACAGTAGATATATAGGAAGAAATGTCGGCGCCTATGCATCAAGCTATATTTGTGCTAAATGTCTGAAAAGTATCTTTGAGATTAAGAAGAATGATTTGTCAGATGTCACGATTGGAAAACCCGAGGGCAACATTTTGACCTTAAGGTATAAAGACAGTTCATTTTTTGCCTATTCTAAGGATAAAAATACATTTTATAAAAGTAGGACATTTTCTCCAACCGAGGAGAATCTCAAAGATTTGAGAAAAATGGTTAAAGATTTTGCTCGTCCACCACTTATAGATAGCGAAGTTATCGAAAAATTTGTAAAAGATAAAAAAATCTTAGATGAAAAAAATATTAATAGGCTTAAATCAACAAGAGGCAACAGTTGTATCTTTGTCTGTCCATTCTGTCAGTTTGTTGCTGATGCTGATGTTCAAGCTGCGTTTATGATGGCAATGCGCGGATATTTGCGTTTTTCGGGTATTGTCCCCCCACAAAAAGATTCTCAAGGTAACCCCAAAAATTCAGAAGAACAACCAAAGACTGGTGATACATTTCTTGAAAAAACGGCCGAATATTTGAAACAGCTCGAACCTGAAGTAAAGCATAAAATAATAAATGCGGTTAAAATTGATTCTGGTAATTACACTCTAACTCCTAACCAATAAAACTTACTTTCTCAAAATTCTCAACAATCTTTTTCGTCTCCGGCCAAAAGTTAGTGATACCTGCTTTGTGGCCGTAAAGCTGATAACCAGCCTTGATTGGTCTTCCGCCATTTGGTTTTGAAGGAACAGGAACTATAAACCTTCTAGTATTTCCCAACAGATAAGCTCTTAAAGCCAAAACAACTCCATGTAAAAGCTCTTGGAAT
>CAYSEQ010000022.1:4409-5394 GCA_964430475.1 uncultured Gammaproteobacteria bacterium
ACCTGCCGTGTTGCTTCTATATACACTTTCGTATCTAAAAACTCTTTTATCTTTTCAATTGCAGCTCCTAAGATCTTTTCATTATTGGTTTTATTTTTAAGTTCTTTATAAGTATCAAAGACAACTTTGTCAAAATAACCCCTATAAGCTTCAATTAAGTCGTAAACGAGTGCCGGGTAATCGGTAGGCTTGTGAATAAATCCATGGTAAGGGCTTAAATTATGGTACAAAGTCCAGCGAAGAATTATCCCGGTTACGAATTTTGAGACAGCATCTAAAATTTTTTCAACCTCATTTTTTCCTCCTCTCCTTCCCCCCTTTAACTTAAGCTGATGGAAATACTCTCTCCAATATCTTCTAGCATGCTGCGCTTCAATGGCAATCATCTTGTCGCTGTGTATTACTCCATAAAGCAAATCCCGGTTGCACGGCGTCAACCAATTCATGCTTTTAAATTTAGCCTGAAGAAGTCTTTTTGCGATATAAGATCGTTTTTTCTCATTTTGTCTATACAAAATTTGTTGGGTTAAAATATTCTCTTGGTCAGGGGGTAAAGTTGGGCAAACTACCACAGCTCTGGGCATATGCCTTCTGTGTATAACCACAGGAATCTTATAAAAAGCACACTTTTCAAAAAATTCCTGTGGCAGATCGCAAGATTCTCCATAAAGCATAATAGAATGAATCTTTACCCATTGTATTTCTTCCTTACCTCCTTTATAGTCAAAAGTAACACTTTTGGGAAAAATCTGGATTTGCGAAAGGTAAGGTATCCAAAGATACATTTTTCTTGGTGCTTCACTCATAAACCATGTCAAATTAAGAAAATCAGTCTAAAATAATTGTATTTATTATACATTATAGGATACTTTAAATGCAAATTTATCTTGATTTTTCGATATAATTGAGTTATACTCATCGAAAGTTAGGAACTAAAAGGCTGCGCTCAGGCTTGGACTTCATCGAAAGTTAGGAACTAAAAGGC
>CAYSEQ010000023.1:0-4602 GCA_964430475.1 uncultured Gammaproteobacteria bacterium
TGAGTCTAGAGGTATAAATTATTTGCACACTCCAGGAGTGGAATAGATAGACACATTTGGATTTTTGCTTTGGAATGTGCGAAGAAAGCGATATCTTTAAACCCTTCGGGTTAATTAGGTTTAAACCTTTCGGAAACTATTTAAATTCTTAGCCTCGAATTGAGCCTGAATTGATGTTTTTTGAGATATATTTTTCTAGTTGACACATTTGGTTTTATTTCGGAAAATTACTTCAAAAAATAGTTTTCGATGTATAAAGTACAAGACGAACAATACAAATACCTCGAGCAGTGGGAAAGAGTTAAGAGGTGGTATAAAAGAATTGAGAAGATTAAAAGATCTTGTCCCAAAGGCTATACAGACGATGATTGTTTAGACGAGGTATATGCCTTTTTTATGAATTGCTACCATCTAAAGGATTGGCTAAAAAACAGCGTATTTAAAGACAATAAAGGAAGCGTAGAGGAATTAGAAAGTCTTTTTGATAAGAAGAGAGGGAAAAGGAATAAGTTTTTTAAAGTGTGTGCTGATTTTGTTAACGGGATTAAACATGTTAAGGCAGATAAATATACTAGAATTGACGCCAATACTCGAATTGATAAGCAAATTGGTAGTCGTACGATTCGGAAATCGTTAGCGTATGTTTTAACCACAGAGAAACCTAACAAGCAGCGGAAAATCAATATCACTCTTCCTATTATTAGTCAGTATAAGTGGGAGATAAAAGCGGATAAAAAATACTATGATGTTTATGAATTGGCAGAGAGATGTTTTAATGAGTGGAAAAATTTTCTAAAAAAGAAGGGATTATTAAAAAAGGAATGACCCGCCCGGGAAATCTAATCGCAAGTGCAAATTAATCAGAATAAGCTAAAGCTCCAGTGCCCTTTTTTTATTTTCAGCTAGAGAAAAGAAAAGTTGACTGTCTGATTTATAATTAAGTTAAATAAGTCACTGCTTATTATATGGCCGAGCGCGCTCCGATTTTTGGTCTTCAGTGGCACCTTACTGCCAGGTGTCAGCAAGATTGTCTTCATTGTTACATGCGTGGTGAGCCAACTTACAGACAAGAGTTAAGGAACGAGTTAGATTTTGATACCTGTATAAGAATTATTGACGATTTTGTAACTACGACAAAGGAATGGGGAGTACGAGGGAGTATTAATTTTAGTGGCGGAGACCCTCTTCTTAAACCTGGAATTATAGATTTAGTAAGGTACTCTACTGAAAGTGGATTGTCCGTGGGAATATTGGGAAACCCGAATTTATTAAACGAGAAAATTGCATCGGATTTGAAAAGTGCAGGCTTAGTAAGATATCAGGTTAGTATCGATGGGCTAGAGCACACACATGATAGGTTTAGAGGAAGGGTTGGCCTATTTCAGGACACTTTGAGGGCAATTAGGGTATTGAATGAGGTCGGTATTCGTTCAGTAGTCATGTTTACTCTTAGTAAGGTTAACAAGGATGAGTTAATTGATGTGATCCGTTTAGTATCAAGAGAGAAAGTTACAGCTTTTGATTTTGCAAGACTGGTCCCTATTGGGAAAGGCGCTCAACTTCGAGAACAGATGATAGAACCTCTTGAATATAGGAGGCTGTTACTTAGCGTTCTAGATGAGTACAAACGTCTCCAGGAGGAAGGTTCAACTACTCATTTTGGAAGGAAAGACCATCTTTGGAAATTACTTTATTATGAGCTAGGATTATACAAAAGAATTTCTCAGGAGGGAGAAAATCTGATTTACGATGGTTGTGCGATAGGCAACAGAACATTAACTCTTCTGGCGGACGGCACGGTATATGCTTGTAGGAGATTACCGATAAAAGTGGGAAAGATGCCTGAAGAAAGTATTAGGAAAATTTTTATCGAGTCACAAGAGTTAAATAAAATGAGGCAGGTTGAAAATATGAAGAAGTGCGGTAGTTGTGAGTTGTTAAATTATTGCAGGGGTTGTCCTGCTGTTGCTTATGGTCTCACGGGAGACTATTTTGCTCCTGACCCTCAATGTTGGAAGGGGGTGAATAACAGTGAGTTTGACTGAGAGAGAACAAGAAATTCTATCTAGATATGCTCATTGGCGAGAAGTTATAGAAAATCATAGCTTGCAACCCCCAATGATCGATGAGTATCTAGAAATAGCTGGGTGTGATGGACAAGGTGGTTGTATTGCAGATAGTTGTAGTGGTGGAAATGGTAGTGGTTGTTTAGCTGATTCTTGCAGTGCCGGAGGTGGGAAGGATGAATATCATAAAGAATACATTCATTCTCTTGTAGAAAAAAAGCAATTGGTGCATACCTGAGGAAGTAATCTTCAAAGTATGACTTTGTTTAAAGACAGGAAGGTTGTGAAGTTTGTATATTCAGCTCCTTACGAAGAGGCTTTGTTGAAACTTGCCGGCGGAAGGCCAACTCTTGAATTTTTTAACAGTGGAAAAGAAAAGGCTAAATTAGTCCAAGAAATCTGGGATAAATACGAGAAAAAGATTTTAAAAAACTTCGAGATTATTTATAAAATTAGGGTTTCCGAAAAGCTAATAAAAATTTATGTTTCTCAGGTAGCTCCAAATTCGTTTTCTGATCCTTTGACAATTTCTGTACGAGCATGGAAGGATTTAGAGAATAATCTTAAAAGTAGAAGGGGTTTGATATACAGTATCATCCACGAATTGGCCCATTATTTTTCCTATAGTAGGGGGGGAGGTACATTTTTCAATAAGCTTTTGTCAAGAGTTCAAAAAGAAAATATCCTAGGTGACAGAAAGGCAAACCTTCATTTTTTAATTCAAGCAGTTGAATTTGGGATAATAGGGGAGGTTTTTGGTCAAAAACTTGCTAACTATCGCAGAGATTGGATAATCAAAAACTGGGCAGACAACCAGTATGGCAAGTCGGCAATGTTGCTCAAAGAGCTTAAAGTCCCTTTAGACAAATCTTGTCTTGTCTATATTGATAAATTGAATACAAATAAAGCTTTAAACCCGTCGGGTTAAATAGGTTTAAACCTTTAGGGAAAGCACTGTAGTAAAGTATTTGCTGTGTGATATTTAGGAGGATTTTGTATTGACAAACACCTTATTTTACTTTTATTATCGGAGTCAAATATGATCTGTGAGATTGTAGATAGAGCAAGGCGACAGGCAGCGCAAAGAGGGCTGGATCCAAGTAAGGTTTTTGCCCATATGAATGTGATCCTTTAAATTGCCCATTTGGCGATAGAACTCGTACTGATGAAGAACAGGATACCTTCCAAAGTGTTACCCTATCCGAGCTCGAGGGCGGAGCTAGACTCGATAAATTCTATCAAAGAATTGAGAAATCTTTAAGATTGATCCAAAATCAAAATAGAAGATAATTTATCCCTCCATCAATTCAGAGACTACCCTCGAGGTGATATAGCTTCATACAATAAAATTGTTGTACTCATGTACACTCCAGGAGTGGAATAGTAATACACTTCACACCCGCTGAGTGATATAGTTTCACACAATTCGGATAAAATTAGCTTTAAACCTTTCGGGAAAAAATATTTTTAAATTTGAACCCAATCCTCATCCAATTTAGTCCGGGTTGCAATAGTGCCTGGAAATAATTCTATTTCGGCTTTAATTGGTTTATGGAAAAAATTGTGAATTTGATTGTATAATATTTGCTAATGGAAGGTGAATCTGTTGAAGGTGTTCAGAAGAGAGAAAACAATACCCAGATAGATCAAGGTGAGAGAGGAAAAGGGCCTGAGTTAATGAGTGAGAAAAAATTGGTTATTATTGGTCTTGAACATACGAGAAAAATGGAGGATTTGCAGGGAATCTTGCCAAAACTGGAAGACTTTTCCAATGGTAATGTTGAAAATAAATGTGTATTGATAGAAGGGGTGGAACCTTTAATGAAAGCGAAAGAAGAGTTTGCTAAAGATCCCAATCAAAAGATGGAGGATTTACTACCTCGTTATGGTGAACAGGCAGCAATAGCTTATATGTTTTTAAAACATTCTATTAAGGTTGAAAGCTGGGATATGTCTTTTGAAGAACAGCTTGAAACTGCGAGACAAAAATTTGGTTCTGAATACACTTCGATATGGTTTCTCTCCCAGGCTTTTATACACCTAAAGAGAAACAATCTGCCCCTTACTGTTGATAGTGCAATTAATTTCTTACATGAACAAATAGGGATTGACGGGGAAAAGTTGCTAGAACTGCTGGGCCTTAATAGTTGGCAGGATTTAGACGGCTTAATTAGAAATAAATTGGGTTACGGTTTGGAAAAGTTAAGTTCTGATGAAGGCACTTATAAAAGATTTACTCGCTTAGCTGATCCCACTATGACTGAAGAGGAAATTAAAAGTTTATCACCAAGTGAGCAGGCTGTGGCAAAAATACCTAGGAGTATGGGAGAATTAAGGGACAGTTTGGCAATTGATAAGGTGAGCAGATCGCTATCAGGTTATAGTGATGTATTGGTGATTTGCGGAAGGATACATGCGGAAGAATGGCGAAAAAGTGGGAAATTACCTAATGTTAATCTGGCTATTAACTAGAATAGATGTACACTCCAGGAGTGGAATAGATAGACACACTTAGTTTGCGCTTCTGAGTTAATTC
>CAYSEQ010000024.1:0-2967 GCA_964430475.1 uncultured Gammaproteobacteria bacterium
GAGGATCAACTACTTGATCAGTATAGCTTGTATGTTGGGCATCATGGGCATGTTGTATCCACTCATCTGTCGTTATTACTGTGGGGGCCGAGGCCGGAGTTGGAGTGGGTGTGGGGGTAGAAGTAGGAGTTGGACTTGTCACGAGTAAAGCCTCTCCTACCCCTGGTGTTGTCTCCAAAGTTGGTGATACTGAAACTGGATTTAGTGTAAGCTGTGAGGAGGTAGACTCTACCGGCAAATTATTACCCTGGATATCAACAACCTGAAAATCATTTTGGTCAAAGGAAAGTGAAGCAACATCATTTGGAGTCTGACTTATCGCTGTTAAAGAAAATGAAGCAAACTCAAAGATTTGAGAAGGGGGAGATGACCCTTCAGTTAACCCTAGTGAAAGAATAGCTCTACCTGATGAATTTGCCTCATCTTTAGCTGTTTTTTCAATAATATTAGTAAGCTGAGTGGAAGTAGAAATTTCACTTGCTAAGTTAAGTTTGGTGGTATCAAATAACAGTACAACTCGTGCGAAGCTAATTTCATATCCATTGGGATCAACCATGATTCTGAAATTTGCATCTGGCGGAAGAGTTTGGTTTTCCGGAGCAACAAATACTTTAACCTTAGGTAATTCAGCCTTCGGTCTAAAGATGACTGCTCTTGAGGCCAAAAATACACCAATAGGTAAAGCAAAGAGAAGGAATGTAGTCAAAAAAAGCTGAATGAGATTTCTTCTAGGCACACTAAACCTTAAACTGGTATGTAAATTTCTAAATCCCCCTTTGCCTAAATGTTTTTTTATCTTCAAAGTTTGCACTGATAAAAGCATACCTCTCGCGGCAGGTTTGACCTTTTACTTATAAGGTCATCATGTCGCTTAAGGCAGTTTAGTCAGAAAGAACAACAATCTGTGACGGGTTTTCCACATATATCACAGGGTCACCTTGGTACCATTCTATCTTCCCAGAAACTCTAATTTTTTGGCCCTCTTTGTAAATCTTATCAGGCACATCTGGAAAGTTTTTCCAATTTTCTTCAAGAATACGAACTACAAAAAACCCAGTATGAGGTTTTGCAAAACCTAGATAAACAGCCTTTCTATTATTGATAATCTCTTTTATTTCACCCTCAACGATTTTTTCCTTGCCGGCAAATTTTCTTGCATCTTTGAAGCTTATAACTTTAGGTTCAGGCAAGATTTTCCCTTTTAGGTTATTAAAAAATAAACTTATATTATTCCTAATTTTCTCCCAAAAACCTACATTTGTTGAAAAACCCAAGACTTTACTCTGAGAAGAAAGATTAATATTAATCCGATCCTTGTAATTGCTCTGCCAAACCTCATAATCTTCGGAACTCACAATACCGTCTTGATTAAAATCACCTTCTAATTTCCCATTTGGATTATCTTTATCTAAGTTTTTAAGCCAAATCGCATAATCTACTCCATCAACAATATTGTCAGAGTTAGCGTCCGCAGGTATTTCCGATGACCTATCACTCTTTACCACTCCATTCGGTCTTTCCGATACCCTGATAACAAAGAGCGTAAAAAGTAATATCAGTGTAAAAACTAAGACAAGTCTTTCTCTATTCATAAATCAAAACATCTAAAACTTAATTTCTGAACTTCCAGGCGTTTCTTTAACCTCCTGGGCATTTTTATTTTCAAAAGTCTCACTTGTTAAGTCTATATTTATTGGTGGAGGTGTTTTTCTTCTAAATTTCATATAGATTAAAACAGAAATAGTAAGTATTCCAACAAGTATTAAAATAATATAGGCTAAAATTTTGTTATTGGGAAGGTGTTTTTGTGAAGCAATTTTTATACTAAATTCTTGGGACTCACTAGGGGTCACATCGATTTCTTGAGTCTTATCCAGATTTCTGTATTTAACATTGACTAAATGTTTGCCAGGAGAAACATCTAGAAATTCCACAACTCCGTTGCTATCTGTTATTCCATTGATAGCATCGGAAAAAGTGTAAAGTGTTACCCCAGCACCAGTTATAGGCTCTCCAGATTCACTCTCTACTTTAATCGAGATTCTATATCCTTTAGTCGTGAATGACAAAGTTTCACTTGTTGTTTCTAAATCTGCACTCCTACTTATCACCCTAAAATAATACTTTGTACCAGGTAAAAGAAGGCCAGAGGGAATTTCTATGAAATGCTCCAAAACCAAATTATCTTTTGAAACTAGAAGTCCCAAAGAAGGTGTTAAACCAAATTCCACAGCCGAAGTTGATTCCATATCAGTTTTCCAAACTATAGAGGCGGATGTTGTGCTAAGATTCTCAACTCTTACATCGCTAATCTTTGGAGGTTTACTTATTTCAGCTTGAGGGCTTGGTTCAGGCTCTTCAGCAACAAAGCTAAATTTTGCAGTTGAACTTGAAGTTAGGGCATTTTGGTTATCAGCTGACTTTACAACTGCTGAATCTGCCAAAAAACTCAATGTAGCATTTCCCGAACTTGCCAAAACTTTAAAGTAAACTGCTGCAATAAATTTGGAACCGGAGAACGCAGAAGTATTTCCACCCGCTATTCTGACAGTCCCCTCTCCTCCTACCTTTTCAGCAATAATTGATAACACTGAACCGGAGGTTGAAATGCTTAAAAATTGCAATTTGTCTTTGGGATAACTAATGTTTGCTTGAATAGCATTTATCAACTCTCCAGTCGTGTTTGTATAAACATTAACTTTCAAAGTTGAGCCCTTGCTGTAGGTTCCGCTGGATGGCGAGAAGTAAAGAGTGGCTGCTTCAGCAAAAGAGGGGTAAATCAACCTTAAAAGTGAAACTACCAAAAAAAATAGTAAAAAAATAGTAATTAACTTTCTCACCACTTAAATAAATTAACGAATACAATTATAGTTAATTTCAGTTTAAGAGCTTTTGGATCCTTTTGCAATAGTTTGTATCCGTCCAATACATATTAGACTTTTTAAGATATTCTACTACAGTTTTCAT